>JAPPNA010000016.1 GCA_028873925.1 Bacteroidota bacterium | reverse complement strand
CAATCCTTGGCGCAGATTCCGGGAAATTCCGAATCGTCATGAATAATCCGGGATCTGTGGTATTCCTTCATACGGACCGATCCGAGCTTGATCAGCCCGGCGCACTTCACCGGATCAGCTGTGCAACCCGGGTACAGCCCGGTGCAGGTGAGGATTGCTGCCCCTGTCCTCAAGGCTGGCTCCCACCATCCTCTGCCATCCAGGACACGGATGGCAACAGCCAGGCTCCGGTAGATTGTTACTCACAGCCCTCCCCTACCCACACCCGGCAGACATTATGGAGCTGTTCGTTGAAAACGGACTAATTCCCGTCCTCCCTGACCCGTTTGTTCTCACGTTTGAGAAACTTCGTCAATGAAACCATGAGCCAAAGGATCCAAATCCACCAAGCTGCAACCACGGGTAGAATGAGGATTTCGGGGAATCCAAAGAATAACATGTCTGTGTGCGCCCTAGCGCTCTTGTATGGATGCTTTCCTACCCGAATTCAGCAGCTCCGGTTTCGTTGAATGTACCGGCCGCATTCCAGGATGGTGCGCTGGGGAGCGCAGGAATATCTGCGGATGCAACTGCGCGGTCTACTTGCGCGGCAGATCACCGATGCCTTTGGTCGGCAAAGCCATAAAGCCCGACAGCCAGGCATCCGCATGGCGGGCCGCCTCACGCCCTTCACTGATCGCCCAAACCACCAGAGACTGACCCCGGCGGGCATCCCCGGCGGCAAATATGCCAGGTACACTCGTCTGGTAGTCCGACCCTGTGGCGAAATTGCCCCGGACATCCAGATCAAACCCGAACGCTTCGGTCAGATGGTCCGCCTCCGGGCCCAGATAGCCAATGGCTAGCAATACCAGATCCGCCGGCCAGACCCGCTCTGTGCCCGGATGCTCAACCAAGCGCCGATCGTCAAACCGGACCTGAACCGTGCGCAGCCGGCGTATATGGCCTTCAGGTCCTTCAAACGCCTTGGTCATCAGACTCCAATGGCGGTCAACTCCCTCCTCATGGGAAGTGCTGGTGCGCAGAATCATTGGATAAAAAGGCCACGGCTGGTGCACCGGCCGATCCTCCGGGGGCACCGGCAACAGCTCAAACTGCGTCACTGATGCCGCACCCTGGCGGTTGGCCGTGCCCACACAGTCACTGCCGGTATCGCCACCGCCAATGACAATTACATGTTTGCCCCGGGCGGTAATCTCCCTGATCCCCTCACGCCGCAGATCATCCCGGGCGACCCGCTTATTCTGCTGTCGCAGATAGTCAAACGCAAAATGAATGCCGGCCAGACCCCGCCCTTCGGCCGGCAGATCCCGCGGTTTTGTGGCTCCCGTACACAGCACCACGGCCTCAAAGTCCCGAAGCTTTTCCGCCATATAGTTGCCTCCCACATCTGCACGGGTAACAAACACAATACCACTCTGCTCCATGAGCTCAATGCGACGGTCCAGGATCCATTTTTCGAGCTTGAAGTCGGGGATGCCATAGCGTAGCAGGCCGCCGATCCGATCGTCACGCTCCAATACGGTTACCCGATGTCCGGCCCGATTGAGCTGGTCGGCGGCCGCAAGACCGGCCGGACCCGATCCCACCACCGCAACCCGGTGCCCCGTACGCTCTGCGGGAATTGCGGGCCTTACCCAGCCCTCCCTGAAAGCCCGCTCAATGATCTCCTGCTCAATGCGTTCGATCGTTACCGGATCGTCAATAATGCCCAGTACGCAGGCGGTTTCGCACGGTGCCGGACAGATGCGCCCGGTAAACTCCGGGAAGTTGTTCGTCGCCGCCAGACGCTCATACGCCAGATGCCAGTGGCCGCTGTACACCAGGTCATTCCAGTCTGGAATTACATTGCCCAGCGGACATCCGGACATGCAAAACGGCACGCCGCAATCCATGCAGCGGGCCGCCTGCTTCTGAAGGCTGGCCGTTTCAAACGAGCTGTAAACATCGCGCCAGTCCTTTAGCCGCTCGCCCACCGGGCGGGTCGCCGGCAGCTCACGGTCAAAGTCCATAAAACCGGTCAGCTTCCCCATCATGCAGCCGCGGCCACACGCTCACGCGCCAGCCGCTGCAGCGCGTTCTTGTATTCCACCGGCATCACCTGGACAAATTCACTCAACGCCTGCTGCCAGTTGTCCAAGGCCCACCGGGCAACACGGCTTCGCGTGTAACGGTAATGGCCCTCAATCAGCGCGTACAGCTCCGCCTCGTCATCCGCATTCTCAATGTCCTGCAGCAGCACCGACTCCGTATTGCAGCGCCCATGCCGAAAATCACGCGTGCCATCCAATATATACGCTACGCCCCCACTCATCCCGGCGGCAAAATTCCGCCCGGTGGGCCCCATGATCACCACGCGGCCGCCGGTCATGTACTCGCAGCCATGGTCGCCTACCGCCTCAACGACTGCCTTTACCCCACTGTTGCGCACACAAAAACGCTCGCCGGCACGGCCACGAATGTAAACCTCGCCACTGGTGGCTCCATACAAAGCCACATTGCCCACGATCATGTTCTTGTGCGGCGTATAGGTGGCATCACGAGGGGGCCGGATGATAATCTTTGCGCCACTGAGCCCCTTGCCGAAGTAATCATTCGCATCCCCGCGCACATCAAACGTTAGACCGGGCGCACCAAAGGCCGCAAAACTCTGACCCGCGGACCCGGTGAACCTGAAGATAATCGAGTCTTCCGCCAGCCCGGCTTCACCATGTCTGCGTGCAATCTCATGGCTGAGCATCGCGCCTACCGTGCGGTCGGTATTTGAGATCCGCAGATGCGCGGTGACCAGCTCGCTATGCTTAAGGGCAGGCTGAGCCAGCCAAATCAGTTCGTTGTCAAGCACCTGCTCAAGGTTGTGCTCCTGCTGACTCACCTCAGCAAATTCCTTCAACTCTTCGGGCACCGAAGCCTGCTGCAATACCGGCGTGAGGTCCAGATGCCGCGCCTTCCAGTGAGTGATGTCGGTACGCTGCTTGAGTCTATCCACACGGCCGCGCATTTCCCGAAGTGTACGGAACCCCAGACGTGCCATGATTCCCCGAAGATCTTCGGCGACAAAATGCAGGTAATTGATGACATGCTCCGGCTGTCCGGTGAACTTCCGGCGCAATACCGGGTCCTGCGTCGCAATGCCCACCGGGCAGGTGTTCAGATGGCACTTGCGCATCATGATGCATCCCAGGGCCACCAGCGGGGCGGTGGCAAACCCGAATTCGTCCGCCCCCAACAAGGCGGCCATGGCCACATCGCGCCCGGACTTCAACTGTCCGTCGCACTCCACAGTAATCCGCTCCCGAAGGCCGTGATTAACCAGCGTCTGATGCGTCTCCGACAGGCCCAGCTCCCAAGGCAGTCCTGCATGCATGATGGAAGTCTGGGGAGAGGCCCCGGTGCCGCCATCGGTGCCGCTGATCAGCACCACATCCGCCTTCCCTTTGGCTACGCCGGCCGCCACCGTGCCCACCCCGACTTCCGATACCAACTTTACACAGATACGGGCCCGCGGGCTGGCGTTCTTAAGATCAAAGATCAGCTGCGCCAAATCCTCAATTGAGTAAATGTCGTGGTGCGGCGGAGGTGAAATCAGCCCGACATAGGGCGTTGAATGCCTGAGTTTGGCGATCCATGGATATACCTTGCGACCCGGCAGCTGGCCACCCTCGCCCGGCTTGGCCCCCTGCGCCATCTTGATCTGAATCTCGTCCGCGCTGGCGAGATATCCGATCGTAACACCGAAACGTCCCGAAGCCACCTGCTTGATTCGACTGCGGCGCGGATTATCCCTGCCGTAACGGGCCGGGCTCTCGCCGCCCTCGCCGGTATTGCTCTTTCCGCCGATGGCATTCATGGCCATGGCCAACGTCTCGTGCACTTCGCCGCTGATTGATCCGTTGGACATCGCACCGGACTTGAATCGCTTTACGATGGCGGTCCAAGGCATGACTTCCTCCAGCGGGATGGCCCGCGAGTCATCGTAGTCGAATTCCAACAGTCCCCGCAACGAAAGCGCAGTCTGGCTGTTGATCTCGTCCGCAAAGGTCTGATACGACGCATGGGCACCGCTGCGGGCGGCATGCTGAAGATGGGCAATGGAGGTTGGGCTGAAGGCATGCCGCTCCCCATCGCGCCGCCACTGATAAAGTCCGCCTGCATCCAGAGGAATCTCGGAGGTGACGGCTTTGGCGGGCCAAGCCTTCTGATGGCGCAGCCGGGTTTCAAGGGCCACCACATCCAGACCGACACCGCCGATACGGGATGCCGTTCCGCTGAAATACCGATCCACGACTGCCTTGGCCAGTCCGACCGCCTCAAAAATCTGCGCGCCCCGATAACTCTGCAGCGTGGAGATTCCCATCTTGGACATCACCTTGAGCAGACCTTTGCCGATCGCCTTGATATACCGCTGGGCGGCCCCTTGCGCGGTGAGGTCACCCAACTGCTCCGCATCCGCCATCTGTCGTACCGATGACAGTGCCAGCCAGGGACAAATGGCTTCCGCACCGTAGCCGATGAGCAGGGCAAAATGGTGGATTTCACGGGGTTCTCCGCTCTCCAGGATCAGCCCGCAGCGCAAACGAAGCCCGTGCCGGATCATATGATGGTGCACCGCTCCGGTGGCCAGCAGCGCCGGGATCGGCAGATCGTCCGGGCCAGCAGATCGGTCCGAAAGAATGATCAGCTCAGCTCCGCGGGTGATGGCATCCACCGCTTCCTTCTGAAGACGGTCCAAGGCCAGCTCCAGCTCACCCGGCTGAAAACACATATTCAGCGTAGCACTCCGAGGCAGGCCGTGCCGGATAGACTCCAGCTCAGACTCCCGCAGAACAGGCTGCTCCAACCGCAGCTTCGCACAGTGATGCGGGGTCTCGGTAAAGAGATTCCCGCTGGGCCCCAGATTAAGCGCCAGCGAAGTTACGATCTGCTCACGAATGGCATCCAGTGGTGGGTTGGTAACCTGCGCAAACAGCTGCTTGAAATAGTCATACAACAGTCTGGGACGGTCTGAAAGCACCGCCAGCGGGGTATCATTGCCCATGGAGCCCAACGGCTCCTTAGCCTCAATGCCCATGGGAGCCATGAGCATCTTCAGGTCTTCCAAGGTGTACCCGAACATCTTCTGCAGCGGCAGCAGCGAGGCCGGGCGGCTCGGCGCTGCCTGCCCGGGCAATGCGGCTAAGGTGAACTGGTGCCTGTCAAGCCATTTTCGATAAGGTGCCTGCTGACTGATGCGGTCCTTGATTTCGGCATCCTCAACCAGTCGACCCTCTTCCAGATCCACCAGATACATGCGGCCCGGCTTCAAGCGGCCCTTGCGGGCAATATTGGCTTCTCGGATACCGCCGACACCTGTTTCTGAAGCCAGCACGGCATAGCCATCCTTGGAAATCGTAAAGCGCGAAGGGCGCAGGCCGTTACGATCCAGCAGTCCGCCGGCGTAGCGTCCATCAGAAAACAGAACATCAGCCGGTCCGTCCCAAGGATCCATCAGATTGCTGTGGTACTGGTAAAAGGCCCGTTTCGCATCCGACATCACCCGATGGTGTTCCCACGCCTCCGGCACCAGCATCATCATGGCATGCGGCAGCGAGCGTCCGGTATGAAACAGCAGCTCAAGCGCGTTGTCAAGAGCCATGGAATCGCTGCCGCCTTCGCGGATCACCGGAATGACCTTTCTGATGTCGGCCCCGAAGAGCTTGCTGTTGAACATCACTTCACCGGCACGCATCTGGTTGATGTTGCCGCGCAGCGTGTTGATTTCTCCGTTGTGACAGAGGAATCGGAAGGGCTGAGCCAGCGACCAGTCCGGAAATGTGTTCGTGCTGAATCGGGAATGCACCATGGCTACCGAACTGGCCAGCCTCCGGCTGCGCAAGTCCGGATAGAAGCCGGGCAACTGCCGCGGCGTGAGCATTCCCTTGTAAATCATCGTCCGCCCCGACAGCGAAGCCACATAACAGCCGCTGATCCCCCGGCGACGCACCTCTTTCTGGATAACTTTGCGGATCACATACAGCTGCCGCTCAAACGAATCCGCGTCCAAGGAGGCACTCCGACTTACAAAAAACTGCCAGACGGCCGGCTCAAGGTGCCGCGCTCCCACACCAATGGTGCGATTATCCGTAGGGACCCGCCGCCAACCCAGGAAACGGGCGTTTTCACCCCGGACCACCGCCTCAATCATCGCTCTGCCCTCTTTCCGACCCGCCTCGGGCAGAAAAACCATCCCAACGGCGTAATCACCGGGTGCCGGTAGGCCGGGCTTTTCGCGTTCAAAGAACGCGTGCGGTAGCTGAATCAAAATGCCAGCCCCGTCGCCGGTGTCCTCATCACACCCGCAGGCACCCCGATGGTCCAGTTCCGCCAGTATGCGGAGGCCCTTCTGGATTACCAGATGCGAAGGCGTACCGTCAATACGACAGAACATCCCCACCCCGCAGGCATCATGCTCAAATGCCGGGTCGTACAGCCCCCGCTGCTTGCAACTTGGGGCCATATGTTCGTCACTATAACTCACGGTATATGGGAAACCACCCTACATTAATACGGCTTGGCACACTGTAATAACAAGTGCAAGCGCCAATATAGGCACAGCAGGATTCATGTTTTGGTAGCGCTTTTCCTAATAATCCAATGCTCTAGATTGCCATTTGCCTAAATTATTTTGGTTAACTTTACGTTTCGCCTTGATATATTAGTAATGCGCGATTGAGCGTAAACTGTCGTTCACAATGAATTCATGATCCATTTGTGCCCGGTTGTCCGTAACCTCCAGATTGCGGGTGGTGCTGCGGAGTTCGCGGTCCGGTTGGGGGATTCCGGCGGCGCACACCACTCTTCCGGCCCGCAGTGCGGCCTCGCGGGCAGCCTTTTAAAAACCTACGAACCATGACACGTTTTCTTTTTCTGATTGTGATATTGGCCTTCGGCACCCCGCTCGGGACGTTGGCCCAGTGGTCCCTCGGGGCGGATGTGGTCAGCCGCTATATCTGGCGCGGCATTGACTTTGGCGAGTCGCTGAGCCTCCAGCCGGCCCTGGCGTACAGCGCTGGCGGTTTTGAAATCGGCACATGGGCCTCTTACTCAGTCAGTGCGGACGGGGCCGGGGCCAACGAGCACGACCTGTATGCGGCCTATAGCTTTGATCTGGGTAATCAGAGTTCAGTCACCCTCGGCGTGACCGACTACTACTTCCCCGCCCCCGAGGGTGCCGACTGGAGCAATTACGAGGGTGATGGGGATGGGGCTCACTGGATTGAGCTGATGGCCGGTGTTACCGGACCTGCCGGTTTCCCGATCTCGCTCACGGGGCTTATGATGGTGCACAACGATCCGGATGGCTCGCTCTATGTGGAGGCCAGCTATCCGGTATCCGCTCCGGGGGTCGACCTGGGCCTCACATTGGGGCTGGTCGCCAATGAAAGCGCCTTCTACGGCGTAGCAACCGCTTCCGTGATCAATCTCGGCCTGTCAGCTGCCAAAGAGCTGCGTGTCACCGACTCGTTTGCCCTACCGCTCAGTGTAAGCTACATCGTAAACCCCACGCATGAGCGGTCGTACCTTGTATTCGGCATCAGCATTACTCCGTAGCCGGTGTTAATGCTGCGTGAATACGCAGTCGGCACCGCAATTGATCAAGTATTCGGGAGAGGTCGGCGTTTAACGGCGTGATCTCTCCCGGATAATTCCATGAGCAGTACGTCAGATCTGACCAGCTCCCCGCAGCGCCTGCCGCTGGCGGCGCATCTGCCCCCTATGGGCGTGTTTGACCATTATCGCCGCACTATAGGCGGCGTGGAGCGTACGCACTGGCAGGTCATTTACCTCAAGAGTCAGGGCAAAAGGATTGCCGAGATTGCCAGCGTGACGGGGTATTCGGAACCCTGGATTGTTGAGGTCATCCGACGCTATAACGAATACGGCCCGGATGCCTTTGTGGATCAGCCGGAGTCCACCGTGGTAACGCTGGCCCAGCACCGGGATCTCAAGCGACAGTCCGCAGAACTGAATACGGCCAGCCGTGCGCAGCGGGAAATGCTGGCGGTGTCCCTCCCTGACCACCCGGAGCTGGACATTGCCGCCTTCCAGCGGTCCGCATCAGAAGTAGGCGGGGACTACTATGATTTCAATCTGACCGACGACGGATCGCTGACGCTGGCCATCGGAGATGCCACCGGTCACGGCACACGGGCCGGCATGATGGTGGTGGCCACCAAGACCCTGTTTACCACCTTTGCCGGGCAGGGTTCTCTACTGGACCTGATCCGGCAGATGTCCCGCATCCTGAAGCGGCTGAACCTGCGGGCTACCTATATGCACCTGACACTGGGCCGCTATCACCAGGGCCGGCTGGACCTTACGGGCGGCGGCATGCCGCCCGCGCTGGTCTATCGATCGGAATCCGGTCAGGTGGAGGAAGTCGCCGTTAAGGGCGCACCGCCGGGGAGCTTTACCGGCTTCCCCTATTCGGTGCAATCCGTATTCCTTGCCCCGGGCGATGTCGCGCTGATGGTCAGTGATGGCCTCACCGAACTGATGAGCCCTTCCGGCGAGATGTTTCAGTCGGACCGGGTGCGGTGCCTGCTTGCAGAGCTGGCCCGCACCCGCAGCAGCGACATTATTGAGGGGATCCGGCAGGCGGGGCTGGCCTGGAGAGCGGAATGTGAATTAAAGGATGACGTTACGATGATCGTGCTGAAACGGCGCTGATAGCGGGCAACTAATCAACAAAGAAGCCTGCGGCCAGTGCGATGCTGTCGGGCACCTCATACAGAAACGATGCCTCATATCCGGCACCGACGAAGCCGAATCCGTTCGTCACATTGGAAAAATGCCCGGGCTCAATCAGCAGATCCGGGTCAAATACGTTGCCGGGAGGTGCCCAGTTGGCCGATGAAACCAGCACAAACTGCTCAATGCGCCGCAGCCTGACCTCCCGGGTGTCGCCACCGGTGCGGAATACCTCGCTGAAAATGGTGCGCGCGTCCTGATGCGGAAGGACAGCTGCAATCGGTCCGTCGGGGCTGGCCCGCTGCACATTGCCGTAGTCAAAATCAAACCTGCCCTTATTTGTGTAGTACCGGACCCGAACATTATTGAGGCGTGGTGCCAGGTGCCACAGAACCGGCAGCTCAACATATCCCGGACTCACCGTAGGAGCCTCCAGCAACGGTTCCGCCAGCGGAGGCATGGCAATGTCCACGGTCGCTGCGAGTCCATCCGGGCGCGTCAGCGAAAGGCGCAGTTGTTCGCCGTACGCCGGCGTAAAGCGGGTCCAGAATACATGCCCGAAGTTGTTCTCGGCAAACTGAATCACCGAATCGCGCCAGGCATGGCGCTGACCGGTGTCCAGACTGACCGATTCCACCCTTGCATCCAGCGGATCAGGGCGGATCTCATCGATGGTCCCGTCAATGGCAAACACGCGTACCGCCTGGGTATCCGCCCGCGGACTCAAATACCCGTACACCGTGTAGGCCCGCTCGGTCCCGATCACGGCAACGACTCCAGATTCACAGGCCCCGAGACACAAGACGGCCAAGACCCACAACGCCCGCATCAGCCCAGATCTACTTTGATCCCCAGCGAAGGCAGCAGCGGCAGCTGATCGGCCCGCTGCAACGTGAAGACATCCAGATAGAAGATGTTGGCGCGATCGTACAGATTGATCACACTGATCTGAGCCGCAATGTGGGCCGGACCGGCGACTATGGTCCGCTCTACGGACAGGTCCAGTCGGTGATAGGTGGGAAGAATGCCGTTAAAGGGTCGTTCGTAGATGACGCGACGCTCGCCCGGCTCGGTAAATACATCCCTGGACCCGTCCATAAGCAGAAATCCGTCAAACCCGAGAGCCTGATTGAACGGGCGGCCGGACCCGAGCTGCCATCGCGCGTTGATGATGAATTCCCTGTACTCCAGACTCGCGGTCAGATTGAGCTGGTGCCGCCGGTCGTGGGCCGGTCGGAACGAGTAGTCGGCCGAGCCGAACCAATCCAGCAGTTCCGGCTGCATCGCCCGATACTGCACGGAGGCTAATCCGTAATTGGCAAACAGGCCCAACCGGGGGCGGCGGTATTCCATGCGCAGATCCAGTCCGTATACCCTGCCGTTGGCCTGCTGAAGCCGGGAAGTCAGTCGAGGCCGGGCGGTCCATTCTGCGATGTAGAGATTCTTCATACGTTTGAAGTATACATCCGCCGAGGCCTGCCAGCCTGCCCGAAACACCCGGTTGTAGCCCGCCAGCACGTGGAAGGCTCTCGGCACGCTGCCGATCGGCACGGCCGCCCAGGCGGTAAACACACTGGCGGCATCCCTGCGGTCGTTGATCCCGACGATCTCCTGGTGATACAGTCCGGCGGCTACACTCACCCGGTCCGGCCCTCTCTCCCACTCCGCCCTAAAGCGCGGCTCCCAGAATAATGCACTCTTACTCGGAAAATGATGAACCCGCAGACCTGGTGAGACGGACAGTTCGCTGTTTATCTGAAGCTCGGGGGCAACATAGATGCCCGCTTCGGTAACGTACTCGGTTTCCAGATCCAGCTCCTGATAGAGACCACCCAGCTCACTGGTCAACGTCAGCGTTCGGGCAAACATGCCCCAGCGCATGTCGCCCCGCCGCGAATAGTGTACCAGATTTGCCTCCATATTGATGCGACCCGTCGTAGAGGCGCGGAGGGGGGCCTCAGATGGGCCCAGCTCCATAGCATGGTACGAATACGAGGCCATGAACTCGGCCAGAATCGGCAGATTGCCAGGTAGAAACAGATAGCGGGCACCCAACGCATCATTTGTCCATCGCACCTCCGTGGGTACACCGCGTGCGATCTCCGAGCCAATCCGGCCGCGATCATAGGTGTGCAACCCCGAAACAGACAACCGGGCATTCCGACTTATCTGCCCCTGTAATTTGGCAAACTGATCCCCGAATTGCAACGGAATGGATTGATTGATCGCCGGACCGGCTAGGCGCTCGACCAGCGACTGACGCGCAGAGGCCAGAAACGTAAACCGGCCGTTAGCGGTGATCGGTCCTTCCGCATGGGCCCCCGCCACAAACGGGGAGACGGAGCCGGAACCGGCCACTCCCGTGTTGTTGCCAAGCCGGCTCCAAGCCTCAATAACCGAAGAAATGCGGCCGCCGTACCGTGCGCCAAAGCCGCCGGCATGCAGGTCCACGGTGCGGAGGATTTCTGCGGGGAATGCGGAATAATAGCTGAGAATGTGGAAGGGCTGATAGATCAGCATGCCATCGAGCAGCACCAGGTTCTGGGTGGGCTCCCCGCCGCGGACGTAAAACTGGCCGCCCTGATCTCCCACCAGAATCACGCCGGGCAGCGTCGCGATGTAGGCGGCCAGATCACCGGACACATCGGGGCCGGGAATCCGCTCAATGGCTGCTGGCTCAATACGCTCCAGCCCCGCGATAACGTCTGCCATGGCATCATCCGCATCCCCCTCCACGACGAGCTCGCCCAGCCGGGATGTGGCTTCCTCCATAGCCAGATCCAACACCTGCGTCTGCTGCGGTGCGAAGGTGAGCGTATCCAGGTGCGTGACGTATCCAATGTAGGTGATGCGGAGGTTGTAGGTGCCGGGGGGAAAGCGCGGTACCAGATAGATACCATCAAGGTTTGTGGCCGCCCCGTAGAGGCTCCCGTCGTTACTGATGAGCGCGACATTGACCCCCATCAACGGCTCTCCAGTCGCCTGGTCGGAGATAAACCCGCGCAGGATCTGGGCGGTAGCCGATGACGCGGCACAGATCAGTACCAAACTGGCTAAGGCGACTCGAAGCATGCGGCCAAGGTCTGACATTGGTACTAATGTTGCCCATACGCGTTCAACTGCCGCCAATCCGAAATGGAATGTCTGCGCAACTCATAGATGGACGGGGCATAGCGGGTCAGATCCGCACGGAAGTGCGCGCTGAGGTGGATCGATGGACGGCGCAGGGCCATCGCCCGCCCTATCTCGCCGTTGTACTGGTCGGCGACAACCCCGCGTCTGCCTCTTACGTGCGCGGCAAGATCCGTGCAAGCCAGGAGGCGGGCATTATGGGTGACACGCTTGCCTTCGGCGCGGATGTGCCCGAATCGGAACTGCTGGAAACCGTCTCGCGGCTGGGACGGGACAAATCGGTAGATGGAATACTGGTACAGTTGCCGCTGCCGGCCCATATCCGGCCGGACCGGATTATCGGGGCGGTCAACCCGGACAAGGATGTGGACGGACTCAACACCATCAATGCCGGACGGCTGGTCACCGGTCGCGCAGGATTCCTGCCGTGCACCCCAGCCGGAATCGTTGAACTGCTGACGCGCAGCGACATCCCCACCTGCGGACAACACACGGTCATACTTGGCCGCTCCAATCTGGTAGGCAAGCCGCTGGCCAATCTGATGCTCAGAAAGGGCCTCGATGCGACCGTTACCATCTGTCACAGCCGGACCCGCAACCTCAAAGCACTCGCCCGGTCGGCCGACATAGTTGTAGCGGCCATTGGACGGGCCTGTTTTGTGACCGAGGACATGGTCAAACCTGGAGCTGCCGTCATTGATGTTGGGATCAACAGGGTGGAGGATCCGTCCCGAACGCGCGGCTACCGACTCGCCGGAGATGTGGACTTTGAAGCGGTGCGGCACAAGGCCGCTCACCTCACGCCCGTGCCAGGCGGGGTGGGTCCCATGACGATTGCGATGTTGCTCAAAAACACGCTGCTTGCAGCGCAGCGGCATACCGGGCTGTGATGCGCCAGGATGCCCCCAACACCCTGCAGGCTGCGCCCGATATACTGCAGGCCGCCCCCGACACGCTGCAGGCTGCGCCGGATGCATCTGCCATGTTCGCGGACTCCCTCTTCGGGTCGGCGGCTGCGGATTCATCGGTGGAAGGGCTGGCGCATGTGCCGCTTGATGAATTGCTCTCACGGACCGCCAGTTACCTGTACACGGGACAGATCGACAGCGCCGCTGAGCTGATTGGCTTTGCGCTGGTGCATGAGATTGCCCGGGTGGCCCCCAAGATCGTCATCGCGCTTGTGCTGCTGCTGTTTCTGTACCTGCTCTATCGGATTGTCCTGAATCTGTTGAGGCGCGTGCTGAGCCGTACCCGCTATATCCGGCCCGGCCTGGAAAAACTGGCCCTGCAGGGCTTTCGTCTCGCGGCGCTGATCGGCATTGGGATTACCACCCTGCAGTCGGTCGGGTTTGACCCCGCAGCCCTGGTGACGGGGATCGGCGTGGCCGGCATCGCCCTGGGCATTGCCGCGCGGGACACGGTGGAAAACATCATTTCCGGGGTCAGCATCCTTGCTGATGGTGCCATCAAGATCGGCGACATGGTCATATTCAATGACATCTATTGCGAGGTTAAGGAAATCACGCTGCGTACGACGCGCCTGCGTACGCCCAACCACGAGACCGTGATCGTGCCGAACCGCCAGATGGCCAATAATCCGGTCCGCAATCATTCGGTTGGGGGTAATCTTCGAATTGACATCCCCTTCTCAATTGCCTATAAGGAGTTCCCCCAGGAGGCCCGCCGCGTTGTGCTCAAACTGCCCGTCGGCGACGAACGGCTTTCCAAAGATTCCGCACCGGAGGTCGTTGTGACCTCCCTGAACGACAGCAGCATTGACATGATGCTCTGGGTCTATGTCATCGACCCCGGCCGTGAGTGTGAAATCACCTATGAGTATACCGAGCGGATCCGGGAGGCGCTGCGCAAAGCGGACATTGAGATCCCGTTCCCCCACATGCAGGTGATGCTGGAGAAGGATGGCAATCACTGAAAAACCTGCCACGATCCGTATAGCGCGACCAGCGCAATCACCGTAATGCTCATCCACAGCGCTATATCGTAGCCTCTGGATACGCGCAGGACAGCCGGAGCTTCAGCGTACCGGAAGTGCACGACCGCCACCACCACAATCAGCAGAATGCCGGTACCGGCTACGCCGCCGATAATCACCATCCGGGCAGGCAGCTTGACCAGCAGAAACAACGAGGCCCAGATGATCGGAACGATCCAGGCGATCAGCCCGATGGCCCGGCGGCGCTGCCTGAGGTCATGAAAATCCAGCCACCCGATCTGGGCGAAGGCATCCGCGAAAATTCGCGTCCATAACGCAAGCGCCCCGAACAGCGTTGAAAACAGCACAACGAACGCACCCGCCGTAAACAGCGCCCCGGCCCAGGGCCCCAGGCTTTCGGTGTACATGACTGACAGCGTTTCGACCAGTGCCATTCCCTCCGGCAGGAGTCCCTGCTCATGCAGGATTGCGGCCCCCAACAGGTAAAACGCCGCGGTCATCACGGTATAGACACCCATCGACAGCAGCGCATCCAGGATCATGACCCGGATCCAGCCTCTGGCGCGCGCAGCCCACTCCGGGGAGTCATCACGCCGGCCGGCAAACGCGGCATAGCCCTTTTCCTGCAGCCAGTAGTTGTAGGCCATGATTTCGTCACCGCCGACCCCGGTGATGCCGAAGGCACCGATGGCAATGATCACGGTATGGGGCGGAAGCTGCAGCGACAGTCCGCTGATGAGGTCTGCTCCGGTAATCGCGTACGGGGTGGATTGTACCGCAACCACGCAGATGATCGTCAGCACGGTAAAGAGCGCAATCAGCACCAGCGCAATTTTTTCGATGGGCTGATAATGTCCCCGGAAGATGATCAGTGACACAACCACGGCGGTACTGTAGCACAGCAGCCAGAGCGGTGCGCCCGGAAACACCATTGCCAGCACCAGCGCAGTGCCGCCGACTATGCCGCCGACCTGCAGCAGTTTGATCGTCATCAGCAGCAGCCACAGCCACACCGACCAGTTGGCCCTTCCGAGTCGGGGTCCAGGCAGCGCATTCAGCGCGGCCATGGTGGTTTTGCCGGAGTATATGGCATGCCGGCCGAATTCCAGCTGCACCGCCACCTTCACCAGACAGCTTACCAGGATCACCCAGAGCGTCACCCAACCGGCTTCGGCTCCCAGGCGGGTGGTGGCAATCAGCTCTCCACTGCCCACAATGGATGCCGACAGTATGAATCCGGGGCCCAAAAACCGCAGGCGCTGCCGGAAACCGGGTGGTGCGTCCCGGACACGTTCCGGAACAAGTGCGTATGAATCCAGCGTGCGCAGTCGGTTGGCTCCGATTGGAACATACAAACTGCGTATCTATAATATTCGCCATAATCACCTGATCGGTCCCGGCTTACCGAGCATTGACATGGCCGAACGCAACAGCCGCATGACCTTCATTGCCGCGGTGCACACGCCGATGATGCGTGATGGCAGCCTGAATCTCGATGTAGTCGGTGACCAGGCCCGCCATCTGGAGACTCAGGACATATCCGGGATCTTTGTAGGCGGTGCCACCGGCGAAGCACCCTCGCTGACCACCAAAGAGCGTATGGCCCTGGCTGAACGCTGGGCGGCTGAGGACGCGTTCCGCGGCAGGATCATGGTGCATATCGGTCACAACTGTCTCCGTGAAGCGGGCAATATGGCCGAGCATGCAGCCTCGCTGGGCGCGGCGGGTATTGCCATGTATGCGCCGAGTTTTTTCAAGCCGCCATCGACGGAAAGCCTGATTACGTGTTGTGCAGAGGTGGCGAAGCGGGCCCCGGAGGTCCCCTTCTATTATTACCATCTGCCCCGACTGACCAGCGTTCGCTTCAATCCGTCCAGCTTTCTGCTGCGCGGGACCGACAGTATCCCCAACCTGCGCGGGATCAAGTACGCCGCCAGCCGCATGTTCGGTTTTGAGCAGTGCGTCAAGCTTAATGAGGGTCAGTTTGAGGTGTATTTCGGGGTGGATGAGCTGCTTTTGGGGGCCATGGCGACCGGCTGCCGGCTCGCCATTGGCAGCACGTACAATTTTGCCGCCTCCCGCTACCGGAAGATGGAGCTGGCCTACCGTGCGGGCCGGCTCGCCCGTGCCAGTGAGCATTCCACGGCAATTGCCGGTCTGGGTCGGGCGCTGGCGGAGGCTGGCGATATTGCCTCTACCAAGGCCTGCATGAGTTTTTTCGGGGTGGACCTGGGCCCGGTTCGGGCCCCCTTGAGCAACCTCACCAAGTCTGATCTGCGGCGGCTGGAGCAGCGGCTGTTGGCCCTTGAGTTTCTCTGATGCCTGTCTGATGAGCCGAACTGTCTGGTGTCTGGTGCTTTGCCTGGCGGGTTGCGCGCAGTCGTCTGTCCATCCCAACGTCATCCTCATTCTCGCCGATGACATGGGCTATGGGGACCCGGGTGCCTACAATGCGGAATCCAGGATCCCTACGGTATACATGGACCGCCTGGCTAATGAGGGGATCCGGTTTACCAATGCCCATTCCCCATCTGCGGTGTGCACGCCGACCCGCTATGCACTGCTGACCGGCCGGTATGCCTTCCGGCTGCCCGAGTTGGCCTCAGGTGTCACCAACGGTTACTCGCCGCTGATTGCGGATACCGCCATCACGACGGTGGCCGATGTGCTGGGGGCGGCCGGGTACCATACAGCGGCCATTGGTAAGTGGCATTTAGGGTTGGGCACCGAGGAGCCTGTCAATTATGCGAACCCGCTGACACCGGGTCCGCGCGCCATGGGATTTGATTACTTCTATGGTATCCCCGCGTCCTTGGACATGGCCCCCTATGTCTGGGTGGAAAACGAATCGGTGACTGCCGCACCCACGCTGCACGCGGAGAATCCCGTCGGCTGCTGTACGGGGGCATTCTGGCGGTCCGGGGCCATCGCACCGAATTTTGATCACACCGATGTGCTGCCTGACCTTACGACCCGATCGGTGGAGTATATTCGGACAAGGTCACGGAGTCGCACGCCGTTTTTCCTGTATCTGGCCCTCGCGGCCCCGCACACCCCATGGCTGCCTACCGAAGAGTACCTTTCCTCCAGCCGTGCCGGCGAGTACGGTGACTTTACGGTACAGGTGGATGCCACCCTGGGTGCGATCATGGAAATCCTGGACGAGACCGGCGAAGCGGACAATACGATCCTGATTATGACCAGCGATAACGGTGCCTACTGGCCGGACCCGTTCAAGGAGCGCTTTGAGCATCTGGCCAATCATCGCTGGCGCGGCATGAAGGCGGACATCCATGAGGGCGGCCACCGCGTTCCGTTCATTGTCCGCTGGCCTGACCGGACACCGGCGGGCGGGGTGACTGATCAGCTGACGGTGCATACGGATTTTCTGGCCACCTTTGCGGACCTGGTGGGGGCGGCAGATCGGACCTCAGACAGCTTCAGCTTTCTTTCCGTATTGACGGGGCATCCCCCGGGGCATCTGCGCCAGGAGGCCGTTCACCAGTCCATTAACGGCATGCTCGCCATCCGTCGGGGCTCCTGGAAGCTCATTGATGGCAAGGGCTCCGGCGGCTTTACGCGTGCGGACACGTCGGAGGCCGGCCCGCCCCGACAGCTTTACAACCTCAGCACGGATCCGGCCGAGCAGAACAACCTCTACGCAATCGAGCCGGATACCGCCGCCGCGCTGGTGGCGGCGCTTGACTCGCTGCGCGTACTCAGCCCGTAGGTCGCCGGCTCAGATGGGCAGGACCTGATGGTGCCCGGTGCTTCCGATGTCCATGCCTTCGTAGATCGTCCGCAGAATACCATCCCCGTATCGGGCCAGGTAGCTGAGCACCGATAGGGTGCGCTCCTGCAGTTGTCCCTGCGGATACAGCGCGTGCCGGCACCGGGTGAGCTGGTTCTGCAGCTGCTCGTGACGATTCTTTTCGGCACGTTCCACACGCTTCTGCAGTTTGGCGAGTTCTTTCTGCCACTGACGAAGGGTGGCCTCGGCGGATCGGCCGAGCGTGTGCTCAACGCGGGACACTTCGTCTTTGAGCGCTCCGGCACAGGCGGCCAGTGAATCACCGGCCCGGGCAAAGGCATCTTCCAGCGGTGTGCCGCTCAGGACGATCCTGCGCATAAGGACGCTGACCTCCTCGGTCATGCCCGGAAGGTCCAGTCCGTACTGCTCCATGACCCGGCGCGTGCGGGACTCCACCAGCGTGAGCGAAGAGCGTGGAAACACCACCGGCATCGGCAGCCCCGCCCAGTCATACAGGGACTTGAACTGCGCGAAGTAGGCAATTTCGCCGGGTCCGGCCACATAGCTGAGCGTAGGCAGCAGATAGTCCTGCACCAGCGGCCGCATCACGACATTCGGGCTCAGCAGGCAGGGGGCCAGATCAAGCAGTTCCGCCAGGGTAACAGTCCGGCCGGACTGCTGAAGTCTGAACTGTTCGCCATCGGACTGGACGGCTTCCCGTCCGTGGTCGCTGAGCACAAACAGATTGAACGGACGCACATTGACCTGAGCATGAAACCGGTCCTGCAGTTCCGCGGTGGTGGCGGCCAGCTCACTGAATGTATGGGCGTGGTCGGTGATTTCGCGGCGCATGATCGGGGCTGCGAGCTCCTTGAGGTCACAGTCTTCGGGATCCATCAGCACGATCTGACAGTCGCCCAGCAACATGCTGAGGGTGCGGGCGAAGGCATCGGTAAAGGTGACACCCGGCCGGTAGGCCGCGTAGTAGTGTTCCAGCACCTCATCCCTGAACGCGGATGCGGGCAGGCAGCTGCGGACTTCCTGCCGCACGCGCGTCATATCTTCGGTAAAGACCATCGAACCCACGCTGCCCAGATTGCCGTTGGCGGGCCGCTGCTGGCCCCGGTAATGAATGCGCGCGCAGTCACCGGTGCTTCGCAGGCAGACGCTGCTGACTTCCTCAATATCGTGATCGCCGCCCTCCAGCCAGAACACAGGGACGATGGGCCGCTGCAGCCGGTCGGACAGATGTCGCGCCAGTTTGACCGCGGTGATGGCTTTGTAGAGTGTGTACAGCGGGCCGCCGAACAGCCCGACCTGCTGTCCGGTCACGATGGTGAGCGCTCGCGGATCCTTCAGCTGATGGACCGGGGACGCGTTGTCCCAGCGTGCGTTCTGGCGGATCAGCACATCGGCGAGCCGTTCGCGCGGAATGGGATTCGCATCCAGCCGATCGGCTACCTCCCGGTAACTGTCCGTGCTGCGCCAGTCACCGCCGAAAAACGCGCCCAACTGGTGATAGTCGTCGCAGTACGTTGCGTACAGACTGGAGATGCCCTTTATACCACTGTACGGGATAAGCAGCGTACCCGCACGAGGGGCTGTCAGCGGTCTAGACCTGATCACCCTTCAGTTCTTTCAGCGCGTCGCGCAAGCGGGCCGCCTCCTCATAATTCTCCACCGCGATCGCTTTATTGAGCCGCCGTTCCATGCGTTCCACCGGCGACAGGTTTTCGTCTGACCCGCCGCTGTCTTCCCCGTCCAGATCAGCCACAATGCCAGCTTCCTCCAAGACGGAAGCCGAAACGAAAATGTTCGCATTTGTTCGCACCGCCAGGGCGATCGCATCACTGGGCCGTGCATCCATGGCGTGTTCTTTGCCGTTGAGGCGATAGCGTATTTCGGCAAAGAACGTCCGCTCGTGAAGTTTGTGAATGACGATATCAACCACCTGCACCTCAAACGAGTCCAGGAATTGGCAGAGGAGGTCGTGAGTTATCGGACGGGCGGGCTTGATCTGTTCGAGTCCCAGTTCAATGGCCCGCCCTTCGTACCCACCGATAATGATCGGCAGCCTATATCGGCCATCGGGCTCACCCAGCAGCATCACATAGGCACCTCCGCTGGATGCGCTGATGGAAAGCCCGATAATTTTTACCTGAACTAGCTCCATGTTGCCGTGCCCACATACCGGAGTTGACCTCAATAATTTATGCGCGCACGTCTTGTAACGCTTGTATGAAGGCCCGGTTCTCTTCCGGAGTACCTGAGTTTACGCGCAAAAACCCATCCAGCTCACGGTAGCCGCTCATATTGCGTACGATGATGCCCTGTTCCAGGAGCGCACGCATAAGTACGCCTGCATCCTGAGGCGGGCGGAACGTCACAAAGTTCGCTTCCGTTGGCAGCACCCTAAATCCCGGCATCTCACAAAGGGTCTGATACAAATGGCGCGTTCCCGACTTCATCAGCTGTATACGCTCCTGAAGCAGGCGGGGTCGCCTGAGTACGGTCAGGGCCATATGCTGACTGAATCGATCCACCATGAACGGCACCCTGGCCTTGAGCAGCTCACGCATCAGGGCAGGATGCCCCAGGAGGTATCCGAGTCTGATCCCGGCGAGGCCCAGAGCCTTTGAGAATGTTCTCAGCAGGATCAGGTGGGGAAACGCTGAAAGCAGTGCCTGAGCGCTGGGCTGACCTGAAAATTCCACATACGCCTCATCCACCAGCACCAGTCCGGGTGCGGCTTCCGCTACGGCCGTAATGTCCGTCGGAGTCATGGCCATCCCGGTGGGATTGTTTGGCGAAACCAGTACCACCAGCGCCGGCTGGTGCTGACGGGTCAGCTTCGCGATCCGCTGCGCATCAAATCTCAGTTCGTCATCTGATTCCGCGGATATCACCTGTCCGCCATAGAGTCGGACGACTTTCTCATAGAACGCGAACATCGGTGTCGGGAGGACCACGCGGGTGCCGGCTTCCACGCAGGCCATGCCGATGAGGTAGGTCAGTTCGTTGGACCCGTTGCCTGCCATGATGCCCTCCGGCACCCAGCCGGCGTATTCGGCGATGGCATCGCACAGGTCCGCGGGCTGTTCAGCCGGATACCGGTTGGCGGCAATGGAGGCCCAGCCCTGGAGAATTTCCGCCTTCAGGTCTTCCGGCAGGTCCAGCGGGCTTTCATTCTGGTTGAGCTTTATGGGGACGGGAGCTTTTTCTCCACCCACGAGGTAGGCATGCTGATGGCGCACGGCGGGCCGGACATGCTCCACGGCACGCTGCAGTCGGTTTACGGACATTCCAGTCGCACTTCTACGCTTCGGGCATGTGCTTCCAGCGACTCACTGCGCGCGAAGGCGGCAATGTCCGCAGCCGTTGATGCCAGACGCTTCCGGGTGTAGCCGATAACGCTCTGTCTGCGTACGAAGTCGTCTACACCCAAGGCTGAGGCAAATCGCGCGGTCCCGCTGGTGGGCAGCACATGATTGGGGCCAGCGTAGTAATCTCCGACGGATTCCGGCGACATGCCGCCGACAAAGACCGCGCCCGCATGATCAATGTGCTCCAGCACCGACCAGGGATCCTGGACCATCAGCTCCAAGTGCTCTGGCGCGATCCGGTTGACCATTTGGATTGACTCCTCCAGGGATCCGGTCACGATGCAGGCTCCGTGTTCTCTGAGCGACCGGTTGAGTATGGCAGCCCGCGGCAGCGTCTGCACCAGGTCCAGTACCTGCTCACAGACCTCGGCGGCCAATGCGCGACTGGAGGTCACCAGGACGGCCGACGCGAGCACATCGTGTTCCGCCTGCGCACAAAGGTCGTGCGCAATCCATACGGCATTGGCCGAATCATCCGCCAGAATGACCACTTCACTCGGACCCGCCAGACTGTCGATCCCCACCTGGCCGTACACGATTTTCTTGGCTGCGGTAACGTAGGCGTTACCCGGGCCGGCGATCACATCAACCTTCCGTACCGACTCGGTGCCGAAGGCAAAGGCCGCCACTGCCTGCGCGCCGCCGATGGCATAGACCTGAGTTAGGCCCAGGAACCGGGCTGTCGCCAATACGACCGGATGCGGGAGGCCGCCATTTTGAGGCGGGCTGGCTAGAAATATCTGCTTTACGCCAGCCACCTGGGCGGGGATGGCCGTCATCAGCACGCTGGACGGATAGGCGGCCGCACCTCCGGGCGCGTACAGGCCTGCCCGCTCCGCGGGAATAACCCGCTGACCCAGCCGGACCCCGTCACCCTCGTCGATGTACCAAGTTGAAGATTTCTGGTGGGTGTGAAACCGCCGGATATTGTCGGCCGCGTCCGCTATGATCCTCAGCAGCTCCGGGTCGGCAGCATCAAATGCCGATTGGAGCGCTGTGGAGGGCACCTGCAGCGAGACCGATTCCACGCCATCGTACCGGAGGGTATGGTCCATTACGGCTGCGTCGCCGCGCTGGGCCACATCCAGGACGATCTGTCCGGCGGCGGCAAGGATTTCCGGATGCAGCTCGTGCGGTTTGCGCGCCCACCGGCGCGGGGTGATCAGTGGAATCATGCCGCCGATTGGCGGGCTAGCTGGCCCGCTTCTGCGGGTCCCCTACTCCGGAAATTCCACTTCAGGGTATCCGTTGAATTCAAAATCCGGCAGACATTCCGACCGGATATGGTCAACAGCCTCATGGAGTCCGCGGACGAATTTGGCGAAATCCTCCTTGTAGAGGAAGATTTTGTGCTTTTCGTAGCGGTGTTCGCCGACCCGTTTGCTCTCGGTGATCACAATGAAGTAGTCCTGGCCGGACCGCGTCGTCTTCACGTCAAAATAGTAGGTCCGGCGGCCGGCCGGCACCCGCTTTGAGAACACCTCGTCCCGGTACTTGGGGCCGGAATCGTGAGAGCCGGAATCATAATCAGGATGGTACGACATGTGTTTAGCCGGTAATTTCCTCAGATAAAATCCGAATAATCTCACCAAAACGCAACCCCATAGGGTCACGCCTGCCCCGAATATGAAAAAATCTCATCAGCGCAGTGGCCGGATGGCGGCCATGGCCTGACTCGGCGAGTACCCGCGCCTCAGCAGATAGTCCCGCACTTTCCTGCGCCGGACCGAAATGGTCCCCTGTGTCCGGGGCCAGAAATGAGCGGCCAGTTCGTTCGCTCCGCGGGTTACCACCTCAGGTGTAATCTGCGCCAAGGCCTTTCGGATCAGCTGGTCATCGATCCCATGTCGGCGCAGCTCTGCCTGCAGGCGCTGCGGGCCGTATCGTTTGTGCCGGACGCGCGTCTTTACGTATTCCATGGCGTAGGACTCGTCATTGAGCACGCCGGAACTGGAGAGGCGTTCAACGATGGCCTGGGCCAGTGCGTCCGGGATGCCCGCTTTTCTGAGGCGGCTGCGCACATCCGAGGCCGACCGCGGACCATACGCCAGGTACTGATTAGCAACGCGCATAGCATCCATGAGCGCCTTATCGGAGGGAGCATCACGCATCAGTCGGAATCGGTGGCCCGCGACGTTGGAATATACATTTTCCGCTGACAAAGTCTGCCTGAAAGGCGGGCGCGGTGACCCCGATTCTGATCAGCCGCTGCCTGTTGATTGAGCTCGTCGGAAAGCCTCCCCCTTGGGCCATTCCAACTCCCCACCGGCTTTGGTGCGATAGGGATCCGGGAGTTTGCCGACCCAAGTCGTGCCAGGGATTCCGCATGTTCGTCAAAGACCCAGAGAGCGTCGGGTTTCCTGCATAAAGAACGCCCGGTAATTCCGGGGCGCATTCAGGATGTTGCCCTGCGTATCCACACCCAGCGAATGGATCCTGACCTCCGATTCGTCCCGCTCAAAGAATAGAATTGAGACATCCTCAGGCGTTATTCCCGTACCGTCATCGCGAACATCCATCCTGATTCGGTCCATCAGACGGTCACTGTGTGTTTCAATAATGAACTGACGGTTACCCTCGGCAACAGCACGGCAGAAGAAACTTCCCAACGCTGCATGCACGCTTGGGTGCAGGTTAGCCTCCGGCTGCTGGAGCAGGAACAGGTCAGGGCAGTCTTCGCGATTGATCTCCGCAACGATCGGCAGAATCTGGCTGACGCCGTACCCCATATCGATCAGGTTGCGCAGGGGACCCTTCAGCCTGCGTCCCCCTTTTCGGATCCAGACCTGAAAGGGTCCTCCCAATCGCCGGATTACAATTTCATCAAACAATCCCGCCTCCTTTCCGAATTGCTCAATCTTCCCTTTGAGCTTCTCCCATCTATCCTTGTCGCGGCTGTAGAGCTCCGCCAGAAATATCGGCACATAGTCGCCCTCTGGATCCCTGTCAGAAGTCGAAGGGTCGTAGGTGCGGCGAGGTTTGGAACGGATCGGAGCACTCGCATACGGACGGCAGGCACGAGACCGCAACACATCCAGCAGCGGTCGAATCTGCGCCGCCGCAGACGAGTCATAGGCCGGAGCGTCACCGAGGGGATGAATCGGGATTTTTCCGGTAATCTCCTGGCCGAGCAATAGCGCGGTCAGGTTCACCATGTGCAGTCGAACATCGCGGCCGCTCTCAAAGGGCCAGCGTGTGCCTTCAACACTTGTTGGGTCCAGCCTCCAAGTCCCGCGGGCTGTACCGAGCTCAAATGTGTGTTTGCGCAGGCCTGCGTCATGGAATATCCTAACCCAGGCATCAGCGTGCTTATATTCGATCAGGACCGGCATGGGCACCGTACCCTGCTGTCGAAACTGCGCGCGATACCCAACACCATCGCTGGAAGCCAGATAGGCCTCAAAACTCTCAGCCCGTCCACCACGGCCACCCCTGAAGTGTACGATTTCGTCAAAACTGCCCAGGTCGTAGGGGGGCTCTTTGAAATTGGGCACTACTTGGCGAACCTTCAAGTCCCACAGGGCCCGAATCAGGGCCAGAAAGGAAGTCTTGCCGGTGCTGTTGTCCCCAACCAGCAATGTCAACGGTGCCAGCCGAGCTGACTGCTCCGTGTTGAAGCACCGAAAATGGCCTACCCGAAGTTGCGTAAGCGTTGTCTTGGGATTAGCCATCAAGAGTGTTTCTGTTTAGGGCCCTGCCGGGACCCGGCACTAAGGGACAAACGAGAGCGCCGAGCAGTGCTCCGACACCGGAGAGAATGTGTGACTGCATTCCGGAAATAGCGGCTGAATTCCATTTTGCACCTAAGTGTTGGCCTGAAACACCTGCCCGGTCAATTGTTCAAGTCCGCCCTATGAACCGCACGCGGTCAGTTCTAAGTCGGATGCATCAAAGGTACGCTGATGAACTGGTCGCAACATCCTATATTTGCCTGCAAACGATTGGGAGCACTGGATGGACCCGCTGAATGGGACGTTGAATCTGGCCGGAGGCGGCCGATTCCTGCTGTTTGAATGAATGTACTGGCACTGGAGCCGTGGTACGGCGGCTCGCACCGAAATTTCTTCAAGGGTCTGACAGAAAACAGCCGCCACGACATCAGGCTCGTTACTATGGCCGCCCGTTTCTGGAAGTGGCGACTGCACGGTGGTGCCCATACGCTGGCCCGCAAGACCCGGCAGCTGGTTGAATCCGGATTTACGCCGGATGTGGTGCTTGCTTCCAGTATGGTCAATGTGCCGGCCTTCCTGGCCCTTGCGCGGCGTGAGCTGCCCGGCGTGCCGCTTTTGTACTACCTGCACGACAATCAGCTGACCTATCCCCTCCCGGAGGAGGAAAAGCGGGATCTGTCCTACGCGCACATCAATTATCTGTCCTGCCTGGCGGCGGACCGCGTGGTGTTCAACTCGCAGTTTCACTATGACGAGTTCATGCGGGCGCTGCCGGGGCTGCTGAGCGTGTACCCGGATTACACGCACCTGCACACCATCGCCGAGATCCGCGCCAAGAGCAGTGTCCTGCATGTGGGCCTTGATCTTACCTCACACGCTCAATTTTCGACCGGCAAAGAGGATTCCGGCCTTCCGCCGGTAATCCTGTGGAACCAGCGCTGGCAGTACGACAAGAACCCTGACGCATTCTTTAAGCTGATCAACCGCCTCGATGATACTGGCTGCAAGTTCCGGCTTATCCTAGCCGGGAAACACTTTGAGAAACAGCACAGCCAGTTTGACGAGACCTTTGAGCGGTACGCCGAGCGGATTCTTCATTACGGGTACGCGGAGGATTTTGCGGAATACAGTCAGCTGCTTCACCGGGCCGATATCGTGGTGTCCACTGCGATCCACGAATTCTTCGGCATTGCCATGATGGAGGCCATCTATTGCGGGTGCCATCCGCTACTGCCTGACCACCTGAGCTATCCTGAACTCATCCCGTCAAGCCTGCACAGGCCGCTGTTGCACGCGCCGATCCTGTACCAGGACGAAAAAGAGCTCTTCACCATCCTGAAGTCCATCCTGCAAAAGGAGGAGCGTCCGTTGCCGACCCCCACCCTGCGCAGCATTGTGGAGCGCCTTGACTGGTCCACTCATGTCAGCAAATTCGATGCCCTGCTGTCCGAATTGGCCTCGGCTGACAAGTGATGCGCCTGCCGGGACAAAAGATGGCCGGCACTCGGTGAGCGGCTAAATGGCTAATTCTGCCGACAATCTTTGAACCGGGACCCATTGGGGGTCGGAGTGGCCACGCGACCGTCAAAATTCCCGAATCTGCACGCGCAGGCCAGCCGGAATTGTCAAAGCAGCGAACGCCACCCAAGCTTGATCTCTTCCGGGCGGGGGGCCATGTCCTGGTGCCCGTAGCAGCCCTTCTATGGTGCGTTTCAAACTGAGGCCGCGTGCCTGCCGGTTTCATCAACAGATCGATGTCGCAGCTGCCCGTCCATTGGAATTGCGGCTGCAGGGCGGTGTGCCGGATGAGCACGGCCGCGGCACTCCGGGATGGATTCATCAGTTAGAGGGCCCGAAATCATTCATTAAAGCTCATGAGAACCCATGTACGGCGTACCCGGCGTGGCTCACCCGATCTATTATGCGCTGCGGTGCTGATGCTGGTACTCGGCGGCTGCGGATCGCCTCAGCAGTCAGATCCGTTATTGCCGGTTCCTTCGGTTGAATACATATTGACGGAAGCCTTCCGTATCGGCGATGAAGCTGCGGGTGACACGGTGTTGTTTGGCAGCAACATTCAGGTGGCCCAGGACTCCAGAGGCCAACTGTACATTACCGATCGACAGACCCATAGCATCCGGCTGTACTCGGGTAGTGGTGAGCGCTTGGGAACCATCGGTCGCAGCGGTCAGGGACCGGGCGAATTCTCCGACAGTCCTGAGTTGTATTTGGGTACACAGGACACCTTGTATGCAATGGACACAAACTCGGACCGGATAACCGTGTTCTCCCCGGGTGACCATGTGGCTCTGGAAACCATTGACATTTCAAATGCTGCCAGCTTTGGGGAAGACCTCAGCAGTTTTCAAACGGTGGCTGACCTGGTTGGCGTAACGCCTGAAGGGATCATCGTCAGCTACGATAATTCGGCCATCCCGTTCTTGACGGACATGTCCGGACCTGAGCGCAAAGGCATCAAACTCCTTGATCGGAACGGCGCGGTGCTGGCTGACACCCTGTACGAGCTGCCGGACCGAAAAGTCGTTTACGCGGGCAACGCAAGCGGCGTAATCAGCATGTCTGTTGTGTCCTTCGGGCGGGATGCTTTTTTCGTGCTGAGCCGAGAACACCTCCTGTACTACGGCACCAATGAGGCGATTGCGGTCGGTATCGGCAAGGTTGGTGACCCTGCACATCGTACGATAACGGTTCCGCACGATCCGGTGCCGATCACCGCAGAAGAGAGAAGAGGAGCGATTGAAGACCGCAGGGCCAACATGCAGGTGGAGCTGCGCAAACATCTTCCGGAGACAAAACCCGCTTACCAGGCACTGATCATTGATAATGCGGGGCGTATGTGGCTGCAGCTGAGCACACTTCAGGACAGCACAGATGCCGACTGGATCGTGGTCGATCCTGAAGGCCGCACCGTGGCAACCACCACTCTGCCCTTAAGTATCCGGCTGCAGACCATTGCGGGTGACCGCGCAGTCGGCGTGGGCGAAGAAGACGGGGCACCCGTCGTGATCGCGTATGCCATAACCGCCACTGAGACCGGAGGCTACTGATGCCGAACCTTCATTCCCCTGCCCGGACTTTCATCTGATCACCCGGTTTGCGGCTCTGGCCACGGTTACTGGCGAGTACCCCGAATAGCTGGCCCAGCGGGTACCGACCTCAGTCTCAAGTTGCGCGGCTGCAGATTTGCCGCATTACGACCGGCACCCGATAGCTTGATGGCACCCGGCGGCAGGAATGCCGACTGATCCAAGGCTTCGTAATCACGGACCTGGCGGCCAGGTCCGACGCACTGCGCCCTACTCGTGCCAACTGACCAGTGCCTCAAGCGGCTTTCGTTCCAGCACGGGAACGGTAGCGCCTGGTGCAGGATACCCTACCGGAAACAACATATAGGCGCGCTCATTGCGCGGACGACCCAGGATCCGCTGCAGAAACCCCATGGGACTGGGCGTGTGGGTCAGCGTCACAAGCCCCATGTGATGCACCGCCGCAATAAAAAAGCCGCAGGCGATGCCGCAGCTCTCCTGGACATAGTAGTTCTTCAGCCTGTCATCCCCCGTGTTCTTGGCAAAGCAAACCACCAGCCAGGGAGCAATCTCCAGAAACGGCTTGCGCCAGTCCGTGCCCAGCGGCGCAATCGCCTTCAGCCAGGCTTCCGGCATTCGCCGCGTATAACTTTCCTTTTCTTCCGCTTCGGCTGCTTTGCGGATCTCGGACTTCAGCTCCGCCCTGCTGATGGCCACAAAGTGCCACGGCTCACGGTGCGCGCCGCTGGGCGCGGTCCCGGCCGTTGCAATGGCATGTTCAATCAGTTCGCGCGGTACCGGCTGGTCGCTGAATTCGCGAACGGAGCGCCGCCGCTGCATGGCGGCAAGCAGGTTACCAGCGCGATCCAGCATCACGCCGGGCTCCAGCTCCTCGTGTACCAGCGGCACCTGGGGGTATACCTCAACGGCCATTTGCTACGGTGACAATCGCCCCAGCATCCTTGGGAAGGGAATGGTTTCGCGCACATGGTCGAGCCCGCAGATCCAGGAAACGGTGCGCTCCAGCCCCAGTCCAAATCCGCTGTGGGGCACGCTGCCGTAGCGGCGCAGATCCAGATACCACTCAAACGCTTCGCGCGGGAGCTGGTGTTTTTCGATTTGTGCTTCCAGGAATGCTAAGTCATCCGCACGCTGGCCGCCGCCAATGATTTCACCGAATCCTTCCGGGGCCAGTACATCCATCCCCAAGGCGAGGCGGTCGTCTTCTGGATCTCTTTTCATGTAGAAGGCTTTCACTGCGGCCGGATATCGGTGCACGATCACCGGACGATCAAAATGCCAGCTCAGCAGTGTTTCATCGCTACCGCCAAAGTCCCCTCCCCATTCGAACGACCGTGCCGAGCTGCGCCATACGGGAATATTGCGGAGCACCTCGGTGATTTCATCCAGTCTGGCATTGATCTCAATGGCGCGCGCATCCAGACGGCGTTTTTTCCATTTCTTGGCCTGCCCGTAGACTGAGCTGTTGTGGGCGCGTTCCTTTTCCAGTTCAATCTGTTCCGTGCGCAGCGTGGACTCGTGGGTGCTGAGCAGGTCCGCGGTTTTGTCGCTATTGAGCAGGTCCACAGCGTCGGTATAGCTGATTCTGACAAACGGCTTGCGGACCGATTGAAGTGCGCTGACCTTGCGGCCAAGCACCTCCAGCTCCACCGAAGAGTCCTTGAGAGCGTCCTGGGCAATCCGGCACAGCAGGTCTTCCGCCAGCTCCATGTTCATATCCAGATCATAGAAGGCCATTTCGGGCTCGATCATCCAGAACTCCGTGAGGTGCCGCCGGGTCTTGGACTTTTCCGCCCGGAATGTCGGTCCGAAGGTGTAGATCTTGTTGAAGGCCATAGCCATGACTTCGCCATGGAGCTGGCCGCTTTGCGTGAGGTACGCGGGTTGGCCGAAATAATCAATGCCGAACAGGGTGCTGGTGCCTTCCACTGCGTTTTCGGTCAGAATTGGTGCGTCCATCTGGAGGAAGCCCTGCTCCTGAAAAAAGTGGTGGATTGACATGATGATCCGGTTCCGTATCCGCATGATGGCCCACTGGTGTCGGCTGCGCAGCCACAGGTGTCGCCGTTCCATCAGGAATTCCACGCCGTGCGCCTTGGGCGTGATCGGATAGTCTACCGCCTTGTGAATCAGCTCCAGTCGGGTGACCTGCATTTCCACGCCCCCGACCTGCCGCGCATCAGCAACCACTTCACCCGCAATGGCTACCGCACTTTCCTGGGTGAGCGATTCAGCGGTAAGCCAGGTGTCGGGCTCGGCATCCTTTTGATTGACTACGCACTGAACCAGTCCGGTTCCATCACGGACCACCAGGAAGACCAGCCCCTTGGCCGCGCGCCTGTTGTGAATCCATCCGCGAATTGTAACGCGCTGGCCGATATGGGGGGCCAGGGTGTCTATGGTGACCGCTTTCACGCTCAATAGATGCTGCCTAGTTCACTGAGCCAATTTGCCATCTTGCGTTCGCCGGCCACGGTGGAGTGGATCAGCTCAAAATCTCCAAAGCCATCCAGGTCGGCGAATACAAATTGAGCCTGTCCTTCACCGGGGATACTGTTGTATTGCCAGATTTCATACGGCTTGAGTCCACGTTCATACAAATGGGGTTCAATACTGCTGGGCACTCCGTACTTGATCAGCACCTGACCACGGTCGGTGTCCCACCCTTCACGGCTGCGGATTGAATACCGTTCGTTCGCATACATGAGGCGGCTGTAGAATCCGTCCCTGAATTCATTGACTGCGGTACCTGGGGACGGGTCCCGAACCTGCCAGAACTCCATCAGGAATCGGCGCTTTTCATCCAGATCCGTGGAGCGCCTTATGCGTCGATCCTCCTGTTCGGTAGCAATGGTACGAACATGGCCCAAGGCTGTCTCAACCTCTTCTTCCGGCATTGTGGCATAGCCGCTTGATTCAAAAGAGACGGTCGCCTCGTCTTCTGCGGCAATCCCGGAAATGCTCGGATTGTATACGAAGAACTTCCGGCTCTGCTCTACGACCGATTCATTCTCCGCATTCAGGATGGCAAACCGCAGGAAGTAGGTGCCGGAGACCAGCTCATTCAACTGGAAGGTGCCTATCAGCACATCAGTTGATTTGACCTTGCGCACGGTACGCTTCTGCATGCCGGCGATAGGTGCCGGGCGATTGGCTTCCGCCACATAGGTCAGCAGCGTGTATTCGTCCGCGGCGGTCGCGGCACAATCGGTATTGTAGGCTTCGGCATAATAGAAAAGCATTGAGGCCCCTTCCCCGTAAAGCTCCCTAGCATTGGGCAGGATAAACAGACCATTCTTGTAGAAGGCATCTTCGCGATCGTCAGACTGCCTGATCTGTGAGGCGAGCGTCACATCAGAGAACGCGCACGCATCCGGTACTGCGAAGTCAGGCACGATCAAGTCCCGTGCTGCACTCAGCGGCGCATCACCGCCGGCGGCAACGGCCACTCTCAGCTCATATTCTCCAGGCGGCACGGCCACCCGCACCTGGCGGACAAACACCTGCCCTGCCGCCAGTGCACTGGTATCGGGCACATCAAAGTCCATCGCATAGGACTGCGTCCAAACGGCCGCTTCGGGCGTGGATTCCAAGGTGGCATCGGAGGCATGCCAGAGGCCGAACTCCATGGGGACCGTGGCTTGGTAGCCACTATCGGCTGCTGCGTAGTCCAGCGAAGCGGCCCCGATGCCGAGATAGATTTCCACCAGGGATTCTGACGGGCTGTAGGCGAAGGCGGCGTAGTCCACCCCGATATCCAGTCCGGCCTGGGCACCCGAGGGCTGAGCCAGGCCGATGCCCATCGCGATTGCGACCATGGAGCTAAGAAACAGTTGGAATCCGCGCATCCTGCTTTGCCTGTGTTTTCTTACCTGAGTGCACGATTTAGGCGGAGATACGTTCCTCGAATTGACGGATCCCGTGTGAAATCAGCCGCTCCACCGCGCGTAGTGGCCGTGAGCGAATACAGCATCAGTTTTCCGCTGCTGGAGCAGTCGGGGGTGGCCTGCTTCTACCTAACGCGCCGATACAAAATCCTGCCGGAGACTTCCGTACGCCGCACAGCCAGCGTGGGACTGTGGGATCCAACTCCGATAAAGCTCCATGCCGAATAGTCAATTAATCCGTAGAGTGTCAGAAGGCTCACCCATTCCGGCCAGCTGAAGCTATGTGCTGCAGGCATCCATCGTCGGGCGACCGATCAGCCAGGACATGCATGAACTCACGCCATTGGTCTTCTGCATGTCTGAGTAGTCCATCCCAACTCAAGGCACGCATATTCGCACTTGCCATGCGTTTAAGCAGTCTGCGATTTTCGCCTCTTCGATTGATCACGTCGGCTACTATCAATCCCGAAACTCTCGCAAACCTTGATGCTGTTTCGCCCTCAATAGCGCTCCCAATCCGATCAACATAATACTGAAAGCGGGAAAGATGATCATAATCCACTGTTAAGCCCGGCCGCATGAACTCTACGATTAGTAGCTGATCGCCTGAGGACATTATTAGGTCCACACGCTTGCGCCGGGCTTCATCTTTTCCCAGTCCAACCTTCGGTGCAACCTCATCCATCAAGCGACCGAGAGTAGTCTCTTTCTTGAATGTCTCCCATTCTGGTGAAAGCAGCCACGGATTTCCCGCTATGTAGTCGCGCACCCTGGTCTCAAGCTCTTTCTCTCCAATTCTTCGGCGAAGTCCCTCAATAATGCCCAGCTTCGCCTTTACCGCCTCCGCTACATGCAAGGCATTTAGGACTTGAGTCTCGATCAGCAAATTCAACAACGATACCTCGTCCATTGCATTTACATCGGCAACATGGATAATTAGCTCCTGTAGCCGTCCACCTTCCCAAGCTGTTAGTATAGCGCCAGCGAGGTCCTTATACTGACTATCGGCCAGGGTTTCAATGGACGCAATTTTCCTGAGGGCCAGCTCCACAACACGGCGTTCATGGCCAGGCAGTCGGTCAAGCCGTTTACCGAGGCTACTCATTCTGTCCATCACCTGCTTTACCCGATGATCCGAACGGCGCTCCTTCCACAGTCTCAACAAGTCACGAATCCTCTCCTGACCCCATGTCCTGAGTAATTGAGCCTGATCATGCTCCCAATTGATTCGCTGCCTCTCCGTAGTGATCAGATCTTCAGCGAACTGATCCAGATAATCTGCCTTGACTACGCCCGAGATGTATTGTTGACCATGCTGGCCCGGCAATCCTCCTGACAGACCAAAAAAGAATGGAGTCTGGGTCAGCTTGACTCCACAGAATACGGAGATGCCTCGAAGCTCGTCCGAATTAATGGGATCCTTTGTAAATCGGATTCGCCAGCGGATTTCATTCGATCCCAGTCGCTCAATCCCAAATCCCTCTTCAATTCGCAGACCATCTGGGCGCTCTGACTTGGAATACTCTCTTGGAAAATCAAACTGGATGCCAGCCAGTTCATTCTCGTCTGAAAGAGATTCCCTATTGACCATAACTTCAAATCTATGTGCTGTTTGCGCCAGAAGAAATCGTTGAGCGATCGACTCGGCAAATCTTTTCGAATTGGGCGTTCGCTTCAACTTCAGATTGCGCAGAGTTACGGTCGTGCCATGGCGCGCCTTCCGCTCCTCGGACGGAGCTTGGTAGTCGACGACCCTTATTTCAGTCTCGTTCGTGCTGACAAATTCATCTCCTCTAAGCTCCTCCAAGTCCAGTTCAAAAACGGTCCTTTCTCCATTGATACGACTGACTGTATCAATTTTCAGTTTTACGGCGATACCGAATGCCGCAAACTTGCCAATACCCTTCCGTCCCAGTACAGGTCGACCTCCTTTCGTTTGCGAGGAGTGGTCTTCCAAGCGCCTGTTACGACCCACCTTCAAGTAGCACTGCTGGCACTCGTCAAAGGTCATGCCAACACCGTCATCGGTCACAGACGCGGTGGCCGTGGCATCGCCGACCCTATCTGGAAGCGTGATCTTGACCTGCTCGGCATCCGCATCCCACGCATTGGCGATTAATTCCGCAATGGCTGCTACTGGGCTCTGATACATCTGTATGCCGAGCGAGTCAAGTATGCGCCCGTGAAAGCTAAGCGTGAGTTTCTTGGTCACTGACATGGATTAATCCTGGGGTTCACTGATTGAGTATCCGCGTTTGATACAACTGCACCAGGCACTGCGCATAGAACCGGACCAGTGCGGGCGGTACTGCATTGCCGATCATCTTGGCAACGGCCACAATCTGGTCCAGCGGATAGAACCTGTAATCGTCTTCAAACGACTGCAGACGTGCAGCCTCGCGCATTGAGATTCCCCGCATCTGAGTCACATCAGGATGACCGTACCGTCCGTTTGTGATGCTGTGACAGCGTGTCGTAATGGTCGGTGAGGGTCGACCGGGTGCCATTCTAGTGTACGTATCGGTAAAGCACCGCACACGCATCTTGCGATTTACTCGTCTGTGACAATCGAGCGAAAGATCGCCTTCTGGGGTGCGCAACAGGTACTCGTTGGATTCACCAGGCTTCGCATAGGCGATACGCTTGCGGTTCAACTCATTGAGGTTACGGGCAACATGGTTGGGTATGTCAGCATGCTTTTCTCCGGGATCCAATCGGGGAAGTCCCTCAAGGGCATGACCTGCAGTTCGGATCTCCGCATCAGAGTCTTCAGCAGGTAACTCGAATTCAGCCGTTGAGCCGATTGAGGACTCTCGAACCGCGGCGAGCATGGTTCGCTTGCGGTGCTGAGGGATCCCAAAATCAGATGTGCACACTCGTCGCGACTTGACCAGGTATCCTAGTCCCCGCAACCGGGTCTCAAATTTGCCCCACACCCCGCCATACCGGGGCTCCGTAATGCCCGGCACATTCTCGGATAGAATAAGGTCTGGCCCGAACCGCTCTACGAACCTGCAGGCGTGAGCGAGCAGGCCTCGATCTCGATTGCGAGATATCACCCTATCTTCGCTTAAGTGGGCCCGGCTCAGTGTGGTAAAGGGTTGGCAGGGCGCGCAGATTGCGAACAGGACTGGTATTCCTGGAAATTGGGCCTTAGATTCAGCCAGCAGTCGATCGATTGCGGCCATCGCTTGTGCCTGCTGGCCCTGCGGGTAGCTGCTGGATGCCGGATGGAGATCCATCCCCAAGAAATGAGGGCGTGTGCCATCTGCGCATATGTTGGGGTTATTTCGCACATAAGTCTTGCGGCAGGCCTCATCCTTGTCCAATCCGGCGACTACATACCCTTGGGCATCCAGCATCCCCCTGGTGGTGCCGCCTGCTCCGCAAAAAAAATCTACGGCCAAAAACTTGGGACGCAACATGGATCTAGCAGGTCAATAATCTGGCCATGAGTGGAGCTAAATCAAGCATCTGAGCACCGCTCCGCTTGATGGCTCCGCCCAGAAAATACGGAATCCCGACCCATTAACGGCCGATGACAGCCTTCCAAATTGGAATTCCCGGTCAGTATTGGTGCTTTCTGACCAAACCCAACCCTTCCGAACGATCGGCCACCGCGATGTCTGGCACGGGCAGTGCCCTGAACGATGTCTCAAGAGAGCGGGGAGCGCTTGGCTTTCCATTCAATTTCCGCGAAGAGAGTGCCGTAGGTCCCGCTCACAGCCACCTGAGGTGCTCAATCTCCCCAACCCAATACCCGAGAAAATCCGTTGAGCAATGTCAACAGTCCGGATGGCTTGTTTGGCGCATTTTTTCGGCTGCACTGAACCTTTCGTCATTCGGCCTCGGATGCCTATGGTGGAAATGGACTGAGCCACCCGCAACTGCAGACCGGACAAATGACCCTTCGGTCTACTGACACCCGATACTTGATGCATTCTTCCGGGTTCGCTCTCAAGGTTGCCGAGGTCCGTCCTTGATGGGGTACGCCCTTCTGAGACCAGATTGGGATGGACTATGCCCGAGCTTTCAGGATAAGCCCAATGCGATGTAGCCATTGTGGCTGACTCAGCCGTGCTCATAGTAAATTCCGGATTCAGGTTTGGGTGCAGCCATGCGTTGGCATATCTTACCACCAGTACCACGATTCTTCCGGTGCGAAATGTTACGATTTAGCAAAACTCGGGGATCAAATGGGCAAGGATTCGGGGCTCCAATGTATGCGCCCCAAAAAACACCCAGATTTTCGATCGATGGATGTAGCGGCTAATTCTTGCTAAGGCGCGGAATTCCGCGTGATCGTGCACTAGCGGCACATCTAAATGGGTGCCGCTACTGAACGCCAAATACAAGATCTAATGAGTGCTGGGCTGGATACGGATAGCATTCAGGATGATTTTGGCCGGTTTCGGTTGCTGTGACAGGGATTTACAGCAGTTTGTGGCGTACAGGTCTTGCTGGCTTTTTTCTCGAGTCTTGATTAACTTTCGCTGAAATCGCCGGATTTGGGACCGATACCGGGCGCTAAGCCGTATCGTTGGGTCCGTATGTGCTTGAGCTGTTTTCCCGGCTATGCGTCCGGCGGAAGACTTGGTTCAGTCCCAAGCACCGCGATAACATTCCGGCCGTGCTGATGGGGCTGCAGGCCCTGTACACGGACGAAGAAATTCGCAATAAGGTTTTTGAGATCCTTAAGAGCGCGTGCGCCCTCAGGTGGATCATAACCGGGGGCCTCCGGGCATGGATCTGCGGCACATTTTGTCCTGGGCGTAGTCAGGCAGGCCCTTGACTGTGATTTTGACCGCCTCCAGATTCTGGCCTGCAGCTAATTGGGATAGCGCCAGATGCTCGGTCATGCGGATGTTTTTGGTCGTAACGTGTATGAGCTGCAGGCGATTATTGACTATGTGAGTTTGCGATGTGCTGCTGAAGGTCAACATCGTCGTGGTTGTAAAGGCACAACCTGCATAATCATCGATTCGCTTGAGGGCCGACTGGACTCAGCGGTCACCAAGACGAATGTGCACTTCCTCACGGACAACCCTTTGACACCGCAGTGCTTCATGCTACATCGTTACCTCCATAACACGCCACGGCTGCTACCACGATAATTAATGGGCGGGATTCGCACCCGCAAGGAAAACGCGCCGTTCCACGGCGCACGGTAAGGCGGAGCTGGGGCTGGCGGTGTGCTACCATAAGCATCCGTTCATCCTGCACCACCGGGTCCTGCTCGGCCCTTGGTGGAACAGGCCCAGCGTCGTTATCCCACCTTGGGCTCCATCAGCACCGACCGCGGCTACTGATCGCCACGCAAGCGGGCGAAGTTGGATAAGTTGCTGAAGGTGAACGCGCTGCCGAAGAAAGCGGGGAAATCAAAGGCGAACCAGGAGCGGGAATCAGCCCCGGAGTTTGTGGAAGCGGGTCGGCAGCATCCGGCGATTGAGTCGGCGATCAACAATCTGAACCACCGCGGGCTGGAACGCATACGGACCCACGGCTTCGTAAGATAGCCCTTGGAGTGGTCGCGGCAAACGTCCGTCGGCTGGACCAGATTGGAGAGGTGCAGCAGAAGCGGTACGAGGCGTGGCATCTGGCACGCCGAAAGGCGGCGCAGAACCACCCACGGGCACCCGGAAATGTGCCAACCTATCTGCAATGGTCAGGAGTGCGCCTAGTCGGTCCATTTGGCACTTAAAAATCTGGCCGAAACTAGCCCAAAACGGACTTACAGCGAGGGCAGAGGCCGAATTATGCTAAGTTCGAACTGTCACGCCTCACAATGCCTTCCAAATTACCCAAATGCCAGCCATCGCACTTTCGGAATTTCGAAATTTGGGTTTTTCTGGCAAACGAGCCTCGTGCAAAACTATGGAACCGAACATTGTCCGACTCATAAGAGGGCGGGCATACTCTG
>JAPPNA010000027.1 GCA_028873925.1 Bacteroidota bacterium | reverse complement strand
CACAGGCGCACTTTGAGTGCACCGGATGCGGGCATATTGATAACGCCGACATTAACGCGGCAAAGAACATCTTAATGGCCTCGGAAGCTGGGGCATCTGCACGTGGAGGTTGCGGGGCCTGCGAAACGTGAAATAGGCAAAACCCCGTGATTCACGAGTTTTGCAAGAGCTTCAACTGATGCAGATATCCCAATCAAACACAGCGCATAGCGTGTCATCCGCCGGCGATATCGGTCGGGCGCTGGCTCATGTCCCTATCAGCGGGTGTCCAGAAAGCCCTCCATCGTCTGAAAAAGCGACCGTAATCGGTTCAGGCGGCAGGACTGTGTACGTCACAGCTGTGATTTTGCCGGATGGTGAAGGGTTCTATGCCTGCGCCCTTGGACTCAAGGGCCTTCATGTTGGAGGTGAGACAGTGGAAGCTGCCTCAAGGAATGCAAGAAATAGCGTTGAGCTGTACCTGCGATGCATGCGCAGCAACGATGGGCCTCTTGATCTCGGCGAGTGGATCAGTCTGGAGAAACGGCCGGCCTCGGACCAAGAACAAATTGTGTTTTCGGTTTCATGGAGTGGCCGCGTTCTGTCTGGGAGAACCTGACTTCTCAGGGCCGGATCAACGCCCGGGAAAAGGGCAGATATCAAAGCGCCACACGGCCTATTGGTCGCAATGTAAAGATGGACCGCTTGATCGGAGCTTACCCGTGATCACCTTGGCGGGACCGGCGGGGACTTATTGGGGCAACTGCATGAGCAAGTCCACAGGCGCAAGATTGAAAGGACCCTTATTAACGTCTTCAGAGTCGGTCCTTAGTTTGCGACCTTGATAGCCTTAGCTTCCATCGCCGCCGCCGCGTACCTGGATGGCAAGGGGTGGACTTGGCCTGCCGCCATAATTGTTCCGGCCGGCATTACTCCAGCATTCTTATGGCGTTTGTGGACCAGGGCAGTCATCCAGGATGATCAGCGATAAGGGCCCTTGGAGGCCCATTTGCCCCGAAAAGCCAGGCTGGAGTTCGCCCGCGGCGGGTGTTCAGTGGTGGCTCTGATCGAATTATACCGTACCAGCACTATCGCGCCTCAAAATACCGCCCGAATCCACTCCAATGCCAGCCGCCCTACCCTTGAGAAATTAAAATCAGACCTGCTTGGGTCCATTTGCTACGCCGGGCAGAATCTGAATTATCTCTGCTTGAATCGCAGCGGGGGCAACGAGTCAGCGCAGCGTGGCCAACGAGTCAGCGCAGCGTGGCCGGAATTGCCCTGAATGACCCCGCTTGCCACCGACCGCCGGGTTCATTGTACGGACAGGCACTGGGGAGGCTGATTACGGGCCCTGTCAGACCGGGCCGCGCACAGTCCATTTGCCAGATGGAGAGTGATCAAACTCATAATGAGCTGCGAAATCCTGCGGAAATGCCCTTGGAATGGTTATTTTGCAAGCAATGGGGCGTACCCGAACCTGATTCATTCATGAAGATCAATAAGTTGGTTCTGAAGAATATCCGTTGCTTCAGGGAGTTGACCTTGGAGCTGAACGGGGAATCTGCGGTCTTGGTGGGCGACAACGGGGATGGTAAGTCCACCGTGCTTCGAAGTTTAGCCATGGGTTTGGTGGACGACTCCAGTTCTGCTGCGTTATTCCGGGAATTGTACGGAGGATCAGTGCAGGATGGCAGGCGCAGCGGCGCAATTGAAGTTGAGTTTACAAATGGCGGCAAGGCGTTCCGTACGCAGGTGGAGATCATTTCTGGAATGGACGATTTGGAACGCGTGAATCATAGACTTTACGAGGTCCATCAAGGTGGCGAAGAATCTGATGTGGATCAGGAGAAATTCTCATGGGGCGATCTCTTTGCGGTGGGCTATGGTGCCGGAGTGAGGGTTCATGGCACGGAGGATTATGACGAGTATTTCGCGACAGATGCTCTGCACCCGCTCTTCGTATACCGCACTCGTCTGCAGAATCCTGAGTTGGTGATGCGGAGGCTGATTTCGACCGAGGACGGATTGACGATTGCAGAAGGGTCTCTCAAGAAACTCAAGACCCTTCTCGCACGCCTGCTTCAATTGGAATCAGCCGACACTGTTGCTCTAACGCGAGAAGGAATCAAGCTTGATATCGGTCACGGCCCATTTGTCCTGACCTCGGTTGGGGATGGGTACCATGCCACGGTAACCTGGGTGCTTGATATGCTGTACTGGTGGTACTTGCACGGGTCCAATGGTCTGACGGACATCAACGGCATCGTAATTATTGATGAAATTGAGCAGCACCTTCACCCCAGGTGGCAGCGCAACATCGTACGACTCCTCACGGAATGCTTTCCGAGCGTGCAATTTGTTCTGTCCACGCACTCGCCTCTGGTCGCCTCAGGTTGCGAGGGAGTCCCAGTGCACTGTTTGAAGAGCGGTGGAACTTCCCGGAAAGAGAGGCCATTTGGCTGGCGGGCGGAGGAGGTCTACGATATGATGGGGCTTGAATCGACCCGTGCCGCAGGATTTGTGGACTATCTGGAAGAATTTCATACACTGGATGACAAGAATGTGCGAAGTGGCGGGTTACGCGGAGAGGAGGCAAGGCAGTATGGGCATCTCAAGAATCTGTTGGAAAAAGTGCCTGGTTCAGACCCGGTCCGACTGCTGGCACAGCTTGAAACGCTTGAGAGACTTGCCAAGGAGCCATCTGGTCCAGGAGCCTAGATGCGCAACGTAGACCGTCCGGCAGAGCCGGAATCACTTGTACGAAGTGCTGCCCAATGGAAGGCTGACTTGTTGCGGGCCATCAAGGCTGAAGAACTTAACGGGAGTGATGCCAACAAGCGTCGGACGAAAAATTGCCGCAAGCGTTACAATCAGCGCGATGTTCGGCAGGCCTTGCAGGAAATGTACGGCCAAGTGTGCTGTTACTGCGAATCTTCAATGAAATCGGCATCGTATGGCGAGATTGAGCACAGAAAACCAAAGAGCAAATTTCCACAGTTTACATTTAGCTGGGACAATTTACACTTGGCATGCCAGGTGTGCAATCGAAATAAGGGCGCGAAATGGGACGATTCAGCCCCAATTCTGGACAGCGTTGAAGACGATGTTCAGGAGCATCTAGACTACCGGATGAGGCCGGGAGCACCGAAAAGACATGGCTTGAGTGCCAGAGGTACGACCACGATTGAGCATGCTGGTCTCAATCGCCAGGGTCTCTTGGAAGAGCGGTGGTCGGTATTTTGCGGGGTGATGCGCATTACTCGGAGCCTCAGGGAGAACCCAGATGGCCCTAATTCTGAACAAGTCAGTAAAGGGCTGAGTGAATTGACGCGCGGCCAATACGGCAGCTACCTAGAGTGGATACAGGACCAAGACTCCGCGACATTGCCATTTCAGGACTGTTGATGGACGGAAGCGGTATCGGCCGATCGGACTCGGCAAATCGCCCCTACGGCGTGGAGGTGGTCTTGGATCTCCATAACTGCGACGCGAGCCTCTTCACCCGGTCCGGCCTGGAAGAGTTCTTCGGCGAGCTCTGTGACTTGATTGACATGGAGCGTTGTGAGCTCCATTTCTGGGACGATGTGGGCGTACCCCTGGCGGATCAGCAGACCGATCCGCGAACCAAGGGTACCAGTGCTGTCCAGTTCATCCTCACCAGCACCATCG
>JAPPNA010000150.1 GCA_028873925.1 Bacteroidota bacterium | reverse complement strand
CACCAGATCCACCTCAAAAGGTTTTACTAGGCCATAACTTGGGGTAAGGGCAGAGTTAGCCTGGCGCACCAGGAACGAATTCTGTTTCCATCACGATGGCTTGCGCTCCAAGCGGGCAGATATATCCGGCCTAAGCGCAGGATGACCTTCCAGTACCCCGGTCGCCTCAACGTATAGGTGCCGTCTCCACTGGGGATGCATGCGCCGCAGTGCTTCCCCCAGCAGAGCGTTGATTGCCGGTTCGCTCGTACGGGCCACGTACTGTTGAATCAAGTCTGTCTATATGCAATCTACGCAATCAGCGTTTAGAGAAATCACCGCGGATGCTGAGCCGGTCGCAACCGGATGAGCGGGGAGCATCGCCCCGCGGTTGGCCGAAATCTGCGAGCCGCTGATCCGAACCCCTTGGGGGCGGAGCCCGAAAAGGCACCGACGGGCTGACTCCCGTATTATCAGCAGTCTGAATGGTGGCTGATGCCATAAGTCCTACAGCCCGACCATTCCGCGTGTCCGCGCTCAAGACTGCGCGAGAACACTTGGGGCACAATCATGGCTATGGATCTTGCAGCCGAACTGATAAGCGCTGAATTGCACAATCAATCGGGGCTCGAGAATCAACCGTGGCCGGTGGAGCGGATGATTTGGGTTCGGACTTGTGCTCCGTGATTCACCAGGGGGACGAATTCTCGTGATGAAAATGGTCCGGCATCCGGTAACCAATGCCATCTGAGTCAAAGATCGAAATGTCCAGCATTTGAACGAAGTTGCCTGCCCGGACCAATTTACTGGATTTCATCCACCGCTTAAGGCGTTCTTTGGTGCGAAAACCGAAGAGCACCCCCGCAACGCGTGTCTTCGGATACTGAAAACCATCAGCGAGTTGGCCGCCAATGAGCGCTCTGGAAACCCGGTAGGCCAACATGACAGTCTTCCTCTGCTCAACAGGATCCGTGATTTTCGCGACACTGGGGATAGACTTGATCAGCGCATTTGCCATCAAGGCCGAATCCTCGTTCGGCGGCGGTTCGCACAGCAGGGCAATCCGATGAATCCGTTTCGCTTCGGTGCCCGTGTTGTAGAGAATTGACTCTGGAATGCCCATCAGATAGCCGGAATAGCGCCAAACAGCCAGAATGCTCGCCTGCTCATCCGGTGTGAAACGGGCCCCCAATAAGGCGGCATAATCCAGCAGACGCTGGGAGAACACAGAAATGGCAAATCCCAAATTGGCCGCATGAAGCGGCACTCCATAAACCTCATTGTCCCATTGGTCCGAAGCCGCCAGGAGCTGTCTGATGCGGCCATGCACAAACCGCACCCGGTATGAAAGCCGCCACCCATCCCCTTCCGGGAGTAATCCGTCCGGGTAGAAGATTTCCATCAGCTGACGGTTGTTCTGACGCAACCGGCGACTCGTGGAGGCCACTCTTCCTGTCATCGCGAATGATTTCGAAATGGTCGTAGAAAAGCCCTCTACCAGTACTCCGGCCACAAAAGCGGCCAGCATCAGATCCGCGTTGACGTGAAAAGCACGAACGCCAGGGCGAAACGCCTCATGATCCAGCCAGTCCGGCTCGGAATAGTCGCGAAAGAAATTGCGGAGTACCTCCGGCGCACGCCGCAGCATTTCATCGTTCGACTCAATTCCCGCCTTGAGAAACCGATGGAAATCACCAGTAGGAAGGTCGGCAATTTCCTCCAGCACGGGATCCAGCGCAGGATCGCCAATCTGCGTATGGTGGATGTAATTGTCCGCTGCCTCAGCGTCCGCCGTGCAGGCTTTCGGATAGCCATTCAAGTAAGCCGTAGGTGGGGTCAACATCTTCAGGTGCACAATACCGAAGGATACAAACGGTGCATGGATCAGTCCGCTTCAGCGGGACGCATCAATCGGCCCAGACGAAAATGCAGCATCATGAGTGCGGGTACAAGCATCATCAGAATGACCGTGGCAAAAAGCACGCCCACTCCCAGACTCACTGCCATCGGGATCAGAAACTGTGCCTGTGTGCTGCGCTCCAGTATTAGGGGCAGCACTCCCAGGAATGTGGTTATTGAGGTGAGCAGAATCGGCCGGAAACGTGCCTTACCCCCTTCCCAAATGGCCTGTTGGATCGACACCCCCGCGCGCGTCCGTTCATTAATGAAGTCAATCATGACCAGCGAGTCGTTAATAACAACTCCGCTTAACGCCACAATGCCGAAGAGGCTCAGCATGCTCAAACTCAACCCCATCACAATATGCCCTATCAGAGCGCCGACAAAGCCGAACGGGATCACGGCCATGATGATGAACGGCTGGGAGTAGGAGCGGAAGGGAATCGCCAGCAGTGCGTACATGATAAACAGAGCAATGATAAAGCCCCGCGCGAGTGCTGACACCGCCTCGGCCTGCTGCTGCAGCTCCCCTTCAAAGGAAACGCGCATGCCCGGTATCGCGACCTGCATAGCAGGAATTACTTCGGTCTCAAGACGGGACACAACATTGGTGAGCGTGTTGCGATCTTCATCCACATCCGCCATCACGGTGACGACCCGGCGCCGGTCTCTCCGTGCAATGGAAGAGGGTCCGGTGCCGAAACTCGCCGTGGCGACTTCGCTTAGGGGGACTCGAGCCCCGGCGGCTGTCCGAATCTGCAGTCGTTGGAGATCTGCCAGTGTGTTGCGCTCCTGCTCTGGAAGACGCACCATTACCCGTATGTCGTCTCTGCCCCGCTGAACACGTACGGCTTCGGTGCCGAAGAAGGCGCTCCGTACCTGCTGCGCCATATCTTCAAAGGTCAATCCGAGCGTGCGTGCCTCCGGCAACAGTTCAAGCTGCACCTCCCGCTTACCCGTCGTCCGATCGTCATCAATGTTGGAGACCCCCGCGACTTCCGTGAGCTCTGCGCGGAATCGGGTTACGGCATCTTCCAACGCCGCCACAGTAGGTGCGCTGATTTCCGCGCGAATGCTGCTTCCCAGCGAAAGCAGTGCCGACTGAATGACCAGAGAACTGACTTCCGGCAGTTCGCCCACCTCCTGCCGCCACTCTTCCTCAAACCGGAGTGCCGGCAGCCGGCGGATTTCCGCATTTACCAGTTCAAAGCTGATCTCCCCCAGATGCTGTTGAACAATGACCTCCTGATTGGCTGCCATCGGGAAAAGTCCCAGCGAAGGTTGATCCCCGACAATTGAAAGGGTTTTGGTCACCAGGGGCGGGTGATCATCCGGCAGCTGTGCCTGCAGGGCGGCTGCCGCCCTGCGCCCCGCCACCTCCACGCGGTCCAAGACCTGCTGCGTTCGGTCGGCGGTCGTGCCCAGCGGCATTTCAATACGCGCCGAAACAACCTCACCTTCGATTTCGGGAATGAAAATGAAATTCACCAGACCGCCGCGCACAACTGCGAGCGACACGACAATGGTAACCGCCGACACCATCAGCACCAGTCCATACCGCCGTGTGGCGTAGCGCAGGGCTGCGTCCAGCGGCCCTTGGACAAATCTCTGAAGAGCCCGGGTTGTCGCCGACTGAAGTCGTTCCAGCCACCGTATCACCCGGCCCGGATTTGGGTTGCGCTTCATATGGGAGAGGTGTGCGGGCAGGATGAAGAGGGATTCTATGAGTGAAAATACCAGCACCGTGATCGCAACGGTCGGGATGGATCGCATCAGCTTACCCATGGATCCCGGAACGAAGAGCATCGGCGAGAAGGCCGCAATTGTCGTCAGCACGGCGAACGTAACCGGCACACATAATCGCGTGGCCCCTTGGATGGCGGCGCGAAGGGGAGGTAGGCCATTCTCCTGCTCCCGATAGATGTTCTCCCCTACCACGATGGCATCATCCACCACAATGCCAATGGCCACAATAAAGGCGAACAGGGAGGTCATGTCTATGGACACGCCCAACATAGCCATGACCGTGAACGAACCGACAATTGAAAGAAGAAGACCCAGCACAGTCCAGAGCGCCAAATGAACATTCATGAACAGGATCAGTGCTACGGTCACCAGGACAAATCCCGCTATTCCATTCTTGATCAGGAGATTAAGGCGGCTCTCCAGGAAAAGGTGCTCATTACGCCAGGTGTCAATGGATATTCCGTCCGGTACGGTGGCACGGAATCCGGTCAGATATTCATCAACGGCTTCCGCAATGTCCAGGACACGTTCGTCACCGGTGCGTGAAACGGAAACCAGCACCGCCGGCTGCCCTTCAAATCTCGCGGAAAGGTCACCGTCGGTGAACCCGTCGGTCACGGTCGCGATATCGGCCAAGCGAATACTTGCGCCCGCCGGACTGGCGAGGACGATGATGTCTTCAAAATCTCTGGCCGTATAGTTCCGGCCAGTGGAACGGATCAGAATCTCCTCGTCATGCGTCTCCAATTTACCTCCAGGCAGGTCCAGGCTGCCGCGACGAACCGCCGCCGCCACATCCGATAGCCGGAGTCCGTACGCGGCCAATGTATGCTCTGAGACCTCGATCGCAATCTCGTAGTCACGCGCCCCCGTGAGGCGCACATAGGAAATGTCGTCCAGTTGGGTCAGGTCGTCCTTCATCCTCTCAGCCAGCACCTTTAGGGTACGCTCGCTGGTTTCCCCGTAAATGGCAATCTGCAGCACATTCCGGCGATTGGTCAACTCCCGAACCACCGGGCGCTCGGCTTCAGCCGGAAATGTGATGATCCGGTCTACGCCGCTCTTGATTTCATCCAGGGCCTTATCCACATCTGCGCCCAGTTTCAGGCTGGCTGTTACAATGCCCACATTTTCGGCCGCGGTTGACGAAATCCGGTCAATGCCATCGACCCCCTCAATGGCTTCTTCAATCCGCCGAACGACACCATCCACCACCTCCTCAGGAGATGCACCTGCATATTCGGTCCGGATTTCGATGGTATCCAAACTGGCTTCCTGGAACACCTCCTGCGGGATTCCGGTCACGCTGAGAACACCCAGCAGCAGAATGAGCAGCATCAGCAGGTTGGCTGCCACACTGTTCCGCGCCATATAGGCAATGGCGTTCTTCATGTCGGCAACACCCTAGCCTAGTTGTCCTGGATCCGTACCCGCATGCCCTCAACCACCGCTTCCGGCAGGCTGGTAACCACCGAGTCCGCTGATGTCAGGCCGCCGGTCACAAACAGGGTGTCCTCGACTTCCTGCAGCACTTCCACCGATTGTGAGATCAGGCGGCCGTTCTGGACCACCCATACCGCCGAGCTTTCCCGCAGGACCCTTCGCGGCAGTTTGAAATAATGGTCAAGATGCCTGCCCTCCAAATACACACCCACATAGGTACCTACCAGTAACGGAGGGCGGGCACCGCGCTGCTCATAGGGCCGATGCACGCGAACAACCGCGTTCAGGGTGCGGGTAGCCTCGGTCAATGCTCCTTCGGTGCGGTGGACGATTCCCTCCCATTCATGGGATCCACCGGCACTTCTAACGATGATCCTGGCATGGGTGGGTCTCGCTCCGGGTGTGAGCAAGTCACCCAGCAGCCCGACATCCCGGCCTGCAATCGGCACATCTACTTCAACTGCATCCGTGCCGTAATAGGAGGCAACCACATATCCGGGGCCGACGAACTGTCCGAGATCCGCATTCTTGCTCCGCACGCGCCCGTTAAATGGAGCGTTTATGCGCGTCCTGTCAAGGCGGGCCTCAGCATCCGACAGACGGGCCTGCGCACTCCTGAGCATAGCCGCGGCAGCATTACGTTGGGGTTCTCTAAGCAGCAGGCTGCCCAGTTCGGTACTGTCAATCTGAACCTCCACACCGGTCCGCTGCTGGAGCGATACCCGGTCCTCCATGGAAACAGCCACCTCCTCTGTGGCTCTCAGCAGATCCAGTTGGCGCTGGGTTACTTCCGCGCGCGCTACCGTGATGGCGTTGACATAATCGGTGGAATCTAGGCGGAGGATTACGTCACCCGCACGGAACGACCCGCCGGTCACGAATTGCTCCGCTACCCAGACTATCCTGCCAGCCACCTCCGCAGCGAGCGTCACTTCGCGCAGCGGCCTTACCGCGCCTGTGCCGTATACCGTAACACGCCCGCTGTCGGGTGAGGGCATTACGGTGGCAACCACCGGCAGCACCCGTTCCGGCAATTCATCGGACTCTCCACCCCGCTGTTGCATCTGGAGCCACACGGTCCCAATCGCAAGAATTGCGATACCGGCTCCCAGCAGAATCCATGTCCGGCGCTTCATGACTTCAGTGCTTGTTCACACTAAACTACAAAATGATTAGGGGCCTCCCTGAGCCGACTGACCCCTTGCATCAATCCATGCTCCTCCAAGCGAGCGGTGGACCGCCAGACGGGCATCCGCCAGTGCCCGCTTTGAGGCTACCAGGGCGGTTTCCGATTGCAGAAGATTGCGGCGGGCACCCAGTAGCTCAAGATAATCGCCCGCACCGCGCAGGTACTGTCGTTGCCGATTCTCCATGCTTGCCCGCGCTGCCTCCAGGGCAGCGTAAAGCAAAGCGTGCCGTTTCCTGAGATTAGCATAGGTAACCAGCGTGTTCTCCACATCCCGGAACGCGGCCAGAACGGTCTTTTCGTACCGCAGGGCCATCTGCTCATATTGAGCCCACGCCGCTCGAACATTCGCTTTATGGGTAGCCGCGTTGAATATGGGGGCCAGCAGGCCCGTACCCAGCTGCCAGAAGATCTGGTCCGGTTGAATAATCTCGGACAGGGTGCTGCTTTGCGTACCGGCCGCACCGGTAAGCGAAAAACTGGGAAAGCGCGCCGCGCGGGCAGCGCCGACGCGCTCACGCGCCGACTCCATCCGCTGGAATGCGGCGGCCACATCCGGGCGCTCCCGAAGCAGGTCCGAAGGCAGACCGGCCGGAATGTCTTCAAGTGCGAATGAACGGGTGCGCTCCGGCAGCAGTACGGAGTCCGCCGGGACCAGAGGCTGGCCCAGCAGCAATGCTAGCCGCCCGCGGGCGATCTCCAGCCGGCTCTCCAGCAACGGCAACTCAGCGAGGGTCACATCCCGCTCCTGCTGTGCAGCATACAACGCCGATACCGGGACCAGCCCTCGTGTGTATCGGTTCAGCGTGACTTCTGCGCGCTCAATCAGCACTTCCGTGTGCTGGCGCATCAGCCCAAGCGTACGCTGGTGCGCGGCAATTTCGAAATACGCCGCGATGGTTTCACCGATCACGCCAAGCAGGGCGGTCCGCACATCGGACTGCGTGGCATAAAATTCCTGCAGGGCGGCCCGATTCGCTCCCCGCAACCGTCCCCAGAAGTCCAACTCGTAGGCGAAGCTCAGCGAAGCGTTGTACACGGTGTACTCAAACCGGTCCGGGAATCCCGGGCCGCCCGGAACGCTCACACGGTCGCTGAGCTGCCCTCCGATACCTGTATTGGAAGGGGTATCCAATTGGTCACGCTGGATCGACAACTGGGCCGACGGAAACTGTCCGGCCCGCGTGATTCGGTAGCGGCCCTGCAGTTCTGCCACACGCGCGATGGCCACGCGCAGATCCAGGTTGCGCACAATGACCGAATCCACCAGCGCGTTCAGTTCGGCATCACCAAACCCATGCCACCAGTACTGCTGCGTGGCTGGCTCTGCGATGGTAGCGGCTGCAAATCGTTCAGGCAGAGGGATGTCAGGATCCGCCAGGCGAGGGGCCATTGAGCACCCGGCCAACAGCGTTGTAGCAATCACCCCCGCGGCCAGAAACCGGCGCGCGAGCTGCAGAACCGGCCTGGCAGACCGAAATAGAGCCACTGATGGGGTCATGCGTACCGGCAGGGAGGCAACCACGCCGCAATATAGGAAATACCCGTCAAGCGCCTGATTGGAGCCGTTCCGGCGGCGGGCAGGATCAGTCCGGCATCCGGCTTCATGCGACGCAAGCGCAAATCGCCGCCCGCGAGCCGGTGATTCGCTGATACGGAGTAACGCTTCCTCTGAGGGCGGAACCGGTCCGATACCTGATCCGGCCTCCAGCCCCGCCGTGGCCATGGACAGATGCTTGGCGGCTATAGGTTTGGAAGTCCCTTGTGCGGCTACTGCACTGCGGCACCTGAAGGTCAAACAGTAGGCCCCCTTGGGAGCATTGCTGCCACCGGTTATTGCGCCGCAACGCGCAAATTCGTTGAGGCCGACTGCTTCAACTGCGCCGCTATTGCGCGCAATTACAACCCCGCTACCGCGGGGTGTTTGGCCGGTAGCTTCATCAACGCTCGGATAATGGACCTTCCAGGGAAAATCCGGTGTGATGAGAATTACCATCATTGCCTGGGCCGAACGTCATCCCTTACAAATTCCCCGTCCGGCGGCACTTCAAAGGCCCATTTGTGGGGTGTTGCCTTTCACTATGCCCATTCCCTCAAAGAGATCCATGACCCGCCCCTGAGTTTCCCGTTCGGGTTTTCCGATTTTACTCATGGAGAAATCAAGACGGGTCCAGGATTTCCCAGCGCCCCTTTTTGGTTGCCCCAGCTCTGCGAATTCGGCCCGCCTTTCGCAGCTTTCCCAGATGGTACTTTACGCCTCCCAATGAGATGCCGACCTGGATGGCAATATCGCCGCGAGTTATTGCTGGATCCTGAGCAATTAGGTTGACGATGCGCTCTTGAGTAGGCCCTGATCCCTCCGTGTTGGTTTTTATGTCAGCATATTCAGTTTCTCGGCCAGTCCCGCCTGTTTCTCGGCTAGTCTTGCCTGTTTCCAGGCCAGTATTCTTGATTTCTCGGCCAGTATTGCCTATTTCCAAGGCCGTTACTCGTGGTTTCTCGGCCAGTCCCGCTTTCCCCGGTAGGCATGCCGGGGAGTTCTCTATATCAACTCGTTCCGCTCTCGCAAAACCAAATTGCCTGGCATAATGACCAGATCGCCAAATCCGCGTCACAAAGCCCGCCCCTGCTTCAAATTCAGGTTCCGGAATGCCTGCCTCAGCACACATCCGGATCATGTCCAATGTTCCGCTCCCAATCTTATCCGTGTACCGCATCAGGTACATGCCTTCCGCAATCAACGGATTAGCCGGAATTGACGGGTGCGGCACACGCAGTTTCTCTACCGTAAGCGGCGATGGCAGCCTCCCGGAATTCAGAACTTCAAGCCGATCCCTAAAGACCATGACCTGAATGCTGCCGTTGTCAGCATAATTCCGATGCGCCACCGCATTGACTATGGCTTCCCGTACAATTCCCTCTGGAAGTTCGTAGGTCACCGGTGCCTGAACACTTTCCGCCCGGGTCCCCACGGCTCGGCCAATATTGCCCATGACGAACCCTACAGCCTGATCCACCATCTGGAAGACCGTGCCTTTACAAATCCGGTAGTAGGGAATCGGCGTAGCCAATTCGGTTCCGTAATTGAGGATGCATTTAACTTCCGAACTGATAATGAATCGTTGTGGAGCTTTGCCGAAAAGCAGCACGGCCGCGTTTGTAAGTTGCCCCCCGTTGAGCAGGTGCAGATGCCGAAGAAGGTCCGCAGGCTCCGCGTCCGGGGGCAGTACAAACTGCCGCTGCGAACGGGCCCAGCCTATGAAGCCGTACATACGACCAATGTCCAAGTCATCAATCGTAGCGCCCGTGCACTCACTGGCATCAAACGGACCGACGCGTAGTAATTGCTGCTCTTCCAGGTAGCGGACAAGCGAAGCGTAGAGCCCGGCCAGTAATTCCGCCGATGAGGTGAAACGGCTGCTCATCAGACCCATTTGCGTTCGATTTATGAGCGCGCTCATCTTCGGATGGCGGGTGCCTCCGTTGGAATTCCTGACAAAAATCAGCCGATGTTTGTCCAACTCGGTGGCCCGATTATATGCGCGTTCGGTAGGCGATACGGCGTTTTCACCCTCAAACCCGTAGTCAAACCCGAAAATTCCAACGTAAATATCACAACGCCCAACCTCATCCAGGTACACCTCGTCCGGCTTATCGGCGGGCAACTCCTCAGTGACGAAGACTTCAAAATAGCGCCGCATCAGGGGATCGCCGCGCAGATAATTGCGCAGGTGTTCCCGCTCCAGAACGAACTCGTCCTGAACGCTGCTGATGAAGATTCCGATTGGGGTCATTGACGCAAGTCCGGCTCGGAAATCTCCTCTGGAATCGGCCGCCAAATGACTCCGGCTTTCAGCCGCTGCATCATGCCCTTCCTGACTGCGCGAGTCCGGTCCAATCTCTGTTCACATGCACCCATCTCCGCATCCATTGCGAATAGGACAGCCGGAATCACGCGCTGCTCGGATAGCATAGGCAATACCACCATCATGATCCGACTACACAAATTAGTGTCTAACCGTGTCTCATTTTCATGGCTACACGGAATAGAGACCGCTTCGGGCCCGATTTGGGATCGGTTGGCTGTGTCGCGCCGTTACGCGGAACACCCGACCGAAGCTCCCAAAGAAGCCGCCCCACGCCGTGCTGACCATTCTGCGGAATTTTGCAAACTACGACGGCCGATAGTACATTCATGCGTTGCCCCTTTTGTGCCCGTAAGGAATCCCATGCCGCTCCCTGCTTCTACGGTGAATGCCCGCCTGATCGCTGTACTTCTGACCGGGATACTGGCCGCTGCTGCCATGGGGCCCGCGCAGGCTCAGGAGCGCCTGCCCATGCAGGCCCTGGCCCTTGAGACCCTGGAGGCCTTTAACGAACCCGGGACCAATTGGCAGCTGGCGGGCCAAGTCCGCAGCGACCGGCGTAAGCGGCATGACCTGACCGCAGAGCCCGGTCAGGGGGTGCTCGTAAACCTGCCCACATCCCGGTCTAGGGAGAACCTCTTTACGATCTGGACCCACGGCGACATTGAGCTTGAACTGCAGTTTATGATGCCCCAGGGGTCAAATTCCGGCATCTATCTGCAGGGACGCTACGAAATCCAGCTTCTTGATAGCTGGGGAGAGACCCATGTAACCATTGGCGATGTGGGCGGTGTCTATCAGCGGTGGGATGAGGAAGCCGGGCGCGGCTTTGAAGGGCGCCCGCCGAGACTGAATGCGAGCCGTGCGCCCGGGCTTTGGCAGACACTCCGCATAGTATTTGAGGCCCCCCAATTCGATGCATCCGGGCAGAAGGCCCGCCATGCACGGTTTGTGCGCGTGGAATTAAACGGCAGCATCGTGCAGGAAAACGTAACGGTCACCGGCCCCACACGGGCAGCTGCATTCAACAATGAGGCACCAACGGGCCCGCTCATGATTCAGGGTGACCACGGTCCCGTTGCTTTCCGCCATATCCGCTACAAGACATACAGCTCCGAGGCCATCACCGTAAGCGGGCTGGAATTTCGCGAATACGAAGAACGGTTTGAAGCATGGCCGGAAGATCTGGCCCGGATGACACCCGTCGCTGCCGGGCAGGCTGCGGATTTTTCCGGCCATGCTGTACGCCCGGCTTCGCCCGCGGCGATTGCGTACAATGGACGGCTTCATGTACCCGCAAGCGGTCTGCACCGCTTCAGCGTCACACTGGACTGGATTACCGGCGATCCTCACTTCAGCGGCCAGCGCATCGGAGGTGCCCGGCTCCATATCAATGGCAACCTGGTGCTGGAACACGATCAAAACCACCCCTACCTCCATGCTGATGTGGAGCTTGATGCCGGAACTCACCCGTTCACGTTTGTCGTATTCAAGTCAACAGGAGGGCACAAGCCGAATTTCGGATTGAGCGTAGAGGGCCCCGGCACCCCGGTGCGGTGGCTCCGGGAACTGGAAATCCAGTCGCCCACGCCGCCAATCCTGATGGACACCGCCACAGAGCCCGTGATCCTGCGGGGATTCGTCCGGCACAGGTCCGCCAAGCGCACGCACGCCGTGAGCGTCGGCGATCCCAGCGGAGTGCATTACAGTTATGACCTGGCCATCGGTGCGATGCTCCACGCCTGGCGCGGCCCGTTTGTGGATCTTACGCAGATGTGGCATAATCGCGGTCACAATCAGTTGGCGATCCCGTGCGGCAGTACGCTTACACTTTCCGGTTCGACCTTTCTCGTGGCTGGTGATAATCCTGCAGAGGGGCTCACATTTACCGGATACCGAATTGATGCTGGCGGGCGGCCGCAGTTTTTGTACCGCTTTGGAGACCTACGCATCACAGACCGCATCCGGCCCGATGAAGGAGGACAACACCTGACACGGACCCTGACCTTTGAAGGCCAAACTGATCACCTCCTTCGTGTACAGGCCGCGGCGAATTCCCTCATTGAGTCTATGGATGCCGGCAGCTATGCGGTCGGCGACCGGTCATGGTACATCGAAAAAGCGGGCAACGCCGCCCTGCAATCCGGGCCGGTCCTGCTGCTGCCCGTCCAGTTGGAAAACGGCCGTGCGGAGGTCTCTTATGAAATCGTCTGGTAGCATGACGCGCATACTTGGGTGCCTCTGCCTGGTGCTGCCTGGAATTCCCGCAGCCGCTCAAAATCCCGAAGAATCGAACTATTATCGGATCGTAACGATCCCGATTCCCCAGAACATCATGCTGGAAATAGGCGGCATGACGTTCATGCCCGATGGCCGACTGGCGGTCGCCACGCGCCGCGGGGAAGTCTGGCTCATCGATAATCCCACCATGGCCGAGGGAGGACTGCCCCATTATCATCGCTTTGCGCATGGCCTCCATGAGGCGCTGGGGCTGGCCTGGCACAACAACAGCCTATACAGCACCCAGCGCAGCGAATTGACCCGGCTGGTGGATACCGATGGTGATGCCACCGCCGATCACTACGAGGTCGTATACGCCTGGCCCTTGGAAGGCAATTACCATGAGTACTCCTACGGACCGCTTATCAGGCCTGATGGCGCTATGGTTGTTGCCCTGAATCTGGGATGGATCGGTTACGGTGCCAGTCAGTCCCTGTGGCGGGGCTGGATGATTTCCATCACGCCGGACGGAGATATGACCCCGATTGCAACCGGGATGCGCTCGCCGGCCGGCATGGGCATGACTGCGGATGGCGCGCTGTTCTATGCCGAAAACCAAGGCGACTGGGTGGGCTCTGGATTCATCACTCATGTTGAAACGGGTGACTTTGTGGGCAATCCCGCCGGACTGCGCTGGACCTCGCAACCCGGCTCTCCGCTTTCACTTACGCCGGCGGACGTACCGGATACGGGACAGCCGCTGTTTGAAGTGGCCCAAACCCTGCCCGACCTCAAGCCGCCCGCGGTTTGGTTTCCGCACGGGATTCTGGGGATATCAACCTCGGATATCGTGCCCGACACCACAGGCGGAGCATTCGGACCGTTCGCAAACCAACTGTTTGTCGGTGATCAGGGGCACAGCAAGATTGCGCGCGTCAGCCTTGAAATCGTCGATGGCGTTTATCAGGGGGCGGCGTTTCCGTTCCGCGAGGGTTTTTCTTCCGGCGTGCTGAGAATGGCGTGGGACCCCGAAGGAGGTATGATGGTCGGTATGACCAGCCGGGGATGGGGGTCCACCGGAAAAGCTCCCTACGGACTCCAGCGCCTGGTCTGGACCGGAAAGATTCCCTTTGAAGTTCATGAGCTAAAGGCCATGCCGGATGGCTTTATCGCCACCTTTACCTTACCCGTTGATGCTGCCGCGGCAGGCGACGTAAGTGCCTATACGGTTGAGAGCTTCACCTATAAGTACCATTCCGGCTACGGCAGCCCAGCAATCAATATCCGTACACATCCCGTGCACGCGGCTGTGGTGGCTGAAGATGGCCTGTCTGTACGCCTCGCTGTCGGAGAATTGCGTGAAGGTTACATCTATCAGGTCGCATTGGTCGGCGTGCACTCCAAAGATGCCAACCCGCTGCTGCACGATACGGGATACTACACCCTGAACCGCATCCCTTCAGGACCGGCGCTGGCGGTGACCCCAATGGCAATAGAGACCGCCGCAAGCGGACAGCCTGACCGGCCGACATCCTGGCCCGGCGAAGCTGATCACCGGCTAACGGTAGGCACGCTACCCGATCTGCTGTTTGACCGTGAAACGCTGACGGTTGGCCGTGGCAGCCGGGTGGCGCTCACATTTGACAACAATGACGATATGCTGCATAATCTCGTCATCGTGCCGGCCGATTCCACCGATGCCATTGCCCTGGCCGCCATGCAGCTGGGCCTGCGGGGCCACGAACTGGCCTACGTGCCCGAGTCGGAGGCGGTAGTGGCTCACACGGGACTTCTTGAACCGGGCGCGTCGGAAACCATCTTCTTTGAGGCCCCGGACACGTCCGGCACCTACGTTTACGTCTGCACATTCCCCGGTCACGCGGCAACCATGCGCGGCGTACTGCGCGTGGTTGATACCTGACTGAGTACGCCAAAACCGGATAACAGCAACCGCCGCCTCAGGTGGGCAGCAGGTTGTGGAAGAAAAATTCACCGCGCCGAACGGTCCGTCCGGGTGTAAACGAAATCGGATCCGACAGCCCGGGCCCGACATGCACGAACGTGTGGAATTCGCCATTCTCGCCGCACGGGTCAACACCATCCGGCAGATCACTCAAGAACGAGGCATCATAATCTCGCCCGGCAAAAGCCTCGCCCAATACCTTTGCGTACACGCACACCGTAATTGCCCGGAAACCATCTCCAAGGAACTGATGCGCCAGAGTCCGCGTGGACTGCATCCATAAGGGAAACACGCCTGTCAGCCCGAATTCTGCCAGCTGCTTTTCCCGATAGGCGCGCAGGTCCTCCAGTAAGATGTCGCCAAACGCGACCTTCCGAAGGCCTCTTTCGGATAGCGCCGCAAACGCGTGCCCCATTTTTTCCTCATAGACCAGATTGGAGGATTCCGGTGGCACGACCACTTCCATTACCGGCAGACCCAATGCGGCGCATTGCCGGCGCAACAGGCTCCGGCGCGTCCCGTGCATACTTACGCGATCATACGCGTCCGTTACAGTCGTTATAAGGTGTCCCACTTCGTAGTGCTTCCCGGCGCGCAGCGTATGAAGGGCCAGCATACTGTCCTTACCGCCACTGAAGCACAGGGCAATCGGCTCGCGCATGAGGTGTAATCCGGCCCGCCACCGGGCTTTGTCTTGCGCCCTTATGGGGCACCCAGACTGTTTTCGATCAGAAATGTCCGGCTCTGCTCGATGGCCGAAAACATGTCGGTCTCACAGTTATCCAGCTCAATAATCAAGTATGCGGTATGGCCCGCTGCCGCCGCTGCAATGGCAAAGAAATCCTGCAAACCCTGACCGGCGGCCACCATAGGGCCTTCCGTACCGAGCACCTTGCCATCCTTGATGTGCAACAACGGCGCGCGCGCGCCAAAATCGCTGACCACACGGGCCGGGTCCTGCCCCGCCACCTTTGCCCACCAGACATCCAATTCAAAAAGAACTCCCTCATCCAGCTCCTCCAGCAGTACATAGAATGGCAACTGCCCCTCCACCTCTTCAAACTCCCACCAGTGATTGTGCAGATACAGCTCCAACCCGTTTCGGCTGGCAAAGGCATGCGACTCGTTGTATTCCTCTGCCAGTATGCGCACACCCTCCAAGGTGGCGTAACGCTCATCCTCCGGCCATCCGTGCCAGACCATGCGTGTGCAGTCATACGCATCGGCCGCCTCCAACATGGCATCGCGGTGCTCCCCAACGGGCAGCTCCACATGGGCGCTGATCACCTCCAAGCCCGTGTCCGCCAGCAGCCGGCCCGCCTCCCCAAGCGATACATGCTCCGGCCAGAAGGCTGTCTCCACCCGGCGCAGGCCCATCCGGGCCACACGACCCAGGGTGCCCTGCAGATCTTCCGCCATAGAGCTACGTACCGAATACAGCTGAAGCGCAACCTGGGCACCTGGGGCCGCCATCTGTTGCTGCCCGCATGCGCTCAATGCGCCCAAAGCGGCTCCTCCGGTGAGAATTTCAAGAAATGTGCGTCGCGAATGCATGGGGTGAGAGGTTCTCCTTAATTGTGGCAATCTACCGATGATCCGGGTTTATGTTTGAGTGCGTGCATTGGGCTATTTTTTAGCCATCATCAATCGGCTGCGCCCTTGACTGCACATTCGCGATTTGCTCTTGCCCTATGGGTCGCAGCGCTGTTGTCATCCCAGATCACCCTGGCGCAGACGGTCAGCATCCGGGGCTTCATTACCGATGCCGCCGATGGGGAAGGGCTGGTTGGGGTAAATGTGATCCTGGAGAGCCTCAACGGAGATCTGCGCGGCGGTTCCACCAACTCGGACGGAATTTACAACCTGACCCGTATCGTGCCCGCCACCTACATCCTGCGCGTTTCCTATGTCGGCTACACGTCCTGGTCAGACACACTCATCTTCCGCAGTGGCCAGCGGCTGACACTCAACATCGAACTTACAGCAGGCGGGGCGGAACTGGGCGAAATCACGGTGGAAGCCGCAACGGAAACCGGCGCGGCCCGCGTAACCGCTGGCCTGCAGACCATCACGCCCAAGGACATGGACCTGTTGCCCACGCCGGATGTGTCGGGCGATCTGGCCAGTTATCTGACAACACTGCCGGGCGTGGTCAGTCTGGGAGACCGCGGGGGGCAGTACTTCATTCGGGGTGGTGAACCCTCCCACAACATGACCCTGATTGATGGTATGTACGTGTACCAGCCCTACCATATTCTGGGCTTTTATTCGGCCTTCCCGTCAGACATTATTCAACAAGCCGACATCCATACCGCCGGATACGGTGCGCCCTTTACCGGACGAATTTCGTCAGTCATTGACATCCGCTCCCGCAATGGCAATAAGCGGGACTACGGCGGCACGGTCTCGCTGTCGCCGTTTGTAAGCGCCGGACAGTTTGAAGGGCCGCTGATCCGGGACCGTCTCTCACTGATCGGTTCTGTGCGTCAATCCCTGGTAGAGCCGCTGGCCCAACAGTACGTAAGCCAGGATATGCCCTATACCTTCGGAGACGGTTTTGCCAAAATGCACGGCATCCTCAGCGCTAACAGTCAGTTGTCGGTCAGCGCACTGCATACGCGTGATCGGGGCAGAATCGGACTTGAGTCAGAAGACCGCATCCTGGAGGAAGTCGGGTGGACGAACACAGCCATCGGCCTGCGGTATGTGGTGCTGCCGCGCGCGCTTCCCTTTATCGCGGAGATTCTGTTGTCGTATTCGCGCATGGAAACCGACCAGGGCCCGGCGGATGACCCGGTGCGCTGGGCGCGAATTGAAGGGTTCCAGTATGCCGCGAAGATGACCAGCTTCTATGAGCGTACCCAGTGGAAATGGGGCCTGTACTGGCGGGCACCCCAAGTTACCGCACACTTGGGCGGACTCTTTCAGGACCTTGAAGAGGGCTTCAGCCGCCGGCATAAGGCCGGTGTCTATCTGGAGCCGGACTTCTATATCGCTGGAGGCCTGAAGGCGCGCGTCACCCTGTTGGCCGAACTGTTTCCGGGCCAGGAGCAGAGGGGTCCCTACGAAGCCCGCTTTCGCGTCATATGGCAGCGAGGCGAGCATGAAGTCAGCACCGGAGCCGGCTGGTACCATCAGGAGATATTCGGCCTGCATGACCGCCGGGATGCGACCAATCTGTTTACCTCCTGGCGCAGCGCTCCCATCGAGGAGCTGTCCCAGGCGTTCCATACGCTGGCAGGGTACCGGGTAAGTCCGGCTGCCTGGCTGGAAGTGTCCGCCGAAGTGTACTACAAGCGGCTCAAGGATCTGTTTATTTCTGAGTGGACATCGTTTCCGCGCTTCACCTCAAGGCTGCAACGGGCGGACGGGGAAGCGGCGGGCCTTGAGCTGCGCGCCGAAGTGCGGCGCCGACGGATGTACGGCTACGTCAACTACGGACTGGCATCGGTGGAGTATACGTCGCGGCAGCCTTCGGCCCTGCTTTGGTTCGGCGCAGAGAATCTGACTTTTCGTCCCCCGCACGATCGGCGCCATCAGCTGAACCTGGTGCTGGCGACCCGGGTACGCGATTTTGATATCAGTGCGCGCTGGAATTTCGGCAGCGGACGCCCGTTCAACCATGTCTACGGCTTTGACGGATTTGTCATGATGGATGGTGTGCAGGACATGTTTTCCGTTGAGGATGATCAGCGCGTGATCTACGGCCGCCCCTTCCGGGGCATCCTGCCTACCTACCACCGGCTGGATGTGTCCGTTGAGCGGGATTTTGTGGTGGGCAATGTCGGCCTGACCGCCCAGGTTGGGGCCATAAACCTCTACAACCGCCGCAACCTCTTTGCCTTGGACATCTTTACCACCCAGTATAACTGGCAGCTTCCGATCGTACCGACTTTGGGCATGAAGGCGACCTTTAATTGAGCCATGAAGCACATGGTGTCAGCCCTCGCCGCACTGCTGCTTCTTGCGGCCTGCCGCGAAACTGTTAATACCCGACTGGATATAGACCAGCCGTTCTCGCTCTTCGGCATGATGAACCCGAAGTCAGACACCCACGCAGTACGCCTCTTTGAAATTAAATCCAATATTGCACTCGTCCGGCCCGAACCACTGGATGCCATCGTGTCAACGACCAATTTGGATACAGGGGTACGGACCATCTGGGAAGACTCGGTCGTAACCCTGGAGGATGGTGATTACCGCCATGTGTTCTGGGCCGTTTTTGAGGCCAACGGCGGCGAGACGTACCGACTTGAAGTGCTCCGCTCGGATGGTGCCACTACCGCAGCTGTGACAACCGTGCCGCACCCGGTGGTGTTGGAGCCGCTGGAGCCCGACACCCTACGACCCGCAGAGGCCCTTATGCCCCTGCTGATCCGCGGCAGCCCTCCGGCATTGCCCCGCATAGATGTGGAATACATTCTGGTGGGCTTCAGCGAGGGCGGCAGCAACCCGATATTCAAGCCTCTCCTATTCAATTATGTCGGCGAGCCGAGTCCGGTGCCGGACGGATTCCTGCTGGAAGTGGACCTGATTCGGGATTACAATGAAATCTATCGGGCCTTTAATGAGGATAACTCGGTAACAACGGACATCATTGACCTGCGCCAGATAAACGTAACCGTTCATGTCGGCGACCAGAGCTGGGTCTCTCCGATTGGCGTGTTTGATCCCGATTATCTGGTTGAACCGGGCTCGTTCTCCAATGTGGAAAACGGATTTGGCTACTTCGGCAGCGGATTCACCGAGTCTGTAACCTTCCGCCCGCCGCTGGCCTTGATCCGACGGGCAGGATTCTATGTACTGGGCGAATCGGGCGCGGAATCGTGATGGAACCTCTGATACCGATCTTTGACGCACATTTGGACCTTGCGTGGAACGCGCTGTCGTTCAATCGCGATTTATCACTGCCCCTTGAGGAACTTCAGCAGGCCGAAACGCATGCCACCGACGGATCCTTCCGGGGGCGCTGCGTAGCTTCCCTGCCCGAATTCCAACAGTCCGGCGTACGCGTGTGCATTGCCACCCTGCTGGTCCGATCGGGCCAGCGCAGGCCCGAGATATTTCCGGTGTTGCGCAAAGACCTGGAATACGCAAGCTGCCCCATTGCCCGCGCGCATGCCATCGGTCAGTTGGCCTACTATCAATGGCTCGCCGACAGCGGGGATGTCCGTCTGGTGCGCACTGCTCGGGAGCTCCAGGACCATTGGGCGGAGGGTTCGTCCGCTCCGCTGGGCATAATTCTGAGTTTTGAAGGCTGTGACCCGATTCTGGACCCGGATGATGCGTACTTCTGGTACGGGGAGGGGGTGCGTGCAGCGGGCCTGACGCACTACGGCATCGGTCAGTATGCCCATGGTACCGGGCATGAAGGGCCGCTGATGCCACAGGCAGCGGACCTGCTGCAGGCCTTTGAAGAGCTGGGGATTGTGCTGGACGTTACCCATCTCTCCGATCAGAGCATGGCGCAGGTCCTGGAGGACTTTACCGGGCCGGTGCTGGCCAGTCACCACAATTGCCGGGCACTGGTGCCGGGCCAACGACAGCTGTCCGATGAACAGATCCGACTGCTGATTGACCGCGATGCCGTTATCGGCACCGCCCTGGATGCCTGGATGCTGTACGCCGGCTGGCAGCGAGGGCAGACTCATCGCAGCGTGGTGTCCCTGGCCGCAGCCGCCGACCACATTGACCACATCTGTTCGCTCGCCGGCAATGCCCGGCACTGCGCTATCGGCAGTGATCTGGATGGTGGATTCGGCAGTGACCAGACACCTCTTGGACTGGATCGCTATCGTGACATCCAGAAGCTGTCCGGCATCCTGCGGAATCGCGGCTATACTGCCGCAGAAGTACACGGCATTTTTCACGGCAACCTGCGCCGACTGTTCACCCGCTGTCTCAGATGACCCGTAATTCTCCAGACTCGCGACTCTCGGCCCTCGGCTATTCGCTTGATGATATCCCCACACCGGGAGCCATCTACAAACCGGTCACGGTAACCGGCCGGATAATGTATGTGTCCGGCGCGGTGCCGATGGCCACCGGCAGGTTGAGGTACGCGGGCAAAGTGCCCACCGACATCAGCGTGGAAGATGCGATCCAAGCGGCCGCGCTGTGCGCAGCCAACAATCTTCGAATGGTCCGCCAGGATCTTGGCTCTCTTGAGCACATCAGCCGCGTGCTGCGCCTGACCGGATATGTCAATTCAGCCCCGACATTCACGGAGGCCCATCTGGTGATCAACGGTGCCTCAGAACTGCTCCGGCATGTGTTTGGGGATGCCGGTATAGGAGCGCGTTCAGCGGTCGGTATGGCCCAGCTGCCACTGGGCAGTACAGTGGAGACGGAGTTAATTCTGGAGCTTAAGGCGTGATGGACAAACTCAGCCGATCGTTTGTGCGCGCCCGGAAAGAGTCCCTCCATATCGTAACCGCCTGGCTTGTCTGCGGTGCTTGGACCCTCGGCTATTGCGCTCTCTTTGCATACAGCGAGGAGCCGCCTGCACTCATCTGGGGTCTACCTTCATGGGTATTGTTCGGCATCGTCCTGCCCTGGGCCCTGGCGACAGTTTTTTCCATCTGGTATGCGCTGGTAGCCATTCAGGATGATGATGCCCGACCTGCGGCATGAACATCTCCCTGTTGGCCTTTCTGGGGTACACCGGCTTGGTGCTGGTACTGGCGTGGCTTTCCCACCGGGTTGGATCCGGCAAGTCCTTTATAAGCGAGTACTTCCTGGGGAGCCGCAGTCTGGGGGTGATTGCCCTGGCCCTTACCTTCGGGGCAACCAGCGCATCCGCGGGATCCTTTGCCGGATTCCCTTCGCTGATTTACGCCCACGGCTGGGTGCTCGCCCTATGGATTGCCAGCTACATGGTCTTTCCGCTGTGTGCCATGGGTCTGTTGGGCAAACGGCTCAGCCAGCTGTCGCATCGAACCGGAGCGGTAACCGTGCCGGATGTGTTGCGGGAGCGTTTCCGCAGTCCGGCGCTCGCCGTGCTTAGCACCCTGCTGCTCGCCCTGCTGCTGTGCGTATATCTGATCCCCCAGTTCACACTGGCGGCCCTGATCATGCAGCAGCTGCTGGGCTCTTCCGCACTCTATCAGGATGCCGCTTTCGCGGTGCAGCAGGCAGTCCCCATGCTGGCCGCCCAGAACGGTGATCCGGAATATGTGTTGGGGCTGCTGATCTTCGCCGGGCTGGTGATTGTCTACACCATGTTTGGCGGTTTTCGGGCCGTGGTCTGGACCGATGTCCTGCAGGGATTCGTGATGTTGGCCGGAGTTTTGATTATGCTCTTTCTGGCACTGCATCAGGTCGGCGGGCTTCGCTCAGCGAGCGAGGACATGCAGGTCATGGAGCCACCGGAACTGGGAACGGCTTCGTTTGCGCTGGATAGCGCCGCTCCTTCCAGTGGTGTCCGCATTGCTATGGGCACATGGTTTGAAGATGACGGGCGGCTGCTGCGCACCGGGGAACCGGTATACATTCCGGCGGGCGATACGCTTTCCGGTGTCGTAAAGGTCACCCGGATCATGACTCCCTCCGAAATTACCCGCATCAAAGCTTCACCGCTGCCCTCACTGCCAGCTGAACCGCGCGTTCATGAGCTCAGGGCGTACGCACGCGGCAGCGGTAAATCCGGCACCTATATGCGGGCACCCGGGCCGAGTCCGTCGGATCCCAACGGCTTTTTGCCTATCGGGCTGGCCATTTCGTTTTTTGCCTTCTGGGCCGTGGCAGGTACCGGGCAGCCCAGCAGCATGGTCCGGCTAATGGCCTTTACGGGTACCGTAACGCTCAAGCGCGCTATCGCTTCGCTGACGATGTATTTTGCCCTGATTTATTTCCCGCTGGTGATCATCTTCTGCTGCGCCCGCCTGCTGGTGCCGGGCCTGGACCATACCCCGGATCGCATCATGCCAGCTATGGCCTATTTGCTGTCGGATAATGCGGGGATCCCGTGGCTGGCCGGTTTTCTGATTGCGGCACCGTTTGCGGCGGCCATGAGCACGGTAGACAGCTTTATTCTGATGATCACTTCCAGCGTGGTGCGTGATGTCTATCAGCGTTCGATCAACCCCCGGGCCCCCGCCGCACGACTGCGACTGATGAGCTACTGCGTAACGATTCTGGTCGGGCTTGTGGCAACGCTGGGGGCCTTGTATCCGCCGCAGTTCCTGCAGTATGTGGTGGTATTCACCGGTGGCGGCCTGGCCGTGGCATTTCTGGGGCCGGTAGCCTTGGGGCTTTACTGGCCCCAATTCAGCAAGGCTGGGGCGATGGCTTCCATGTGCGGCGGCTTTGCGGTCTATCTCGGGCTATACGCGGCCGGCTTCCTGGCCTATGGCAGCACGGCACCGATCCGGCCGTTCGGACTGGATCCGCTAATCTGGGGGTTTGTCGCGTCGCTGGTCGCCGCGTGGATGGGGACGCACTGGGGATCGCCCAACCCGGAATCGCTTATTCGGAAGTTCTTCGGCGATTCTATCGCCGATAATCCAAGGGGGGATCCCGGTCACCCAAAAGCGGCCGGTACGTAAAGTTAGGGCCGCGCCGCTGCGCAAACTCCTGCCTGGCCTGCTGCACCAGCGTCGGTGTCGTAAACAGGTCCACCGCTGTCATGGAAAGCACTTTCGCCGCCAGCATCATACCCTTACCCCCTATACTCATCCCACCTGCGGCCGTGGCCTGCCAGCTATGTGCGGCGGTGCCGGGCACCCAGGTGGCCGCATAGAATCCAGCGGTAGGCACCATATAGCTCACATCCCCCACATCCGTTGAGCCCAGACCCATGCGAAGTGCGTAGGGCCGGATGGTTTCCTGCGATCCCATAGGGGGCAGATTGTCACCCAGGGTTCCGCGGATTTCCTGCGCAAATTCCAGTTCTTCTGCTGAATACGTAATCCCGCCCACCTCCTGGAGATTGGCGTAAACCGCGTTGGCCAGGGTTTCGTTGGGCAGCAGACTGTGAATACCGTGAATAATTTCGTAGTCCATACGCGTGGAGGTACCCAGGGCAGCTCCCTCGGCGGCGGCGATGACGCGCGGCCATAGGGTCTCAAGCGTGGCCGCCAGGGGGTGGCGCACATAGTAGTATACTTCGGCGAAGTCCGGCACCACATTGGGGGCCAGACCGCCCCGCGTAATGACGTAGTGTATGCGGGTTTCCTGAGGCACATGTTCCCGCAGCATATTGACCATCATGTTCATTGCCTCCACCCCATCCAGTGCGCTGCGTCCTCGTTCGGGGGCACCGGCCGCGTGTGTGGAATGTCCGTAGAACCTGAACTTAGCCGAACGATTCGCCAGGGTGGTGGTGGGGCTGGCATCATTACGATCTCCCGGATGCCAGTGCAGTACGACATCCACATCATCAAACAGGCCTTCTCTGACCAGGTAGACTTTGCCCGCACCTCCCTCTTCCGCCGGCGTGCCGTAGACACGAATCGTGCCTGAACTGCCGCTGCTGCTTAGCCAATCCTTGACCGCAATGGCGGATGCGACTGACGCGGTGCCGAAGAGATTATGCCCACAGGCGTGTCCGTTACCCTCAGGCATGAGGGCCTGCTGCTGAGGCCGTGCCGCCTGAGACAATCCGGGCAGCGCATCATACTCGGCCAATATGCCGATTACCGGTGCGCCGGAGCCGTACTCGGCCACAAAAGCGGTCGGAATGCCCGCCACACCGGCATCAACGTCAAACCCTTCGTGCGCGAGCGTTTCCATGAGCAGCTGACTGCTCTGATCTTCCTGGTACCCTAATTCAGCCCACTCCCAGATCTGCCGGGCCACGCCGAAGTACTCGTCCGCCCGCGCGTCCAAGCTTTCAATCAGGGCATTTGTCTGACCCGTTGCGGGAATGGTGACCAGCACGGAAAAGCAAACCGCGAGTAATATTCTGGGCATGATGGCGATCGGTTCTCAGTCCTTAAAGATAAGGCATTACAGCTGTGCCTTAACTGCGTGAAGATCCATCGGCACCTTAGCCCCGAACGGCTCTGGACCGTACCGGTCCTACCTCTTTAGGCCTGGGTGCTGAACACGGCTGGACGGGAACGTGCATTGATCCTGCCAGCGGTGAGGGCGGCCAAACGCGGAGCACAGGCCGGGGCATGGTGCGACTTCAGCCCCATCAGCTGACTGATGCCGCGCGGGCATTAGACCCCGATGCCGGATTTCGGTAGAATGCACCGCATGGCATCCGTCCGCGGCATCCGCCGTGGAAGTTTGGCTGACCACCTGCACCCTGCCCGCATCGGGTGTCGCACTTAAAGGCGGAATCGCAGACATTTTTTGTGGTGCGCATCATTCGGATGGCCGCATATGCATTGAGTCAGGAGGCTCACGGGTTTGTCAACCTCATGCTGGTGCGCCTGGCCGCAATCCGGGCTTGTATATCCATACGCCAGGACCTACCTTGATCGGATTCACAATTCTACAGCGGAGCCATGCGTCCATCAGGATTTCGTGTGAGGAAATCCGGCAGTCGCCTGACAATTTGTCGGGGCGGCTTGTTGATGCCAGACCGCCGCGGATCATGGTATTGCCTCTCCTTGAGCGCGGTGATAGTGCTTGCAGCATATTCAGTCCCATGCAGGTCTGCGCAGGCCCAGACTGTTGAGCTGATCCTTCAGGATCCGCTGGAATTTGACCGGCCTGCGGACCGCTGCGAAAGCGATCTTTGCACGAGTCTGGTTGCGTTGATAGATGATGCCGCGTCATCGATTAACTTTGCCATTTACGGAGCGCGCAATCAGTCGGCCATCATGAATTCCGTAGTGCGCGCCCGGAATCGTGGTGTGCGGATTCGCGGCTATGTGGATCGTGACGCGGAGGGTGAGAATTACTACACGTCAACCGAATCATGGGTCCACCGCATCGGCAATATCCGCGACGATGAGGAGCGGGAGCTGCGCTGCCGCGAGTCCATTGAGCCGACCGACCTGAAGTGCCAGCAACCCCGTGGTTTTACCGGTCCGCTGCAATGCTCGGCTTACCGGATTGGCGACCGCTTCCTTGCGGCCAGTCACGCGGCACGCGAGCCATTCGGGCAGGTGAATCAGATTATGCACCACAAGTTTTTTGTGATCGATGAGGAACATGTGTGGACCGGATCAGCAAATATTTCCGATTCAGGCACCGGCGGATACAATGCTAACGCGGTGCTGATCATTCACTCGGCAAAGGTCGCGCGTGCGTACTTGAACGAATTTGAACAAGTCTGGAACCGGGAACACAGCACCTGTAACAAGACCCCTGAGGCTCCGGCTGAATTTGTCCTGGGAGATTCGGAACTGGTGGTTATGTTTTCTCCCCAGGACAGGACTGTTTACAGAGGGGTTTCAACGCTGATCGCACGTGCCCGACACAGGATCAATGTGGGTGTATTCTTTCTGACCAGCAAGCAGCTGGCCGCGGATTTGATCGCTGCACATCAGCGCGGTGTAAAGGTTCGCGTGATTGTAGATGCAACGGCAGCAAAGAATGGCTACACCAAGCACGAAATCCTGCGGGAAGCGGGAATCCTCGTAAAAATTGAGAATTGGGGCGGAAAAATGCACATGAAGAGCGCCTCCATTGACGGGGAGGTGCTGATTGGCGGGTCGATGAATTGGACATCGGCCGGTGAATGGACCAACGATGAAAACTCCCTCCTTATTCGGTCTGCGCGCCTTGCGGCTCAGTTTGACGACTATTATGACCGGATCTGGGATAGTATTCCCGCGCATTGGCAGCGTAGGAATGCGCGTCCTGACCCGGAATCTGCGCAGTCCGGGCATGCCTGCCGCGATGGCGCAGATAACGATTTTGACGGTCTGGTTGACGCTGACGACCCGGGCTGCAGCGCCGTTCCACCCCCATTGCCGGAATTGCCTCCACACCGTTGGCTGTCAACGACCCATTACAGGGACTTTTCTGACGAGTACCGGGTCGCCTGGCCCAAACGGTGCCTCCCGGATTATCGGCCCTGGTATGTATGCAGGGCTCCATCCAAAACGCGTGACTAACCGGCCGGTGCGGTCGGATACAATTCGAGTTGAGTCTGCGACCGTTGTATCACCGCAAAGACCACCGCATTGCCGGACATCTGTCTATCTTGGTGCTTGCCTACCACGCGGTGCACCTGATCCGCTCGCGACTCAAGATGCGCGGTGTCCATCAGAGCTGAACCGCCATGCGATTCGTGCTTGATTACTGGGAGTGGATCACGACCGAGCTGCCGCGGAGCCAGGACCGGTGCATCCGAGTCATCCAGGACACGGACCCGACCCCATTCCAACGCCATATTGCCTCAGTAATGGGGATCAATCCAAATGGATTTGCCCAAAAACTCAAAGAGGCAAGGCCCACAAAAGTGTAGTGGAATAGATAAAGTAATTTTTTGAGTCATCGGCCCAAAACACCGTGAACAGGAACATTGTTGTCTCTGCAGATTTACAGAGGCGGCAACCTTCCGGGTAGGCAAATGTGCGTTCCACCTTCTCGTCCCGCGAGGAGGCCAGAATAATGGGAGCCTCAGCAATACGTGCGGATACTGGACTGGAGGATATAATTGAGTTCACTGCGGAGCTTCAAACCTGTAAACTGTGAGATAGGGGTTGGGTAACTCTCCCTCCTCGTCCAAGTCCGGCTGGGTGAGGGCGTAAGCCAGCCCGTAGCCTGCATGGATGAAGAACCTGCTGTCTGTCCCCAATTCTTCTACGATCAATGCGCCACCCTTGTCAAAGACCTGGTAGCCGGTACCATTGCTGTGATCAATGTACTGGAGCATGATGAACCGGTCCGTGAGTTCAAAAACAGTCCGCGTACTCGTTCCCCGCCATTTCCTGATTGCTGCGAACAGTTCCGGCGAGAGTTCGGCGGGCAAGTCAGCACGCGGTGACTGGAAGTACCGCGAGTGCTGCTGGATTTTGCGTATAAACCTGCCATCCACTGTGAATTTCATGACCGCCGGCTCCGGTGCCCACGCATAGTAGACATGCGATCCATCGGCTACCAGCCCGCCATCAGCCCACCGGATGCTGGCATTGGGGAACTTGGGTTCCGGGACGGGAAACGTGTCCAGTATCTTGCCGGTGGAGTTCATTCGCCGCACTTCCCAGAAGGGACCTTCTTCAACCCCGAAGAATGTTCCGGTCGGATCGATATCCATAAATGACGTTGAGCGAAACCCGGGGTCCATGCTGCCCAAGCAGCCGCCGTTCCAATTGAAGCGATACCCGCGAGATCCGGCGTTCAAAACAAGAATAAATTCGTTGGCCCCAAAAATGGCACCCGTGGGATCAAACTCAAAACCGGGGTGGCATTCACGCGAATCAAGGGAGGCCAGCAAGGCCCCCGTTGAATCAAACAAGAACACCTGCATGCCGAGCGGGTCAGTTACCAGCAGTCTACCTGCGGCATCCACATCAAGATGCTCTATGGCTGCAATCAGCAGCGAATCCGGTTCGTCGAACTTGATCGTACGCACTGGCGTGAAGTACTTCAGCTCAGCGGGCGATAGATCCTGCGCCTGAATGGTTGGGATAGCTGCTGGCAGCAGCACAAAGATCAATCGGAGACTTCGGTGCACCTGACGCATGTCTACGGGTCCTGTGTTCCCTTGTTCTTTTCAGCCAATTAAGCAACCAGGATCAGTAATCGCAAAAGCCATCTTCGTCATTCTCATCCGCACTGAAGCAGGCACCGCCCCATGCAGAACATTCGGTTCCTTCCTTCTTGCAAAACGCGCGGTAGCAGGGTAGTCTGGCGCGGGACTTGTCTGAAAAAATGCAGCCTCTACGCCACTCCATCTTGCGGTCCTGTTCCTCAGTTTGTTGATCTGCACCCACAGGAGTAGTCTCGCGCATTCCGATTGCCGCGAATATGACCACAACGGTAACAGCCAGCAGGATTTTGATGATCTGAAGAATGCGAAGGGTATTCATAATTCTAAAATACAGCTGGTGAAATGGAGCAGGTGAGCGGAGCAGGACAGATGAACCGGTCTTGCCTCATACGTGACTTTCTGGCCGAAGGCACTCACTCTCAGCAAGGGTCGTTCTGCACCGAAATTCTCCACCCAAGGCGGTCTAGGCACTTTCCTACCGGCACATTCTAGCATCAGTCAAGGTCAATCTGGTTGGCCGATGGATTCAATTCGTAGACAGAGCCGCCTTCAAGTCTGCGACAGCCCGCTTGATCGCTAGATGCTCAACGGCATGATACACCTGAGCTACCTTGGACTTGCTGACCAAAAGGACTGGCTCCAACTGCCGGAAAGTCACGGCCGTAGTGAGTTTGGTCAGCTCGCTGGTGTACCATAACTCAAACGAGGGGCGAATGGCTTTCCGAAGGAGGAGAGCCTTCACTCTCGTGGCGTTTTCATCAAACTCAGACATTAGCACTACCCGGACAGGTAGTTCTTCGCCAATGATAGCATGCAACGCAAGAATGCGTCTCAGTGCCGTAACTTGGCGCTGGATGCAGGAATTACCAGGAATCGGGATGAGCAGGCTCGGTGCAGTTAAGTTAAGGTCATCTACTTGGGGGTCGGGTGAGGTATTATGGGCGTGAAGAGGCGCAATTGCTTTTCCCACGAGGGCAATTCTAAGTGAATCTACGGAACTGATATCAACATCAATGTGAAATTCCTCGGCTGAAGCGGCGAGTTCGTCGCTGCCACTTAATGCGAGATAGCCGATACCCAGAATCAGGAGCGTGGTCAACACCAGCACCTTTATTGCTTCAGCTTTTAAGGGAGAGGACAGATGGTTCGTCATTGTGGGGGCAAAAACTTGTAAACCGTGATAAAGGGGTTGGGCAATTCTCTTTGGTCGTCAAGGTCCGGCTGGAAGAGGCCGTAAGCGAGTCCGTTTCCTCCGTGTATAAAGAACCAGCCCCCGATCCCGAGCTCTTCAGCAACCAGCTCCCCGTCCTTGCTGAATACCTGGTATCCGGTGCCACTTCGATTATCAAGGTACTGGACCATGATTAAGTGTTCGCTTAGCTCATATAGCGCCAGCGTAAAGGTGCCGGTCCAATTTCTAAGGGCAGCGACTTGCTCTGGGGAGACTTCAAAAGGCATGTCGGCATGTTGCGAACGGAAGTACCGCGAGCTCTTCCGGATTCTGCGCACAAACTCGCCATCCAGCGTATACTTCATGACAGTTGGTTCCGGGGCCCAAGCGAAGTAGACATGAAACCCGTCTGCAACGAGCCCGCCGCCGGAAAATCGATAACTAGCATTGGGGAACTTAGGCTCAGCTACCGGGAACGAGTTAAGCGGCTTTCCCGAGCCATCCATTTGCCGGACCTCCCATTCAGGTCCATCCACAACTCCAATAAGACCTCCTTTCGGGTCGATATCTACAAATTTGGACAGGCCGAAGTCAGAATGCACGCCACCCAGACAGGCCCCATCCGAAGTGAAGCGATATCCCCAGGGGCCAGCATTAAAGAGCAAAATAAACTCACTTCCGCCGAACATGGCTTTCACCGGCCTAAACGTGAATCCGGGATGACAAACTCGTGGATCCAGCGATGCGAGCAAAGCTCCCGTTGAATCAAACAGCAGCACTTGCTGGCCCAATTTGTCGGTTACCAGTAATCTGCCTGAAGCGTCCACATCCAAATGGTCAATGGTCGCTATAAGCAGCGTATCCGGCACGTCAAATATGACTGACCGAACCGGCGTGAAGTATTTCAATTCAGCAGGCGTGGGGTGCTGAGCACCCGCATGCGGACCCCATAAGGCACCCGTTATCAGTAGGAGCGTAACCAAAGCCCGAGAATTCGCCAAACGCACTATCATGAATCGCAGCTGAGCAGGCAGGACCTAGGTAATCGGGAGATCATGCTCAAACGTCGAAATACCCATCTTCGTCATCCTCATCCAAAGTAAAACAGGCCCCCGCCCAATGGGAGCAGCCCTTCCCTCTCCGTTCGCAATCCACACTATAGCAGGGTGCTGGAACGAATTCCAGTGACGGGAGTAGACAGCCTAGGCCAAAACTTACTCGGTATTCTTGGTCGGGTGTCTTCTGGTCTGCACCCACTGGGTATATCTCACGCAGGCCGATAGCCAGCGCTGTGGTGATTAGGGCCACACTTAGGAGAATATTGACGAGCTTTAGGGTGCGAAGAGTTGTCATGAATTCCTACTGAATTTGGCGGAGTGGAACGCGAGAGCGGAGGGGAACGGGCAAGATCGGGGCTTCAGCGGTAAAGACCAGCTGACCGGCGGCATCCGATATCCGGGCACATTTCGTACCGGTTCCAGCATTGACCGACGTACCGGAGATCAATGCACCGTTTAACACAATCTGCATCAGTCCAAATCTGTTCTGCGACACCTAACAGCGGGAGTCAGCGACAGTTGTTCCCGTCGGAGCGTCTTGCAAGAACGCCATTAACAGTACATGGCGGCCATGGTTTCAAGGGCCTCCTCAGCCGGAATTATCCAGATTTCGTGACACCCCAGCACTTTCTTGCCATCACTTCCCGTACGGCGTGGAAGGGCGCGCTTTCACATTCCAATCACGGACTCGGGGTTCGCGGGTTTTCATCCCGGCTGTCAAGCGCATGTGCCGCCACCACTTCAATCCTGATTGCTGATCAAACCGCTTCTCTCCGACTGCACGCACCGGTGCGCCAAACGGGCGGTATCCCCAGTAGGAGCGCCGCCCGTGTATGCGAACCCCTACCGGTGGCCCGTGGCCCAAGCCGCCCAACCATCCGCATACAAATCCGCTGGCCAGGCCAGGTAGCCGGGATACTCCTGGCGGGCGGCATCCGCTAGGGCCACATCCAGAGTAACGATGATAAGCGGGTCCTTGGACTCCGCAACCGCCCGCCCCATAGGATCCACAACCAGCGCCGGGCCGCCGATTGGTACACCGAACTCGGCCTTCGGCCGCCCCACGGAAATCACCCAGGCGCACAGGTCAAGGCCATGGCTCGGTATACAAGGCACCATCTGGGCCAACTGTCCGGGCTGCTCGCACGGGGGTGCCAGGATGACCTGGACACCCTGAGCTGCCAGATACTGGCTGCCCGCCAGTCGATTGGCATCCGAACAGATCTGGATTCCGAACCGAGCACCCATTAATTCAATCACGCTCGGAGGATTGCGACCGGGTTCATAGTGACAGGGCTCGCGGAATCCCTCCTCATCCGGAAGGTGAACTTTATCATACCGGGCCACCGTTCTGCCCGAGCTGTCCGACAGAATGGCCCGATTGAACCGCCGGTTATCCACCTGCTGAATCACTCCTCCCAGTAGCGCCATCCCCGTTTTCCCGGCGGCCAGGTTCTGCATCTCTTCACGCCTTCCTCCCGGGGATTCCGCGTCGGAGCTGCGCAGCCGGGTTGTGGCAGGAGACCAGACGTTGTAGGGCAGTTCCGGCAACACCGCAAGCTCCGCGCCCTGCTCTTTGGCCCGGGCCAAACGCAGCTCGAGCGTCCCGGACGCATCGCCGCCGGTAAATACCTCCCTGACCAGAGCGACCTTTAGTGGTAACCTATCCATTTTGCGTCCAGACTTTACTGATCAGGTTTTTCAGGAACGCCACACTGCGGCGTAGCTGGCCGATGCCTTCAATGCCATCCTCAATACTGATCCAGCCATCAAAACCTTTGTCGTTCAGCTTGTTCAGGACTCGCGGATAATCCACAAGGCCGCAGCCAATCTCTCCGTGACACAGACGTACAGCGGCATCCGGTGTCCGTTCATCCGACACGTACCGATCGCTGGCATGCATGGTGGCCACGCGGTCTATCACGGCATCCAGCCAGGTCATCGGATCGTCCCCGGCCAGCAGTGCATTGGAAGGATCGTAGTTGACGGCCAGCCGGGGACTGGAAATGCGCAGCAGCAGTTCACAGAAGACTTCCAGCGACTGCGCGAACTCGGGATGCTCCCAGTAGTTGTCCTTATAGTGATTCTCAAGAATGAGAACCAGGTCCAGGGTTTCCGCAAATTCCAGACACTCCTCAATGGCATCGGTAACCATCGCTAAGCCGTCCTCGCGCATGACCTCGGGGCGCGCCTGGCCGGACAGTACCCGGCAATAGCGGGCACCCACCCCGCGGGCCATTTGCATCCAGTGCTTCTGGCAGTCTACAGCGCGCCTGCGCTTCGCCCGGTCGGGCCAGACAAAATCTGGAGAACAGCACAGCATGGGGATCTCCAGCCCCTCTTGCGCAGCTGTTTTCCGATAGCGGCTCCAGTCGGATTCCTTGGCCAGATCCAAAAACCCCGCATAGAATTCCAGCCCCGACACGCCCAATGTGGCGGCCAGCCGAATCCATTCCTCAAGGCCCATGGCCCCGCTTATACAGAGCGGATCCATATACGCCTTGGGAAACACGGCCAGGCGGGGTTGTCGGCCATCGTGAGGCTCGCCGGAATGCATTCCACTAATGCGCTGGCCTATTATCCCGATGGCTCAGAAACACTGCTGATAAGCCATCACTACGGCCACGAGCGCATGCAAAACGGCTTGGCATGGATGTAGGGTATAGGCGGTCGGGATCGAATTCCCGATCCTCAGGTAGAAACCTCTTTAGGAGGATTGCGGCCAATCATGGGGTACTGCTCCAGATCCACCACGGTGCCGCTGATGGGGAGGGACTCGTCGCTGAGCCAGTAGATGGCGGCCTGAGCAATGGTCTCCGGCCCAATAAGTCCGCCGGATGGAGCTACCCCAACAGGCAGCCGACTTGGCCAATCCGGCGGCAGGCCGTCGGCCAGTTTCAGTTTGTACTCATTGTTAGTCAGGATCCAGCCCGGGTTGATCTGATTGACGCGCACGCCGTATTCGGCAAAGAGTGCATCACCCAGATTGCGCGACAGGGTCATGAGTGCTCCCTTGGAAACACTGTAACCCAGCAGGGGCGGCTCGCCGCAATACGCATTAATGGAACCGATATTGAGCACGCTGCCCTTGGTGGCGGTCAGATGCGGCAGGGCAGCCTGAATCAACAGCATGGGGGCCCGCACATTGATGTGCATAACCTTGTCAAACAGCGCCACATCTGTCGTATGGATGTTTGACCGCGGAATAAACGCCGCGTTGTTGACCAGGCCATCGATCCGGCCAAAGCTGCTCAGGGCAGCCTCCACAATTCGCCGGGAAGCGGCGGGGTCGGACAGTTCATCCACATGGAGGGCTGCGCCGGCACCGAGTTCATCGGCCACCATTTTGGCCTCTTTCTCATTGCGGTCCGTAACGATTACGTTCGCCCCTTCGCGAACAAAAACTGAGGCCATGGTGCGGCCTATGCCCGCCGCACTTCCGGTTACGATGATAGTCTTTTCTGCCAGCCGCATCAGGATTCAGGGATTGATTACTGCCTTTATGATTCGACCACTGTCCATGGCCTCAAACGCGTCCCTCCACTGCGCCAGAGGCCAGCAGCCGCCCATGAGGGGCTTTACGTCAAGTCTGCCGGCGGTGAGAAGACGAAGTACCTTTTCCCACACTGGATAGTTGTGACTGAAACTGCCGCGCAGTGTGACGTTCTTCTGCACCAATGGGTCCAGCGAAAACCCGCACGGCTCGGTGCCCCAGCCCACTTTGGTAATCCAGCCTGCCGGCCGCACCAGATTCAGTGCCACCTCCAAAGCCCTTGAACTGCCAGTCGCGTCTATCACAACATCCGCATCGGCCCAGGCTTCAGCATCGCCGACCAGTGCCATCATGCCATACTGCTCTGCAATTTTCAATCGCAACCTGTCCCGGTCCAGTCCGACTATGGCCACATCGGCACCCTGCAATTGAGCGATAACACCACACAGAATGCCGATAGGGCCGGGACCCAGGACGACAACGCTGTCTCCCGGTCTGATGTTAGCGTTGTTTACCGTTGCGTTGTAGGCCACGCAGCACGGCTCAGTCAGTGCCGCCTGATCCATCGTCAATTCGTCGGCCAGTCCATGCAGGCAGCGATCAGGAACACGAACGTATCGTGCCATAGCTCCGTCCACCCCGTAGCCGAATCCTTTTCTGGCCGGGTCAAGATTATAGAGCCCGCTTCGGGACCAAACTGAGATCGGATCAATCACCGCTGCAGTTTCGCTTACAACCCGTGATCCCACCTTAAATGGGCACGACGCGTCGCCCACCTGCGCAACTACGCCTGCAAACTCATGACCCAGCACGACCGGATAATTGACCTCCCAGCCGTGCGATCCATGCCACTGGTGTAAATCCGACCCGCAGACAGCCACTGCTCGGACATCCACCAGCACTTCTCCAGGTCCGGGATCAGAAACAGGCACCTGTCTGAGCTCCACACTGTACGGTGCGGGCGCATAGTTTACCAAGGCAGTCTGCCACATGGTCGGATACAGTCGGTCATCCAAGCTAACGGAATTGGTGCACCCTTGCACTGTGGGGAACCGCCGGTGCAAGGCTGCGGTAACGAACCTGTAAGCACAACTGCGCCATGCCTGCCGAACCGGATAAGTCCTTTTCCCGCCGCCAATTCCTTCAGCTTTCGCTCGTAGCTGCCGCAGCTGCATGCTCAGACCTTGGATTGGAGGAGGAGTCGCCCCTGTTTGACGGGCCGGTTATTGACGAGCAGGAATTCATTGCATTGAACGCCAATTATTACGGCACCGGCCTTGACCCGGTTACCCGGCTGCCCTACCGTGAGCTGCGGGGCAACACCCTTGTACGTGAAACCGACCCCATTGCGATAGCTTTCCGGCTCCAGCACCTGTTGGCGCATGCGGGCAACCGGGATGTGGTGGATACCATGCTGACGCACCTGCTGGAGGCTCAGATTTCGGACCGCCCGCCGAGGAATTACCGCAACATGCTGCCTCGCATGTCGGTGGATTCCGGGCAGCTTGCTCCGGCCACGCTGGAGTATTCGTTTACCGATAACGCGGTCCTATCCGCGCGCGTGGCCATGGCTGCCCAGTTGTTCAGTGGAACGTCGACCGGGGATAAGGCACTGACCTTCCTGGAGAAGCAGAAGCTTGGATACAATCAGGCTTTGGCCCAATCATCCGGCTTTATGCCGACGTTTGCGCACGCGGGATTGTTCGGTGTTGACCCGATGGGAATCAACCTGCTTTTTGGCGGTTACTACGCCAGCGTTGCCTTTGTGCTGGCGTATTTTATCGGAGGCACGCCCATGATCGCTGATCCGCAAGCCGGATTGAACTCTTGGCAATCCATGATTGCAGCACAGAACGCCTTGGTTAACGCCCATCCCGCCTCAACCACGGGTTCGCACACAATTCAGACTCCGCTCGCCCGCAATGGCAGCGCCTATCAGTATTTTCACTCGCTGCTGGCGGTTGACCCCGTGGATCTGACGGATTCCATGCGTAACGGGCTATACAATGTGCTCTACTCCTATCTGGATGCGGCCGTCTATGACAGGGTTCCCGGAATCTATTCGGCCGGTCCGCACGGCGGCGGATTTCTGTTGGATAACGGCTTGAACCGTCTGGCGGCCCGGCAGCGCCAGCAAAGCTCCCAGGAAACCATCGTAACCGTGGATGCCCTGGCCACGGCGCTGCGTATGTTCCCGGAGGATTCGGATGAGCGACTGATATTACGTGGATGGATTGGTCTTTACGCCACTGTTGGGGGAGCCACCGGTACGCAGGGCTTCTACGGAGGGCTGGACCGCGAGGGCAATCCGGTTGAAGCCATCTACGCGCGGCAGAACGGGGCGATGATTCTGTTTGATTCCACCGGAGCCCAGCTGCTGAGCGCCTTTCTGGTAGCCCAGGGAAAGCCTTCCATGCGCGAGCTAATCGGTCAGATTGAACTGCGGTGGCAGGAGGGCTCCCTGCCGCGGATAGACGATCAGCTCCCGTTTCCTATTCGTCAGGAACGCCTGTTCACCTCGCCGCCGGGGTCATGAATCCTCGCGGAACTGACCATAGGCACCGACTACCAACGCGTACTCCCCTGCGCGCCACAAATCACAGCGGGTATCACTGAATCCGCAGATGGCTGTGATCACCGGGTTCATCCCGTGTGAGGATTAGGCACACGGCAGAGCATCAACTGGATTGTGCCATCATCCTTGTGTGCCGCGCCGTAACCCGGTACTTCAATATTGTTGCCCCTATATCGCCCCCAGACTCCATCGCAGTCATTAGTACTTCGTCGATGTACCTACCTATCGCACGCCAGTCAATTGGCGACGAGACATTCTTTGAGCAATGCACCATGCCCGCTGATTCTACCATTTTTCGGTGCGTAAAGCTAATGCCGAAGAATGTCGTTCCAGATTCAAATGCGGAAAGGGTGGCAAAGCGCACACCACTGGAGGTTCCCTCTTCGGCCTCTATCCCCACCGCCTCAACGACCTCACTGGTCCTGGCCAGCCACACTGTCCCATCAGGCGGGATATGGTCCGTGAACAGTTCCTGAAATTCAGCCCCGAAATCGTGTGCGGACTCTTCAATGGCCTGTTCGCATCCGGCCACCATAGCGACCACTAAGGATATAGAGAGGCAGAAGTTTACCCGTCAATGTAGGATTGCGCATGATCACAATGGAAGTAAGCTCACATCAGCTAATCCAGCTCAGCCTGACAGGTCTCATTTGCGCCACAATCTGTGCAGATCGGATACCATCGCCGGTTTGCCCGCCACTGTGAACATACAGCCCGGGCGGCTCACCACGATGCGGACAGCACCTTGATGCATTTAGCAGCCGGGCCACGCTTCCTCCTGGCGGTGCCGGCCATAGGCTCACGGAGGAAGTTTGAGGCTAATGGTGCGATGCCTGAACTTCACATATGCTGCTGGAGGTATCCGTGGTGTGCTCCAGCCAGCTTCACTCAGTCACACAGCATTGCACGCGGCCCGGAAAAGGATCCGCCTCTCCAAAGTTCCTACACCGATCCGCTGCTGAACACCATCTGCCGGAGATTCCCGTCCCGGCTAATGATGGCCCAATGGCCTGCGCCGCTGAGTTGACCAGTCAACTAGTCTGCGGCTGTGGCGCACTCGCAAAGGTCAGCGCGGAGTCCGTGCGACACCACGGCGTGCACCTGGATGCAGACTTCCCATAGGATGGTCTCCACATCACCGCACGCACGCTTGAATTCCTCGGAATCAATGGCGAGCTGAGCCCCTATCCCCACAATCGGCGCACCCATCCGGCAGGTTTGGACCGCGTCCGCTACCGATAATCCCCCAATGGCGGATACTGGCACTTCCACCGCCTCAATGACCGCCTGCAGCTCATCCAACGGATTGGGCGGCACGCCGCCCCGCTCCCCAATTCCGTTGCGCTCATCATAGCCGATATGATAGATCACATAGTCACATCCGAAATCCTCCAGACATCTGGCGGTCTGCACCTTGTCGGGACAGGCCAGGTTGTCCCCCATAACCTCAACTTCGCACTCGCGGGTCGCCCGGACTACGCGGCGCAGCATTTCATCGTGTGCACGCCCCACCACGACCACATGGGTGGCACCCGCCTCGGCAAACATGGTTATGCAGCGCAACCGAGGACTCAATCTCCGGAATCTTGCCGCACGCCTCCATGTGAGTCTTGCGCGTCAGCGGGGGGGGGGGGGGGGGGGGGGGGGGGGGGGGGGGGGGGGGGGGGGGGG
>JAPPNA010000092.1 GCA_028873925.1 Bacteroidota bacterium | reverse complement strand
TCAATCCTTGGCGCAGATTCCGGGAAATTCCGAATCGTCATGAATAATCCGGGTTAAGCTGTGGGAAATGAGGAATCGGGCGGCCGGGATTTAGGGCATGCCGAATTCCGATAACTGTCCCTGATGATTGACAAAAGGAGGCCGGTCTCTCCCGGAAGAGGCTTCGGCCTGTAAAACGAATAGCACAGCAGGTGCCAGGGCGATCGAATGGGTCCTAGGCAATTATCTAGTCCGGGAAAGGTGTCACGACAAGCTCATACGGGGCAGTGGTCCGCCCCCGAATGGGCAATTGCGTCAATCAGAGATGTCGCAGCCGCCTGGGCGGGGTTCCGCATTCATCGGCTAAAGGGGTGGGGAGTCCATATGGGGCAGCACGAACAGGCACCCTTACTCATCCCCAGGGTCAGCGCCCAAGGGATAACAACCTGCGCCAGCGTGCGGAGGCATTTATGGACTTACTGAAGGTGGAATGAATTTGTAGCGGATGAGGACAGGATTGCCGACATCACCATCGGACATCAACTCGTTGGCACCGACACTGTAGATGTACCCGTTTGCTGCCCCTATCGGGACAACCGATGACAGTGTGCTGCGGGCCGGGAAGCGTCCGGCGTTGCTGACCACGCCGATCCCTATGTACTGCTGTGATTCAATGTGCCATTTTTCGTGCAGGTCCCAGTACACAACCATGCGTGTCTGACCATCAATCCCGTAGAGGCCTGCATTTATCGGGAACGCCCTGAGGGCATCCACTCTGTCCAGCGCACCGACATCACCGGGCAGGTCTTCCGTCCGTCTGGCGAAGAATGTCGGGTGTACTTGTGCAAGCGAATCGTAAGGGCGGACGGGTCGGGCATCTTCCCACTCCAGATATTTGTAGTAAGGTCCGTCATCAAAGCACTCCATAGCTCGGCCCCAAAATCCGCGAGACGTTGTGTTTAGTACAGGGAATGCGGGACCATCGATTCCCGTGGTTCCCAGCCTCTCATAGTCCAGTGAGTAGGCAACGACTACAGGAGGGCTGACCGGAATAAAATCAGGCAGCACAAATAAGGTGTCATTCACCGAACATGCAGCCGTGGCCCATTCCATCGGGCGGTCCGTCATCGATTGGGAGGCGATGCACCGGCCCGATGCGTCAAACAAAACCACTGATCCGCCGCCCCCCACCAAGAGGAAGCGTTCTCCACCCACAAACCTTCCGCTGTACGGAGAGTCTTCCGTCTCGGGAAGGCATGTGTCCGCCGAGAACATGCGCGCCTTTTTTCCCAGAGCATCAAACAGGTAGGTCCCGCCGGATATTCGATCCGTCACCAACAATTGCCCTTCCTGATTGATGTCCAGAAAATCTACAGACCCAACCACAACCGCAGGGTCCAAGCGAATCGTATCCTGAAGCACAAACAGGTCTCCAAACGGAACTAAAGGGGCCTCAACGACCTGTCTGTTCGGTGTCGGACTGGAAGTGCAGCCGGACATGATCAGCACCAGTCCTGCCCATCCGACAATCAGATGGCGAAGTCGGTCCTGCTCCATTTGCGGGCATCTCGCCGGCTGGTGGTAGGCGGCATGAATCCGACTAATTGGGGCAGTACAAGCATGACCCGGTGTCATTATTGATGTGTGGCTCGCAGCAGCTGGAGGGAACCCCAATATGGCGCATACCTCCGCCGAGGGGGTGCCAGAGCAAATAGTAGTGCTCCCAGCAAACCCCGCTACATGAGACCATATAGCCGCAGCTCTTGCATCCGAGGTGGGGATCCATGTGGAATTTGCGCCGGTACACCTCATTGCCCGACTCCGATCCGCCGCCCTTTGTACCCAGTATTTCGGACATCACTGTGGGAATAGGGGATGGTGCGATGGCCGCCGACACCAGAATTCCGCAAGCAATACCCGCAAAGCCAAGCAGAATCTGTGTTCGCATGGATCGCACAGCGCACAGCAGTGAATTGAATCTGTCCATCATGTGTTTAGCCAAGATTTATGTGACCGGGAGCCGACCTACCGGCCGACGCGCACACAATACGCACGATTACCTGAACGATCAATGCGGGTCAGGAGGATATCAATGTAGCGATGTAGGGCTGGAGTCTGCCCGCAGGATCAACATCGCATCGGGAAAAGCCCCTCTATGCCACAAGCGCGCCTATACGCGCGTCTGCCGTGGCCCTTGAGCGGCCCTCCAACTACTCCGCAGCCTGAATCAGTGCCTGCAGGAATGCCTGACTGATCGGCGCGACCTGCTCACCAAATACGTTCCAGCTGTTGATTACGCCAATCAGATCGTGGGCCGGGAGCACAAACAGATACTGCCCCCCAAATCCAAGGCCCGCCCACACCTCAATGCCATCGCGGTCCAGCCGCCACCACTGGTAACCGTATCCCCAGCCCGCATGATTTACCGATTCCACCTGGCGGGCAATGGCAGCATCCACAAACTCCTCCGACAACAAACGCCGATCCTCCCACAGACCGCGCCGAAGGTACAGGTATCCGATTTTGGCCAGTTGATCAGCCTCCAGATACAGCCCGCCTTCCGTGTCAGCCAGGCCTTTGGGCGTTTTCTTCCAGTGGTAATCCGGAATTCGTAGCGGTGCAAACAGGTGCTGCTCCGCAAATGTGTGCATGTGCTGTCCCGATGCGTCGCGGATGACCTGAGACATCAGATGACTGCCCCCGCTGTTGTAGCCCCATTTTTCTCCAGGCGCAGCATCCATGGGCTGATCCAGCGTGAACTGTACCCAGTCGGCACTGCGCTCCAGTTGAATGGTGGTATTGGTCTCGTCCAGGGGGCGATCCTGCTCATGCCACTCAATGCCCGTGCGCATAGTCAGCAGATCCTCCAGCGTAGCCTCTCGCAGCCTGGCATCGGTGCGGCTCAGGTCATAGTCGTCAAAGAAGGTTAGCAGACCGATGCCCAGGCTGTCAATGATCCCCTGCGTTAGCGCAATGCCTATAAGGGTCGCAGCAACGGACTTGGTGACCGACTGCAGCGTGTGTACCGCACGAAAATCATAGAACGGATGGGTGCCGGGATGGAGGTAATTGAACGGATCGCTCTCAGCGGTTTCATCCGGGCACGCGTCGTGGCCGCAACCGATGGCGGTCCGCTTTCCACGGCTGATCTCAAGGTAATCCCGATCATAAGCATGATCCAGGACCAGAAATCCACCCTTTACCACCACCATCCGATCAATATTGCCGTACACCCCCGCTTCAATCCGATCGTGGAGGCTGTCCAGCGAGGCCGGATTCAGGCCCTGATCCTCGGGGGCCGCAGTAGCCCAGCGCTCCCCCGGCCATACCTGGAGCGATTGAGCCTGTACCGGTGCCAGGGCGAAGGCCAGCACAAAGACGAACCGGAAACGGCGCATAGCAGTTCTGTTTGGGCCGACTGCCGGGTGTCAGAACGGACATCCCGGCATTCCGTGCGAGAGGTGCCCGGGACTGGAATCGAACCAGCACGCCCATAAGGGCACTGCCCCCTCAAGACAGCGCGTCTACCTGTTCCGCCACCCGGGCCAATAAGTGTGATCCCGCCAGGGCTCGAACCTGGGACCCTCTGATTAACCTGCCACACCGGCTTTCACCGGCCATATACTGTTGTGGTCTGGACCATCTCTTCACCCTGCCGCACGAGGCGGCGGCGGGTGGGCTGCGTATGGCCTCTGAGGGCTCTCCTGAATCCGCTTGGTGCGGCAAAGGAGCGGAACATGGCCTCCGATAGGGTCGCAGAACTGCGTCACCATAGGCTGCGGCTCTCGGCATATCCCTGACTCATTCAAGGTTGCCTGCTGATTACCCATGTATCCGGCACATTTTCACGCGTGACGGCGTAGTGCAGGCTTTAGGGTGTCCCAGCATACAGCAGCCTCCACTTGTGCGGTTTCCCGCACAAGGCTCCAATTCAAAGTCAGATGCTCTTCCAACTGAGCTACGGGATCAATAGGCAAAGAACGACGCGGCCCCAAATGCCGCGGCAGGTCGATTGTACGCAACCGGACCCGTTCGGATCCAGCCTACCACAGACTGCCCATCGGATACCGCATCACGAGCGTACCTTCGAGCTTATGCCGGTCAAAGTTGATAAACCCGTTGGCGAGATAAATCTCCCGCGGCGTGCACTGCCAGAGCAGTTTCAGTTCCCGATCACCCTTCCGGTAGTCGCAGGTGGCAATCAGTCCCACCAGACCCCGATCGGAACTGCCCGCGAATACATCCACTTCCTGATGGTCAGAGCTGATCGTATTGCGCACAAAGCCGTAGTTGAGCGGATAAATGATTTCCGGATACTGCGGATGGGCCGATTGGGCGGGGCGGTCCAACTCAATGCCGTGCGACGCAATCAGGACCTCCCATTGGTGCCACCGGAAGGACTGCTGGAGCAGTAATGCATAGGCGGCTGTCATAGGTCGGCAGACCGGATATGGAGCTCTTTGAGTTTTTGAGGCTCCACACTCGCCGGGGTGCCTGACATCGGCTCCTGCGCGCTTTGCGTCTTGGGAAACGCAATCACGTCCCGAAGCGATTCGGTGCCGGTAAGCAGCATGACGATACGGTCCAGTCCCATCGCTATGCCACCGTGCGGCGGTGCCCCGTACCGTAGGGCCTCCAGAAGAAAGCCGAACCGTTCCTCGCATTCCCGCCGGCTGATGCCGAGCAGATCGAACATCCGCTGCTGAAGGGCCGAATCATGAATGCGGATGGAACCGCCGCCGATTTCATGGCCGTTGAGCACAATGTCATAGGCACGGGCCCGAACATGACCGGGATCCGATGCCAGCAGTTCCAAATCATCCGCCTTCGGCGATGTGAACGGGTGGTGCATAGCTGTATACCGCTGTTCGCGCGCATCCCATTCCACCAGCGGAAAGTCAGTCACCCAGGCAAACTTCCATTGATGGCGGTCGATGCAGCCAAGTTCACGGGCCATGTGCAGCCGAAGCGCCCCCATCTGCTGCTGCACCAACGGCCATTGGCCGCACAGCACCAGCAGCAGGTCACCGGCCCGTACACCCGACGTGCTGAGCGCCGCCCGCACATAGTCTTCCGGCAGTACATGCGACTTGACCGAACAAGTCGGCGGTGCACCGCTGGAGGGGGCGCGCATGTAAATCAGGCCGCCCGCCCCAATCCTGCGCCGGACCACCTGTTTGTCCAACCGGTCCATATAGCCGCGTCCGCGATCACCCATGCCGGGCACGACCAGCCCGACAATATGGCCGCCCTGGTCCACGGTGTGGTCAAACACGCGAAAGCCGGAGCCTCGGAAACTGTCCGTCAGCTCTTGAATCGTGAGGTTAAACCGCAGATCCGGCTTATCAGACCCGTAAGTCCGCATTGCCTCCCGATACGGCAACCGCGGAAACGGTATCGCCACCTCCACCCCCAGAATCTCCTGCCACATCCTCTGCATCAGCCCTTCCGTCAGCCCGAATACGAGATCTTCGGTAGCAAAGGCCATTTCCACATCTATCTGGGTGAACTCCGGTTGCCGGTCAGCCCGAAGGTCTTCGTCACGAAAGCACTTGACAATCTGCACATATCGGTCAAGCCCGGATACCATAAGCAGCTGCTTGTAGGTCTGGGGGCTTTGGGGCAGGGCGTAAAAGGCATGGGGGTGCACCCGGCTGGGGACCAGGTAGTCCCGCGCTCCTTCGGGCGTGGACTTCATCAGCGTGGGTGTTTCCACTTCCACAAAGTTACGGGCATCAAAGTAGCGGTGGATTACCTGGTAGGCGCGGTGGCGTGTAATCAGACGCTGCTGCATGGCGGGGCGCCGCAAATCCAGATATCGGTACTTCAGTCGCAGATCTTCGCCGGCCAACTGGCTTTCCTGCGTGTGCACCGACACCTGGAACGGCATGGGCGCAGATCTGCTCAGAATCAGCAGCTCTGTGACACGAACCTCAATGCGTCCCGTGGCCAGTTTGGGATTGATCGTTTCCGCTGAACGTGCGTGGACCGTTCCACATACCGAGATCACAAATTCATTGCGCAGCTCTTCGGCTGACGTGTGCGCCTGCACATCGTCCTGGGGCGAAAAAACCACCTGCGTGAGTCCGTAGCGGTCCCGAAGATCCACAAATATGACACCACCAAGGTCGCGCCGGGTGTCAGACCAGCCCTTGAGTATGACCTGCCTGCCGATATCCGCTTCGGTGAGGGCACCGCAGGTGTGGGTGCGCGGCGGGTGAGTGTCCAGATTTGAGCCAGTCATCAGGCAGAGGAGGTCAAAATCCCAATTTGCGTAAACGCGCCAATATACTCTTCCAGGTCACAGGACTTTTGTGCAGTTTCGGGAAAATTCAACACGGACCGGAGGATGATCGGCGATTCTGGTATATTGCGCCGGTACGCCACTTTGCTTAGCCCATGGAAAATTCTGCCCTCTCCCGCCAGTGGTTCGGACACCCGCGCGGGCTGTCCACCCTGTTCTTTACCGAGCTATGGGAGCGCTTCAGCTATTACGGCATGCGTGCCATGCTGGTACTCTTTATGACCACTTCGGCGACCATCGGCAATCCCGGGCTGGATTTTGGCGAAGGGACAGCAGGTGCGGTCTACGGGCTGTACACGTTTTTTGTCTATGTACTGGCGCTGCCGGGCGGGTGGATTGCAGATAATATCTGGGGTCAGCGCAAGGCGGTATTTGTCGGTGGCTGCATTATCGCCCTGGGACATTTCACGATGGCCGGCCCTATGGTCGGCCTGCCGGACGATGGGAGTTTCTTCCTGGGGCTGGTGTTGATCGTGATTGGAACCGGCCTGCTCAAGCCCAATGTCAGCACGATGGTGGGGGATCTGTACCCCGAAGGCGGAGCCCGACGGGATGCGGGCTTTTCCATCTTCTATACGGGAATAAACCTGGGTGCCTTCCTCGGGCCGATTCTGGCCGGTTTTCTGGGCGAGAATTACAATTGGCATTGGGGATTCGGACTTGCCGGGTTCGGCATGGTAATCGGTCTGATCCAGTACCGTCTCGGCGGGAAGCACCTAGGGGAAGCGGGACTGCTGAAGACCTCCCAAACCCCTGAGGCACTGCTGAAGAAGACCCGAATGACCTATCTGATCATCGGGGCGGCTGCGGCCGTTCTCGCACTGCTCGGCTGGGTCCTGGTGCAGCGCGTGGCTCTGGAGGTGCTGGCTGAATGGCTCGGGTATGCGGTAATCGCGATTGCCATCCTGTACTTTGCGTACCTGCTAATTTTCACCCGGCATACGCGGATGGAAAAACGCCGGCTGGGGGTGATTTTCTGGCTCTTTGTCCTGTCTGCTATCTTCTGGTCCGGCTTTGAGCAGGCAGGATCCTCGCTGAATCTGTTCGGGCGGGACAGTACGGATCGCATGTTGGGCGGATGGGAGCTTCCCGCCACCTGGCTGCAGTCGGTCAATGCGCTCTTTATCATTATTCTGGCTCCGATATTCGGGTCAATGTGGATCACACTGGCTCGCCTGAAACGCAATCCGTCCATTCCGCTCAAGTTTGCGATGGGGCTGCTGGGGTTGGCCACGGGCTTTTTTGTCATCACCTGGGGGGCCGCCAATGCCGTAGATGGCAGCCTCGTGTCTCCCTCCTGGCTGGTGGTAACCTACTTCTTCCACACGGTGGGAGAACTCAGCCTGAGTCCGGTGGGGTTGTCCTCCATTACAAAGCTGGCCCCGAAAGGCCGCGTAGGCCAGATGATGGGCGTATGGTTTATCGGTACAGCGCTCGGGAATCTGTTTGCCGGATTAGTGGCCGGGCGGCTGGAGACACTGGCTCCGGTGGACCTCTTTATTAATGTGGCCTTTACGATCGGAATAGCCGGCGTTATTGCGCTGGTGCTGTTTATTCCGATCAAGCGGCTGATGGGGAATGTGGACTAAGACTCCGCAAACGCAATGGCATTCAGGAGGCCTTCCAGCATAGTTTCCAACTGAAGGTTTTCGCGGGCATAGGCCAGCGCGTTCGCAGCAAATCGCGGTTGATCGGCCAGTACGGTTTGCACAGCGCGCGCGAGGGCGGGCACGTCTCCAAAGGGTGCGGTCATGCCGTTTTCTCCCGGCTTGAGATAGGCGATTTCGGGGCTGTGGTAGCGGATGTCGGGATTCGGCGAGGACTGTGTAACCACCGGCAGCCCGAGGGCAAAGGCATGATTAATGGCGAGCCCCAGATAGCCGGGGCACACCAAAACATCCGCGGCCATCAGCCAAGGGGCCGAGTCCCGGGGATTCGTAAGGGATCCGGTGAGGATGACATCGGACCCCCGCCGCCCGGAGATGTGCGCCTCAATGGCGGCCCGTTCCGGACCATCACCGATGATGACCAGACTGGCCGGCTGGTGCCGCCGCAATTCCCCATAGATGTCAAGCAGCGTGTCCAGCTTCTTCTCCGGGATGAGGCGTCCGAGATAGGCCAGAACCGGCCCCTCCGCCTTCAGGCCCAGCCGCTTTCGGATGGCCGGCCTTCCCTCGGCCGTTAACCGCCGGTGCAGCTCAAGCAGCGGTCGGATGTCCAGCGTATTGCGCGCGGCAAACAGACGCTCGGAAGGCACGAATTGTGCCAGCGACGCGGCAATCGACTCGGTGTAACAAACGCATCCATCCGCGCGTCGCGCCAGAGCTATGCGATAGCGGTCCATAGGGTGTGCGCTTCCGAAGGGCCGGTTATTGGACGAAAAATGTCCCCACAGCAAGGTGCGGCTGTTACGGCGACGGGCCCTGCTCAGCAGTAGCGGCAGTGTCAGCGTGCGCGGAGATTCCTCAGCCAGAACTACCCCCGGCTCAAGGCGCAGGATACGGCCGATACCCTGGGCGTGCATCCTGTCACGGGCGATCCAATAATTGCGGAGGCGGACCTGGCGGTAGCCTGCGGGCGCGTCGGTAGACAGCGACGCAAAGGATGCGCTGGGAGGCTGCCCGGCGCAGACCACCAGGCATCCGCCCAAGGCCGTGTTGAGGGCCTCCAGTACCGGGCGGCGGTACCCGGGTACAAATCGGCTGACGTACACTACCGGGCGCATCATCGGACCACCTCCGCGAAGACCTCTTCAAACCGGTCGGTTATCTGCTCAATATCAAAATGCTCTTCAGCATATATCCGCCCGGCGGCCCCCATGGACGCGCGCACAGCCGCGTCCTGCATGAGCTGGAGCGCCTGGTCCACAAAGGCTTCAACATCGCCCGCGGGCGTTACCCGTCCGGCTCCACTGCGAAGCAGGATGCGTGCGGCCAGGTTGTCTGAGGGCATCGCGGCCAGCACAGGACGGGCGGCGCACAGATAGGTGAGTATTTTTGAGGGTACCGAAAACACCCCGGCATCCCGCGTCAACAGCGCCGTAAGTACATCGGCAGAGGCATATACAAACGGTAGGTCGTCGGAGTCCTGATAGGGCAGAATGGTGAGGTTCGCCAGCCCCAGTTCGGCCTTTTTCGCGGTAAGCCAATCCGCGCCCATGCCCTGCGAAATCACCACCACCTGGGCCGCGCTGCGGGTGGCGCAGGCCAGCTGCAGAAGCAGGTCGGGATTGTGCTTAAGGCTCAGCGTTCCGGTATAGAGAAATACAAACCGGCCCTCCAGGCCGTGAGCGATGGCCCAGCCATCATCATGCCCGGTGATGTTCGGCAGCAGACCCCAGTTCTCAACAACATGGATCCGCCCCTTTTTGATGCCCATCGCAGCCAGCAGCGGTACAAAATCACCGCAGATGCTCACCACTGCGGCGCTGCTGCGCAGCATCTTCCGCTCCAGTGCCTCCATGTATCGTCCGACCGTGGTACCCAGGACCCAATGCCTGGACTTGAGGATACCCGCAGCCGCCACGCCCAATAAGTCCTGGAGCCAGAAAATAAAGCGGATATTCTGTTGTCGGCAGTACTTCAGCAGTCGATTCTGGGCGGGCAGCGGCGCATTGCCCGACAGCACGACCTCCGGTGCGAAGGTTCTGCAGGTCTCCCGAATCAGGTGCCCGTACTCGTGTTCCTGCTGCCAGCGCCTGATCAGGTTGTACTTGTCAAACGGCCGTTTCGTGTGCAGCGGCTTCAGCGCCACGGACCCGGGGTCATGCGCGACTCCCGGCGGGGTGGTTACCAGTGTGGCACAATATGCATGGGCTACGTCATGTCCCCGGCGGGCCAGTTGTCGGCTGAGCTGAAGCGGAAAGGCGTACCCCCCAAAATCATGAATCAGTATCCGCATCGGGAGGCTGGCCGGGTAATTATTTTCGTGCGGAATCAACCCGCGCTGCCGCCCCCGCCGCCATTCCCGCAGAAACGCCGATAATGAACAGGTAATTCTTCAGATAGAAGGGGTTGGCGGTCAGGGTCGCCACCAGCACCGCGATCATCGGAAGCGCGCCGGAAATACCGGCGAGCCGGGTCCACAGGTCAGCGCTCTGGGTGCGGAATGCGCCGATGCCGCGGCGGGCGGTGGACAGCCAGAAATACATCACGGCAATCAGCCCCCAGAGTCCGTACTTATACCAAAGTCCTATATAGCCGTTGTGCACATACGTGTCTATATGGGTGGTCTGATGCACAATGTCCCAGAACTCGTACGGAACGCCGGGCCCATAGCCGATCAGCGGATTCCAGGCGATATGGCGCAGTACTGCCCAGGATTCGCGGAAGCGGTTGATCAGGGAAAGATCCTGGGTAAGCGCCGTACCGAGACTGCCGAACCGCTCAATGATGCCGCCCGCTACGACAAACAGAAACGGGCCGATCATCACATAGGCTATGCCGAAGATGATGCCGCCGGCCACGGCGCAGCCGATCAGCGTGCGGGCGCGCTGCCGGGCGTTCATCAGATAGAGCAGCGCGGCGAATCCCAGAATGAAGGCCAGCCAGTAGCCGCGGGTCTGGGTGACGATGAGTCCGGCAAAGGTCAGGGCAAATGCACCGAGATACAAGCCGGCGACCCACACCTTACGGGCGTACACCAGCAGAGTGAGGCTGGCCAGTGCCCCGGTCAGCAGCAGGCAGTCATTTACCACTACACGGGATCCGGCAATCTGTACGGCGGCCCACGCATTGGACAGATCTCCGGCATATTCGATCAGATTGACCATTGCCACCAGCGCTCCCAGCGTAACCACGGTCAGCAGGATGATCCTCGGCCCGGTCCTGTGGGTGGCAACCGTGTGTCGGACCGGATAATAGATCAGCAGCATGGATAGGGAAATCAGTTCGCTGGCGGCCACCCTGAAATCCCCGTTAAAGGTAAAGGTCAACACGAGTGTGACCGGCAGCAGCGCCAGAAACACGGTCAGCGCGCCATCCGCCCGGCTCGTGACGATGGGCTGCTTATCCAACAGACGGTAACGGACAAACCATAACCCCAGCAGGGCATAGAGATAGGCAGCATAGAGGATTTCCACCAGTTGGAATCCTTCCACATTATTGGCCATCACCACAAAGCCTGCGATGGCGACAACCAGGTTGAGGGTGGAATTCCAGAAGAGCACCCCAATCAGCAGACTGCCCAGTATGAGCGCGGGCAGCGCGGTGACATAGATAAGCGAGCCGGTGTTGGCCAACGCCAGCGTGATGGCAAGCCCCAGCCCCAGGCCAGCCATCAGCAGGATCATCCCCCAGCGCTGCAGCCGGATTGGGTTAAGGGCAGCCGGGACGGTTATGGACACAGGGGTGTACGGCTTAGCTTACAGAGGACAGCCGCGCCGCAATTTTGTGGTAATTCCGGTGCCACCATACCCGGGCCAGTACAAACAGGCACACCATCACAAATGCAGACATGGTAGAGACGACTACGATGGCGGCCCGCCACGGGCGCGCCTTCTTGTCCGGCGGCTGGGCGGGGTCCATCACTTGGACCGCATCCGCCTGGAGCTGCTCTTCCAGGCGCGCCTCCTCCAGGATCGGTCGGGCAAATTCAATGAGGGTGGTCAGGATCAGGCGTTCTTTTTCCAGCTCCTGGAATTTCAGGGCGACATCCGGCAGGCTGTCCTGGGCCACAGGCATCAGACGCTCCTGTCCCGCCAGCGCGTCCTCATAGGTCCGATTAGCTTTGTTAAGCGCCTCCCGGGCTGCCTGTACCTGCGAATTGCTTTCGCCGAATGAGAACAACAGGCTGTTGTAGGAGATTTCGGCCATTTGGATTTCTGAGCGTAGCCGGATCAGCCCTTCCGTGAAGGCGGCTCCCTGGGTAGGCAGATCCAATACGCCGGTACGCTGCCTATAATTCCGCTGGGCGGTCAGCACGGAATCCAGGCCCGCTTCTATGGAAGTGTACAGATCTTCCACGACACGCCGATAGGTACCTGCGGTCTCTGCGGCCAGATCTGTGGTGACCTGATTCAGCTCCGCGGCGAAGTAGTTGGCCATGTTGGCGGCCCGCTGCGGGTCGGTGTCAAATACGCGCAAGGCCAGATAATTGAATTCGTCATCGACGACAAAATTCACATTTTCCCGCAACATTTTGCGCGCATCCAGCATGGGGAATTTTGAGTCGGTCAGGTCATACACTTCAAGCAGATCGAACGAGATGATGACCGAGTCCATCACAGACCGGCTTTCCAGAATAGCCAGTTGCCGCTGGTAATCGCTGACCAGTCCCCCCAGGAGGGAGGTGGCGGCCGGGTTGAGCTGGCCTCCGACCAGTGACGAGATCAGCCCGCCCGATGAGCGTCCGGCCAGCAGCAGTCGGACTTCGGCCCGATACCAGTTTGTAAGCAGCAGGCTGATGATCACGGATGCGATGGCAACAAAGCCCGTGACACCGACGATCAGCCAGCGGGCCCTTAGAAGGTGACGCACGGCCTGCCAGAACTTATCTCCGGCAAAACTGTGGGATTCGCCCATGCTATTGACCGAACAGGGCTATATATGTAATCACTATGCTCGTTGTGGTAGCTATTGCGCTTAGAATCAGGCTCCTTCGTTCAGTATTGCTCTGCTCTTTGAGCAGGGCTACCTGTTCAGTTTGCAAGGCCAGCTGCTCAGTTTCCAAGGTCAGCTGCTCCACGCGGTCCACAAAGATGGCATCACCCGGATGCACCGCCTGATCGAAACCCCGCCGAACCTGGTCTGAGCTTCCGGTAAACACAAATACGTCGCCGGCCCCGGGTCCAAGCCCTCCGGCCTGCCGGACATAGTGCTCTGCTGTCTGTCCCTCAACGAATGCTACATAACTTCTCTGGGGCACATGGCCGGTGACGAAAATGGCCCCGTGATTGCGCGGAAAGGTCAGTCGGTCTCCATCGTAGATCACAACATCGTCTGCGGTGCCCGTCAGTGCGCCAGCTATGTCGGCGGAGACGCGGCTGCGCCGCCGGGCCGCCCAGGGCTGGGCAAATCCTTGAGCAAAGAAATCAAATTGCTGGTATTGCCTGAATCCGGCATCAGTATCTCCGAGCCCGAAAGCCCTGTTGTTTGGGCCATCGCTCAGGGACCCGATGGTGCTCATTTCCAAATCCGCGGATCGTTCCAGGACTGCACCGACGACGCTGGCATCGTCGCGCAGCCCGCCCGCCATGGCAATCAGCTCACGCAGGGTCGTAACGCCGCTTTCAATACGGTAGGCCCCCGGATAGCGTACGCGTCCGTCCACAATGGCCGTGCCCCGGTCTGGATTGAACGCCGACAAATGATCTCCGGGCTGCAGGGTCGGCGTGGCGACACTGCCGCTGAGCACGCCGGGGAGGTCGACATCAATCACGGTTGAAGAGCCATCAGGCTGCCTGCGGACCAGGCGTACTCCTGTAAACGAAGACAGCGGTGCACCAGCGGAAGCCATATGCAATAATGATTCAACCGAATCGTCAGGCCGCAAATCGTACGCGCCAGGCCAGGCGATATCACCGGACACTCGTATGCCATCGCGTTCGACATTGTAAGTCGGTACGATGATTCGGTCTCCGTCCCGCAGATACGGATTGAAAGTCATTTCACCGGTGATCTGGTACCGGATCAGATCCGCAAGGGTCTCCGAGCCATCCAGGTGAACAATGCGAACGTTTCTCAGTGAAGCCCGATGGTATTCGCTGAGCGGAGGTCTGTACTGGGCTGGCATTGCCACAATTGCGGGGTCCTCCGCTCCCTCCACCCGCACAGTTACATAGTCTTTGTGAGCCTGGGTCACTGCATCACTGACGCGGGACACCGGAAGCATCATGAACCGTCCCGGCTGCGTTACCGCTCCGGTGACATGGACGTAAAACATGCGGGGTTGAACCAGTATCACGCTGACCGGCACATTGACATAGCGTTCCTTCAGGGCTTTGACCGCCTCTTGCTTAACCGCTGCGAGCGTCCGGCCGGCGGCGTAAACCTCAGGTGCCTCGGGCAAGGGCAGAACGCCGGATGAGGAGACCGGTATAGCGACATTAGCCTGAACGATGCCGCCCACCGAAATCGCAAACAAATCGCCGGGGCCCAGTTTATATTCGTTCGGATCGAGCGCTCCCTCAAGTGCTATATATCCGGCCAGGGATTGGATTTCCGCAAGGCGGCTGTCCTGGGCCCCCAGATCCGGTGTTGGCGGCAATCGCAGAAAGCGGGACTGGGAATTCTGGGCTTCAAGGCTTTGCCCCGCTGCCGCTAGAGTGGCAAACAGGGCAAGCGGAAGGCTCCATGGCAGGGCCTGTCTAATCGGATGCATTCGGGCTTGGGATCAGGAAAAGCGCAGTAGCGGTCGCGTCACAGGCGGAATCGAATTTGCACAATCAAATAGAACGATGCGGCTCCATAGAGGTTTCCAGGTTCTTTACCCTCCCAATGCCTGCTATGCCTACTGACCTGGCGATGGCCAAGTTGAATCTGGGTCTGCACATCCTGCGGCGCAGGCCCGACGGGTTTCACGATCTGTCCACAATATTCTATCCCATCGGGTGGGCCGATGTTCTGGAGGCCCAACCGGCGGAGCATTTGCAGATGACCTGCACCGAGGACAGTCTTCCGGCGGATGAATCAAATCTGGTTATGCAGGCAGCCCGCCATCTGGCGCAGACATTCGGCGTGCGAACCGGAGCCTTGGTTCACTTGGAGAAGGTGTTGCCCATGGGGGCTGGCCTCGGGGGTGGATCCAGCGATGCTGCTGCTACGCTCAGAGTGTTGTGCAGATTATGGGCACTCCGCTGCAGCCGCCGCCGGCTCCGCAGGATTGCGCTGGAGCTGGGATCCGATGTGCCGTTCTTCCTGTACGGCCGTGCGGCACTCGCCTCCGGGCGTGGCGAAGAGCTCCATCCCATGGCGGACTATGCGATGCCCTTTACGCTGGTGGTTGCGGCCCCGCCGGTGCATGTTTCCACCGCGTGGGCGTTTGGTCAGATCAGGCCGACCGCACATGAACGCCCGGATCTGGAGGAGGTAGTCCGCTCCAATGATCTGGACCGCTGGCATCGTGAGCTTACGAATGATTTTGAGAGGCCCGTTATGTCGGTCCGGCCGTTGCTGAAAGCCATCAAGAGGTTGCTCATCGACACCGGTGCGGGGTTCGCCTCGATGACCGGTTCCGGGTCGGCCTTGTACGGTGTTTTTGAATCTGAGTGCGATGCCATCGCAGCCTGTGATGCGGCGCGTCAGGCCGGCTGCCGCACCTGGATTGAGCGACCCGGCGGCGGGTGAAGTTCGGGCGCGCAGGCTTGGACGAAGGCGCAGGCAATTGTCGTATAATTCGGCATCAGCAACGCTGTCAGATCATGACCAGGTATTGCGCAATCTTGATTCTGGCCATGGTGCTGGGAGCATGTGAGCGTTCCCCCAACATTGTGATCATTCTGGCGGACGATCAGGGCTGGGGTGATCTGAGTATGAACGGGAACCGGTCGGTCAGCACCGCCAACATTGATCGGATGGCGCAGCGCGGCGCTTATTTTGACCGCTTCTATGTCAGTCCGGTGTGCTCTCCAACGCGGGCAGAGCTCCTGACCGGCCGGTACCATACACGATCCAATGTTTTCGGCACCAGCGCGGGCACGGAAAGGATCGATCCTGAGGCGGCCACACTGGCCGACATCTTCGGCGAAGCCGGGTATGCTACGGGCGTATTTGGCAAGTGGCACAACGGGCAGCAGGCACCCTTCCATCCCAACAGTCGGGGATTTGACGAATTCTACGGGTTCCCTTCCGGGCATTGGGGGCATTACTTTGACGCTCCGCTGGAGCACAACAATGCGATCGTGCAGGGGGAGGGCTATCTGCCGGATGATGTGACCGATCATACGTTGGACTTCATGACGCGTCACCGGGACCGGCCTTTTCTGGCGTATATCCCCTTTAACACGCCACACAGTCCGATGCAGGTGCCGGACCTATGGTGGGACCAGGTTCCCGCGGTTCTGCAGCAGCCGACCCGACCCGAATTGGAAGACACCGTCCATACGCGCGCGGCCCTTGCCATGACGCTCAATATTGACTGGAATGTGGGGCGTATCCTGGATCATATTGAGTCGCTGAACCTGACCGGGCAGACCATCGTGCTTTATTTCTCGGACAACGGGCCGAACGGCGCGCGGTGGAACGGCGGCATGAAGGGGCGCAAAGGCTCCACTGACGAAGGGGGTGTCCGCTCTCCGCTGGTAATACAATGGCCGGGTGTGATCCCGCCGGGCATCCGGGTGGTGCCGATTGCGGGCGCGATAGATCTGCTGCCCACACTGGCCGCGCTGGCATCGGTATCTCCGCCCGCTTTACTGGACGGCATCAGCCTGGCTCCCTATCTGACAGGCAGCAGTGCCGTACTGCCCGAACGCTTCATTTTCAGTCATTGGCGCGGACGCACCAGTGTTCGGAGCCAGACGCATCGGCTCGGTCATGAAGGCGGGCTGTTTGATATGGTGCGGGATCCGGGTCAGACCCTGGACATTGCAGCGGAGCAGGTGCAAATCACCCGCAGGATGGAGGCCGCACGGCAGCAGTGGGAGTCCGCCGTGCTTCCAGATTCGTTTGAGATATGGCCCTTTACGGTCGGCCATCCGGATTTGGCGGTGACCCATCTGCCGGCGCGGGATGCCACGACTGCCGGAGGATGGGTGCGCTCCAACCGTTATCCCAATGACAGCCACTTCACCAGCGGGTCAGACACCACCGGCCACATTGCATGGGAGGTATCTGTGCTGTCTGCCGCAGCGTACCAGCCCGTCATTTACTACACCAGTCCGCATGTGGGGACTATCATGGAACTGCGGCTGGGAGAAGCTGGGACCACCGGCCGTATCGGGAGGGCACATGACCCACCGCTTATGGGGATGCGGGACGATCGGGTGCCCCGCATTGAGTCGTACGTAAAGCCGTTCAAACCGCTGGAACTGGCTCCCATTACCCTGGAGGCGGGCGAGGGACAGCTGACTTTGCGGGCGGCGGAAATGGCCGGGCCACTGGACTTCCGGCTGCTTACGCTGCGGAGACTGGATTGAAGACCTCCCGCTCAATTCCACGCGCGGCGGCCTGCAGCTTTTTTCGAAGCGGCACAAGGTGCTCATGTTGCTGGACATAGCCATCCAAGGCTTCTTCCAGCGTGGATTCCCCGGTAACATCGGAGCGTTGTTCGCGCTCAATGGGATTGGTGGTGCGCTCAATGGCCGCGATCGCATGCGCGGACTGGAGTGCGGCGCGGATCTGCCCGGTATCGAGCTCGGACCGCTGTGCTTCGGTGATTCTGTATCGGACCCGCACGATGGCATCTTTGATGTTAGCCGTGGATATACGCCGCAGCAGCGTTCGGGTGGGGTGCTGGGATCGGGAGAGGTCCACCTTAACACTTATAAAGCGGCGCGCCGGGGTCTCCACAAATCGGTACGATGTCCGCTTGGGAGCGCCCGTAATGGTAACCAGCACAAACCCTTTGGGGTTGCCCTGCTCCTTAAACGACACGCGTTCAATGCTGCTGCTGTAGACGACCGGCACGGAGTCGGTCGTGGGGGCGAGATTCTGGTGGTGGTGAATATGGCCCAGCGCGACATAGTCTATAGGTTCCACCGTCAGTGCTGAGGTCGTAAACTTGGGTTCATGCTGGATCATCCGAGTGCTTTCGGACTGCCCTAGGACCGCGCCCTGGACCGTAAAGTGGCCCGCCAGTACGGTGGGAAGCGACGGATCCAGCTCCTTCGCATAGCTGGCAATCCGGGAAGTGTACAGCTGTTCTATGTACGCGGGCAGGTCGGCGGCGGATTTTTCCTGCCACTGTCTGCCGTAAAGCAGCAGGCTGCGAACGGGCCAGGGCATGGCGATCAGCTGCAGCGGGCCCGACTTAGTCTCAATTACGGCACGGTCCGCACGACGGAACACATGGGTTACACCCTTGAGGTGCCGAAAAATGTCAATTGAGGAAGCCTTGCCGTGTGCCACCGGGTGGTCGTGATTGCCGGTGATCATGATGATGGGTATGCCATGGTCAGCCAGCGGCAGCAGGCACTCGGTAAATTCGCGCTGCTGTGTCGGGGTTGGGTTCGACGTATGGAAGGCATCTCCGCAGAAGAGAAAGGCATCGATGTTTTCGCGTATCCCCTCTGATACCAGGAATTGGAAGCTGCGCTTGAAGTCAAGCAGCCGGGTGTTGAGGCCCGTCTTGGGGTCAATACGTCCGTAGGTACCTACCCCGAAATGAATATCAGCGCAATGCAGAATCTTCATGCCCTTACCAGACTCTGCGCTGATCTGAGTCCTGTCCCCTGGAGCGGGTGGACTCCTTGGGCGGGGGGTCGGGGAAGCGCTCACCGGCGGAGAGTCCGGTGGCCGGTTCCTCGTTGATCCGGGTCAGGAAGTCACCGACTACAAAGAGCGCATTGTGGCCACCCTGCCCCCAGAACGATGACCGGAAGGTTATCCGCCGGTCGTTAAACCCGACCCAGGCTCCGATGACGAGCTCCTTGTGCAGCAGGATAAACCATCCGTCCGCCCCTTGTTGGGTGGTCCCTGTCTTGCCTGCAAAGTCATATCCGTGCTGATTATACTGCCAGCGGATCCGCCCGCCGGTGCCGTAGGGCTGATTGACCACATCCCGCATCATGTCAATTACGGTCGCCGCATCGGCCTCATTCAAAACGTCCTTTGGAACGTTGCCTTCTGGCGCATAGAGCACATTCCCGTAGCGATCCTCGATTCGGGTGACCATTACATGTTTCGCCTGCTGGCCCAGTGTGGCGAGGGTGGTATAGGCATTGGTCATTTCCAGGAGTGACACATCACTGGTACCCAAGGCCAGGGAGGGGACGGCTTCGAGCGGGCTGTTGATCCCCATATCTGTGGCTAGATCAACCACATTCTCCGGTTTAACATCAATGATGAGCTGTCCGGTGACCGTATTGAGTGAGCGTGACAGCCCTTCACGCAGCGGCATCAGTTCGCCCGTCACGGCACCGCCGGAATTCTTCGGGCTCCAGACATCTCCGGTGAACGGATCCACATACCGGAAGAGGGCATCCGTGTAAATCTCGTCATTGGGCGAGTAGCCCCCCTTGATGGCGACGGCGTAGACAAACGGCTTGAAGGTTGAACCTGGTTGGCGGCGCGCCACGGAAACATGGTCATACCAGTCTAGGGCCAGGTCCCGGCCTCCGACCCAGGCCTTTACATGGCGGCTTGCGGGATCGATGGCGACGAATCCGGTTTCCAGGCGGGACTTGGATGTCTTGAGGGAATCCATAAAGGCCGGGTCTCCCGTCAGCTGCTGCAGCGCCTCCTCACGGCTGACCCCGTCTTCAACGAGGGTTCTGAATCGGCGGGACTCCCGGACCAGCTGATCAAGCAGGTCTGGATTGCGCTCCCAGAACCACGCAAAGCGGTTTTTGGGATCAAGGTGGCAGTCATCTTCCAGATAGCGCGGAATATCCTCTCCGAATCGGAGCCTGGGACTGCTGGCCGCGCTCCATTCGCAGTCCACTACGGCCTGCAGGCCATCGAGGGTATGGCTGACGGCCAGTTGCGCTTTGGACTGGAGCCGTGAATCCAGGGTGGTAAGTACGGTGAGACCGGTGGAATAGACATCGATGTCGTTATCGTGTCCCCACCGGGTGAGCCACTGCCGGACTTGTTCGGCATAGTAGGGGGCCAGGCTGCGGGTCACATCGGCATCCCGGAATGAAGTTGCCGTCAGAGAATCCCGATGAGCCTCATAGAATTCCCGATCGAGTTTATTGAGGGCCACCATCCTTCGCAGCACGATATTACGACGCACGCGGGAGTTTTCCGGATTGTGGTGCGGATTATAGCGGGCGGTACCTTTGAGCATCCCTATCAGGGCGGCACTCTCCAGCTCATTGAGCTCTCGGGAGGACTTGTTGAAGTAGGTTCTGGAGGCGGCTTCAATACCGTACGCATTGTGCAGAAAGGGCACGGTATTGAGGTACATTTCGATGATCTCCGGCTTAGCGTACTTGTATTCCAGCCGGATGGCGGTGACCATTTCCTTAAGCTTGCGCGTCACGCTCACCTCAAAGCCGATCTGATCATTGAACAGGTTGCGCGCCAGCTGCTGGGTTATGGTGGAGCCGCCCTGCCGCTGGAAGGGAAGCCCGAATTTGTTCAGCAGCGACTGCGTGGCGGCGGAGAAGGTGCGAAACAGGTCCATCCCCCAGTGTGCGGCAAACCGGTGGTCTTCCACCGCCACCAGCGCGTTGATGACGTGTTCTGAGATTTGATCATAGTAGACCCAGGACCGGTTCTGGAGGCCGTAGCGGGCAAGTTCCACCCCGTCGGCCGTATAGGCTACCGTGGCGAGGTCAAACTTCGGGTTTTCGATCTGATCCAGCGAGGGCAGATCGCGTGCCAGAATGACCATATAGCCGAGAATGCCCAGGCAGCCGGCCAGTACGATAGCGGTGGGGAACGTAAGCAGGAATGCCGCTTTCGCCGCCTGAGGGTTGCGAAACACCCTGGCGAGGAAGCCGCGGTAGCCCTTCACTTTCTTCTTGGGGGGCATGGACAGTGGAGAAACCCATGACTTCAGCGGACCCAATCAGCTCCGCAGTGACCGTTTACTGCTACGACGGAAATTCGTTGCAGCCTGGCAGCTACACTGACGGGCCCTGCTCCGGTGGCGGCCAGGGCGCTGACTTCAGCACCTGCCCCTGTGTGCCCTCCCACTGCATCAGCTGCATCCGCTTGTCGGTGAGCACAACGTAGTGGCAGCCATCCCGCCAGCTGCCCGCATTGATATAGGCTCCCTGGGGCCATAGATGGAATTCGGGCTTATGCGAGTGGCCGAGCAGCACCAGGTCCACCGGCCCACTTTCCAGGAGGTTTCGGGCATAGTTACGGAGAATAGCGGTGGTTTGGGGCGATTCGCTGCGTGCATCCAGGCCACGCTTGACCTGCTGTGCCAGGCGCATACCCCAGTCCCCGGGAATCAGTGTCCGGTACAATGCGCCCGGCACCGGATGGCGCAGGACTGCCTTGGCGAAGCGCCGGAGCGTAGAGGTTCCCCTAACCGCATCGCCGTGCTCCGCGTACACCTGCCCGCCGTTCCAGTCCATCTGCAACGCGTCCGGGCAAAGCAGAATCCCCAGCTCAGCGGCAAAGTAGTCCTTATGCCAGCAGTCATGATTGCCCAGAATGTAGCTGATCTGTATACCTGCGTCTGCCAGTTCAGCCAGGCAGCCCATCAGGCGCACACAGCCTTTGGGGATCAGGCTGCGGTATTCGATGTACGCATCGAACACATCACCGCCCAGAATCAGGTGACTCAGGCTGGCCTGATTCGCGCGGAGGCAGGCAACCAGGGCCATCTCTGCCGCGCGGCTGCCCTCTGCCTGGAAATGCATATCCGAAACGAACAGAACCATCAGATCGGCTGCAACATTATGGCGGAATTCGTGCTATAACTGAGCATAGTCAGCGTTTGGTGCATGTACGGGTATACTTATTCGCAATTCCCGCCGGTGGTCAAGAATCTGATGATCATTAACGGGCTGTTCTTCCTGGCGAAGATGATCGGGTCAATGGGCTTTGTCCTGAACAGGCTGGCACTGTGGTCGGTCGCAAGCGGCCAGTTTGAGGCGTGGCAGCTGGTGACCTACGGCTTCCTGCATGGAGGATTCTGGCACATTGGCATGAATATGTTTGCCCTGTGGATGTTCGGAACCCAGATTGAAAACACATGGGGGTCAAGGCGATTTGCGATATTCTACTTCGTTTGTGTGGCAGGCGCGGGCGCGGTGCAGCTGCTGGTCAGCCTGATTGAGGGCGGCGTGTATCCGACTGTGGGGGCCTCCGGCGGCGTGTTCGGGCTGCTGCTGGCGTTCGGGATGTTATTTCCGAATCGCATGATCGTGCTGCTGTTTCCGCCGATTCCCATGAAGGCCAAGTACTTTGTGATTCTGTTTGGGGTGTTGGAGCTGGTATCCGCATTTTCGGGGTCGCAGCCCGGGATAGCCAATTGGGCACATTTGGGCGGCATGGCCTTCGGGTACGTTCTGATTCAGTACTGGCGCGGCCGTTTTCGGTTGTGGTCTGACCGGTGGTAGCGATTCGGCAATACAGGAAGCTGTTTTGGGCTGGTGAGTGAGTTCCAGGTCTGGTATTTGTCCCTGTCCCGGGTTACACGGGGGTTGCTGGTTGTCTACGGTGCCGCGTTTCTGGCCGGATTCGCGGTTTTGTGGCGGATTCCGTTGACCGCGGAGCTGCTTGATTCCCAATTTGTGCTCAGCATGCTGTGGTGGCAGAAGCCCTGGCAGCTGGCCACCTACAGTCTGATCCATCCCGCGTCGTTCGGCGGGCTGATTCATCTGGCGTTCGGTTTGTTCTGGTTGTATTGGATTGGGAGAGATCTGGAGGACTTGCGCGGGCCGGGACTGATGCTGTCTCTCTGGGGCTTTGTGGTGGTTGTCGGCGGTCTGCTGGCTGCACTGGCTGCTCCGGTGCTGGGTCTGGAGATGTTTGTCTTTACGGGCATATGGGCCGGTGTCATCGGGGTGATGGTTGCGGTGTGTCTGTGGTTCCCGGATCGGCGAATCCGGCTTTTTCTGGTCGGCTCGGTCCGACTGTGGTATGTGGTCGCGGCGCTGGTGGTGTTGGAGCTGTTGCGTCCGGCATCCGGTCTGGTCAGTGTCGGCGGTGCGGCGGGTGCCTGGCTGTTTGTATGGCTTGACCAGCGGGGTGCGGATCTGCATACCTGGGCAGACCGGCTGCTGGGTTCATCCGGGCGGCCGCGCGCCTTGCGCCATGCTGAAGAGCGCAGGCCCACAGCCGCGCCCGACACCCATCTGGACGAGGTGGACCGGATCCTGGACAAGATCAATGCGGAGGGCATGGATGCACTGACCGGTGCTGAGCGCAAAGTATTGGAAGATGCCAGCCGCCAGTAGCGGTGCCTGCCGCGGTAGTGGGCACAGGGCCAGGCGGATTCCGGGCTCCAATGATCCGAATGAGATAGATTGATGGACCCGACCGACCGAATTGACTCAGGAGGTATCCACATCATGACGAATCCACCTGTGAGGGTCAGATAATGAAATTTGCAGGAGTCTCTACGGGCGCTCTCCGCTGTGTGATGCAGCACCGGATTAGCGGCATCAGGTTGTGGATGCGGGAAGTCTTCTGTAACGCTGAGCCGCCATCCGATTTCCTTGGGCCTGTGGATGGCCGTGGCCGGAAGATGCTGGGTTGATGACAGGCATTAACCCCGAAATTCTGGTCTGGGCGCGCCGGGAGGCTGGCTTGGAGCTGCACGAAGCGGCGGCTAAGATCAGGATCGATCAGGACCGCCTCGCGCAGATGGAGCGTGGTAATGCGCATCCAAGCCATTCGGACTTGCATAACTTTGCTAAGGCCTATCGGCGCCCGGTGCTAACGTTTTATCTGGCCGATATTCCTCGGAAGTCAGATTATGGGGCGGATTTCCGCGGCAGGACTACCGAATTTGATCCTGAGCAACGCGTCCTGCTTGAGGCGCTGCTCCGCAATGCTAAGGCCAGCCAGGAACTCATAAGGGCAACAATGGAGCTTGAAGAGGAGTACAACCCAATTGAGTTTGTGGGTTCTCTCCGGCGTTCCTGGGATCTGCCGAATGAATCCGGCCGGATGGGCCGAGCGATCAAGACTCTGTCTTCGCAAGAGCGCCATCGACTGCTGCGTGACGCGCTCATGGGTCTTGACAGTGTCTTGGGTGCTGGGTGTACGCGCGAGCAATTCCGGGAGCAGCCCGGCCCCAAATCTGCATTCAAGCTGCTTCGCTCCGCCTGTGAACGGGCCGGGGTATTTGTAACCTTGAAGGGCGATCTTGGGAGCCATCACAGCGCGCTTTCTACAGACCTTTTTCGCGCGTTTGTCATCGCGGATACCATCGCCCCCTACATGGTCATAAACAGCCATGACAGCGCTCCTGCGCGGTCTTTTTCAATTCTGCATGAAGTCGTCCACCTACACCTGGATCAGTCCGGGGTGAGTGATTCTGAGCCTTCAAGCCCTGTTGAGAGCTTCTGCAACAGGGTTGCCGGGGAGTGGCTGCTCCCATCCGACTCGCTCAGGGAATTGTGGAATTCCCCTGACCGAAGTATGGCTGAGCTGCAGGAATTCGTATCCAGCATAGCTCGCCGACGCAACTTAAGTCACGCTATGGTTGCGGTCCGACTCCATCAGGAGGGACTGATTGAGGAGGGAGTTCATGCGCAGTTAATGGCCCATTTTCGGCGGATGTGGGAAGAATCCAGACAGCGGGAGCGCGATCAACGTAGGGCCCGGAAAGGAGGCCCTTCATTTTACCAGGTTAGGCGCAGCCATTTGGGCGAAGGTACGCTGCAGTTCGCGCGGCGTATGATGCAGTCTCATCATCTAGCCGTGACCAAGGCCGCCGTGATTCTATCCGTCAAACCTGGGCAGGTGGCAGAGTTATTGAAGCGATCCGACACAGTAAGGTAGCCCCTCGTGCTCTATTTGCTTGACGCTAGCTCTATAATCACCGCTCAGGACGGGCTATACGGCATCAGTATTGTGCCAGAGTATTGGTCGTGGTTGCAGTTTCAGGCATCGAGTGGTATATGCAAGATTCCTAAAGAAATCATTAAGGAGATCGCGCCAATTGATTCGCAGTTCAAGGAATGGCTCAGTACCAACCGAAATGCTCTTCAGTTGGCATCCGAAGTTCGGACTGAATCCGTTCGACATGTGATGGAGAACGGATATGGAGCTAACCTGTCAGAAGTCGAACTGGCAAAAATCGGTGGCGACGCGCTCTTGATCGCCGCTGCTTGTGAGGGTAGACGGAACCGTTGCGTGGTAACTGAGGAGAATTCGCGGCCATCGGCTACTCGAGCGAATCGCAAAATACCTGATGTTTGCAGGGAATTGGGGGTATCCTGCATGACGACCAATGAATTCGTCAGAAAACTTGAATTTACCACAGATTGGGAGAAGGATGCCCCCGAGTCTGGGTTGTTTCCAAGCTCCACGGACTAACCCTATAGCAGTTCACAGCACACTTAACATTGCGCTGGCCAATTTTCCGCATCATGCTGGGTGGTCGACAGCGCTTGCGTCCCAGGATTCAATCGCGTCCAGGACGGTCTGGACAATGTCCGATTCAGGTACGGTGCCGACAACTTTGCCGCGTTTGAACAAATGCGCACGCCCGCGCCCCAGCGAAATACCCAGGTCCGCCCCCTGCGCCTCCCCCGGACCGTTCACCGCACAACCCATCAGCGCAACCGTAAGATCCTTGTCAAACTTGCGGGCACTGACCGCCTCCTCCACATCATTGACAATGGCAAACAGATCCCCGTTCAGCCGGCCGCAGGTCGGACAGGCAATCACATTGACCCCCGGTCGGCCCAGGCGCAATGATTTAAGGATCCTGTGACCGGCCTCCACCTCCCTGACACTGTCGGTAGCCAACGATACGCGGATCGTGTCGCCAATCCCGTCTGCCAGTAAAGATCCGATACCAATAGCGCTCTTTATCGTACCTGAATGCAGGGAGCCGGACTCAGTTACACCGAGATGCAGCGGAAACTCCGTACGCTCAGCCACCAGCCGGTAGGACTGGATCATAAAGAAGACATCCGAATGCTTGACCGAAATCACCAGGTCCTCAAAACCGTGTTTGGCGCAGATGTCCACATGCCGCAGCGCACTCTCCAACAGAGCTTCGGGCTGGGGATAGCCATACTTGTCCAACAGATCACGCTCCAGGGAGCCGGCATTTACGCCGATCCGGATGGGAGTGCCAGCCTCTTTCGCCGCCAGGAGCACCTCACGCTCCCATTCCTCTTTACCGATATTGCCGGGATTAATCCGAACCTTCGCCACCCCAGCCTCAATCGCCTTCAACGCATAGGTGTGATTGAAGTGAATATCGGCCACAATCGGGGTAGGGGCGGCACCCTGAACGATATCGCGGAGGGCAGCCGCATCCTCCGGGCGCGGCACCGCCACCCGCACTATGTCGGCACCCGCCTCAGCCAGTTGACGGATCTCCGCCAGGGTGGTGTCAACCTTCCAGGTCTTGTTGACCGTCATGGACTGTACGGAGATGGGGGCACCTCCGCCGATCTGTATCGGTCCGACCTGCACGGTCCTGGACAATCTTCGGGGTCGCTGCATCTGAATCAGTATGTGTTTCTCAGCATAGTTGTACGGGTAAGAGCAGATATGTATTCAATTCAGGTGAACCGGACCGCCAAAAAGTCCCGCCAACGTCGTATTTTCGCGCAGCAAGTCAGCCGGAGCCGTGCAAAGCCCTTCAAGACATCATCTGATCGCCATCAGCCTGCCGGTTGTGCTGCTGGGGCTGTTGGTCATTGCTAAGTGGCCCAAAGATCCGGTGCTGGCCTCGGCGGATCAGCTGCGCATCACCGAAGCTGACTTCCGCCAGGCGTATACCCAGTGGCTGCTGACTGCCGGTGTACCGGATGCATCGCAGCGGCGCGTCGCCTTTATCAAGGATCTGGCGGCTACCCGGCTGCTGATCCAGGAGGCACGCAGTGGTGGCATAGAAGATGAGCCGCATTATCAGGACCGCAGGGAACGCCTGAGCCGCAAACTGCTTATTGAGTTCTATGCGGAGCGCAATGTGCTCGATACGATCAGCGTGTCAGATGCCGAGGCACGGCAGGCCTTCATGCGCGCCCAAACACAGGTAACCGCCAGTCACCTCTACGCGCGCACGAAGTCGGAGGCAGAGAAGCTCTATGCCGAGCTCACCTCCGGGGCGGATTGGGACAGCCTGGCCCGCCAGGTATTCAGGGATCCCAAGCTGCAGCAGTCCGGCGGACAGTTGCCGCCGTTTTCGTTTGACGAAACAGACCCCGGCTTTGAAGAGACGGCCTTCACACTGCCGGTCGGGACGTACTCGCATCCGGTCCGGACCGCCCAAGGCTATTCGATCATCCGCGTGGATGACCGGTTTTCCCACCCGCTGCTTATCGAATCAGACTATGCGGCCAAACGGCCGCTGTATGAGGCCTACGTTAAGGACCGCAAGCGCAAGGCGGCGCGCCGGGACTATTTGTTGGATCTGGTGGATGATGCCGGGATCGTGTTCCATGAAATTACCGTGCACAACCTGCTTGATCGTATCCTTCACGGTGCCGCTTCGGAATCTGACCAGTTGTGGGAGGCTGTGCTTTTGGAGGCAGCCCATCCGCCAATGGCCTGGACAGTTGGTGACTTCAGAGAACAGGCACGGTTTACCAGTGACCGGCAGCGGGGGCAGGTACGTACGGCTGAGGATCTGAAAGAGTTTGTGTGCGGGCTCGTGGCGGGTGCCATTATACTGGAGGCTGCCCGGAGTCTAAAGCATGAGCCGGAGTACCAGGACCGACTGCGCGAAGCGCTGGATGCCTATATTGTGGACCACAAGCGCCGGATGCTGGACGTAGACATTGCAGAGCACGACATCAAGGAATACTACAGGGACGCGCCCGCATCAGAATTCATGTGGCCTGCCCAGGTGCAGCTGCATTGGCAGGTCCCGGCATCCGACGAATCCGCCCACCGGGCAGCCTGGTTTGACCGGGCGCAACTGGGCGCTTGGGCCGATGAGGCATTTGAAGCTGCCGAGGGTATGCTCTTGCGCCCCATTGAAACACCCCGCGGTCCCGTATCGGTGCGGGTCGGCCCCAGGCGGCCTGAGCGGCGGCAGACGCTGGAAGAGGCGCACGCCGCGATTGAGACCATGCTGCGACACCAGCGGGTGCGCAAAGAGCGGATCGCGCTGTACGACAGTCTGGCTGCACGCCATCACCTGATCATTTATGAAGACCCTGTCACGCAACTGGACCTGGATTTGTAGGGGTCTAATGATTTTGCTGCTCGTGCCGCCCGCACAGGCGCAGACCACCGGTAAACTGGCGGGTCTGGTAACGGATGCCGCTACCGGAGAATCTATGCCCGGTGTGAATGTCGTCATTGATGGTACCACACAGGGAGCCACCACCGATGTGGATGGCCGGTATGTCGTAATCGGAGTCCGGCCGGGCACCTATACGCTGGTGGCCTCATTTGTGGGATTCACTACCCAGCGGGTGGAAGGAGTCCGTGTTAATGTGGACCTTACCACGGAGGTGAACTTTGAGTTGCGGGAGGAAGTGATTGAAGGAGAGGAAGTCGTGGTAGTGGCGGAAGCCGTACGCGTGCGCAAGGACCTTACCAGCAGCGAAGCACGCGTGACCGCAGAGACCATTGAACGTCTCCCGGTTCAGGAGCTGGGTCAGATTCTGGGTATTCAGGCCGGAGTCACCGAGCGGGGTGGCTACCACATCCGCGGCGGGCGAAGTTCCGAGGTGGTATTCATGGTGGATGGCGTTCCGGTGACGGATTCCTACGATGGGTCGGTGGCACTTCAACTGGAAAACGAAGGGATTGAAGAGCTGCAGGTCATCAGCGGCACTTTCAATGCGGAATATGGCAACGCGATGAGCGGCGTGATCAATGTGGTCACCAAGGAGGGACGCAATGACCGCATGGGCGGCTCTGCCGAGGTGTATACGGGGTCCTATGTTGTGCCGGGTGAAGGGGGCACAGAGCTGCTGCGCGGGACGAGGCAGGAGGAATTCACGCAGGGATTCCCGTATGATCAGGCGAATGTATATTCATATCTGCCGATAAACGGATCACATTACCGCAATCTCAATGCCTCAATTGAGGGGCCGGTCATACGCAACCGGGCCACCTTCTTTGCGAATGCACGGTACTTCACAAATGATGGCTGGCTGTACGGTGCTAACCTGTATCATGTGGATGGTACCGGAGGCGATTCCACGCTGGTGCCCATGAACACATGGCAGAAGCTGAGCTGGCAGGGGAACCTGCGCGTCCAGCTGACCGACCATATATTCGTCAATCTGATCGGCCTCGGCTCATCCAGCGAAGCCAACGATCTTGGGGGGCGCTACCTGCATTATCGCTGGAATCCGGGGGGTGTGCCCAAAGTGTTTGACAACGGACTGGACCTGAAGGTCAAGTTCACCCATCTGGTCAGTTCTCGCACCTTCTATACGCTCAATGTGGCTACGTTCAACAAGTTTGTGGAGCGCCACCGGTTTGCAAGTCTGCATGATCCCGCCTATAACGACTTCACCATCAGTCCGCCGGATTCTGTGGAGGTTGCCCCCGGCAACTGGGAGGATGTGGAGTCAGGCGGGAATCACTTTGCGCGCGGAGGCATGGATCTGGGCCGATTCAATCGCAACACCCGCAGCTGGTTTGTAAAGGGCGACTTTACCAGTCAGGTCACCCGACACCACCTTATGAAGGCTGGCTTTGAAGGGCGGTTGGACCGGCTGTCATTTGAAGACTACAGTATCGTGCCGGCGATTGCGGACAATGGCCAGGTCATTGAACCCTTTGTGCCGGCAGCTCCCGCAGAACAGTCCTTCAGTTACCGGCGGTTTGACGATGTGGAGCCGATCACCTTCAGCGCGTATCTGCAGGATAAGATTGAGTACGAGAGCTTTATCGTCAATGCCGGCCTGCGTATGGACTACTTTGACAGCCGCGCCCGGGTGCCGGCTGACCCCGACGATCCGAATATTTACAATCCGTTCAAGAAGATCAACCTGTTCAGGGATACCAACGGCGACGGCATCATCACCGATGACGAAGAGCGCAGCGACAATCAACTGACTCAGCAGGATCGCGAAGCCTACTGGTGGACCGATACCAGCGGTAAGCTCCAGTTCTCACCGCGCCTCGGGGTGGCCTACCCGGTAACCGAAGAAGGCGTAATTCATTTTTCGTGGGGGCATTTTCTGCAGATTCCCACGCTGAATAGGCTGTTCAATAATTTCGGATACAAGATTCCGCGCCAGTCCGGCCGATACGGTCCGTTCGGGAATCCTGATCTGGATGCCCAGCGCACCGTGATGTATGAGATCGGATTCAAACAGGCCGTTAATTCCGTCGTGGTGGATGTGACCGCCTATAACCGGGATGTACGCAGCTGGGTCTCCACCTCCCGACTGATCGAAACCGAGTTGCCGGGTGTGACCTATGTGGTGTACGCAAATCGCGACTATGCCAATACGCGAGGTGTTACGCTTTCACTCTCGCGCCCGTACGCACAAGGGTACGGCTTTGAGGTTAACTATACCTATCAGGTGGTGGACGGGTCAAATTCGGATCCCGACGAGGAATTTTTTGCCGCCGGCAATCAGGAGGAGCCGCGGCTTGCTCTGTTGCCGCTGGCATGGGATCAGCGCCACAAGGTGGCGGGATCGCTGTTTGTGGGCGGACACCTATGGGGAGCTTCGGCCCTGGCGGTATGGGCTTCCGGATTTCCGTATACCCCCAGCTTTGAGGAGGCGGCACTGTACGGTCCTGATGTGGAGCCTGAGTTTCCCACCAATGCGCGCCGGCAGCCAGCCACGTTTCAGGTGGATCTGGATGCCTTCAGGGAGTTCGAGGTGGGGCGATTGCGGCCGCGGGTATTTGTGCATGTTTACAATGTGCTGGACCGCCGCAATGCGCTTGCCGTGTACGGAGACACCGGCTCGCCCGGCGTTACATTTTCGGCTCCCATTTATTCGGCGGACGCGGGCTACTTTACGCGGCCCGACTTCTATTCGGAGCCCCGGCGGGTTCATGTAGGCGTAAGATTGCAGTTCTGACATGCGCAGTTGGTGGATTATGGCGGTTCTCGGGCTGTACTGCGGCCCTGTGTGGGCCCAGGGCGTGATTGACCGCAACCATGTGCCCAGTCAGGAGCGCGTCGATCCACTGGAACGCCGGCGCGATGATATTGATGGCAACAACATCCGGGCAACCATTACCAACTGGGCGCAGACCGCACAGTCAGGCTCTCCGGCGGATTTCTGGTATGAATGGCCCAAGAACACGAATCGGCGGTATGTGGCTCTGACCCAGCTATGGGTCGGTGCGGAGACCCAGGCCAATGCCGGGCCGGATGCCGGCGAACCGCTGTGGCTGATGAATGTAGCCGACTTCAGGAACAACACGATCGGCGGCAACACGTCCTGGACCTTTGAGCCGATTGGCGGCTACGTCAATCCGGCCGGGAGTGATTTTGGGATCGCTCAGAGCGATGAACCGGACAGCTGGCCTCCATTCTGGCCCGATAAGACAGGGGATGCGGTGGATCCCGGCTGGTCAGGCTCCTGGAACGGGTTCTTTGGCAAGAACATCTATAACGCGGATCAGGAGTTCTTCTTCAAAGCCGGGGACGACCAGTATGACCGGTTCAGGGGCAGCTATCAGCCGGATGGAACCGACCCGTCCCGGCACGGGCTGGGACTGGTCATCGAAACCCGCGTTATGGCATGGACGCAGATACTGGTTGATGATGTGGTGTTCTTGATTTACGGGGTCAAAAATGACGGCACCGAGAACCTGGAGAAGGTCGGCATGGCCGTGTGGCTGGCTGACTGCGTGGCCGGTGACTGCAACGATGACGTGATATTCTTCGATTTGCTCGAGGATATCGCCTTTATGACGGATGAGGATGGCATTGGGGATCAGAATTTCGGCTCCGATCCTGCCGGAACGGTGGGCATTGCCTACCTGGAAACCCCGGGCAACGCCACCGACCGGATTGATAACGATGGCGATGGCTCGGTGTCGGACGAATGCCCGCTGAATAACGGCGAGTGTAACAGCCCCATTGTGCAGGAGTCCTTTCTGGCGGGTGAGCTGCCGGTGAACAATATTGACGACAATCTCAACGGTCTGATTGATGAGACGGCCGTTCATATTCCTTTCGGTACCCAGACCGGCGTGGGATTCGCCGATTACATTGACAATGACGAAGACGGCGAGCAGAATGCACCGGTCGTCACCGCCGACATGGTCAGCGCAGCCAGTGGCGATGTGTGGCTCAGGTGGCCGCCCTTCCCGGAGTCCGATCCGATGCAGCAGGTGGATGGACGGGTCTTCGTCCATCTGGTCAACGTTACCCGGGAAACCTTGGGGCTGCCCTTCAAGGATGGCATTGATAATGATGACTCCGCGGTGGAGCCGACTGCGGCCTATCCCTATCTGTCCGAGCCTGGATCTCCCACGGTCACGCAGGCTATGGTGGACGAAGCCGCAACCGATCGTTTTCGGCGTTACCGGGTGCCGGATTCGCCTGTAATTCTCTATGATGTCGGGCCGGAAGATCTGGGCAAGGCCTACGCGGATGGCCTGGACAACGATATGGACGGGGCCATCGATGAGGGGATCGATGAGGGCACCGACGAAATGATTGACGAAAGCCGGGCCGATGGCATTGACAATGATAACGACTGGAACGTACTCCAGAATGATACAGGACTCGATGGCATAGCCTTCAGCGGAGATCCGGGTGACAGCGATGGTGTGCCTACCAGCGGCACCGGCACCTCGTTTCCCGGGGAAAAGAATATTGACGTTACCGACGTATCCGAAGGCGACCAGATTGGCATAACGAATGTGCGGCTGTTCCCTGCGCAGTCGCTCTCGATCGGCAGTGTGAGCGACCGATACCTGTTCTACAACTTCATGCTGCCGGGGGATTTTGATACTGAGCAGCCGGATCCGGGCGACAATGATCTGACGGTTTCCGCGGGCGTGTTCCCGCTGCAGCCGGGTCAAACCGAGCGGATCTCGCTGGCGGTGATTCTCGGGATCGGGCAGGAGGAAGTGCTCTCCGGCCGGGACAACGCGCTGGATGCCTACCAGGAGGACTATCAGTTTGCGCAGGCTCCCATCACGCCGGAAGTCACCGCGGTGCCGGGTGACGGGCGTGTGACGTTGTACTGGGATGCTAAGTCTGAGGAGTCCGACGATGAATTCCTGCGCTCCATTGGGCTGCCCTCGCGCGATTTTGAGGGGTACCGTGTGTATCGCGCGACCGATCCGGCGTTTCTGGATGCGTTATCCATTACGGACGGACGCGGCAATCTCACCTTCCGCAAGCCGATCGCGCAATTCGACCTGATAGACGGCATCGGAGGATTCCATCCGGTCGCCGTTAACGGGGTCAGCTTTTATATGGGGGATGATCGCCGCAGTGCAGGGGAAGGCACCGATGGCCTGGCGCATGTGTTTGTTGATTCGACCGTTACCAACGGAATCACCTACTTCTATGCGGTAACAGCGTATGATTTCGGGGCCCCGACGGCCAATATTTCGCCGACGGAAACACCGATCCGCATTCGCAGGCGTGCGGATGGCTTCATTGAAACCGGCCAGAACGTTGTGGTGGTGACCCCTACCGCGCCGGTGTCCGGTTTTCGGAATGCGTATGTGGAAACCGTTAACGGATTCCTCCCGCGCGTCCATGGGTCTACCTCCAGCCGCATCGCCTACGAGATCGTTGACCCCCGCGCCATACGGGATGGAAACCGGTTCCGGGTCACCTTTGAGGACACCTTGATTGCGGGCTCGCGTGTAGCGCCCGACACGCTGACCACCCGGACCTTTTCGCTCATCGATCTGGATGCCGACCGACTGCTGATTGACCGTTCGGATGCTTTTCGAATCGGGCGCGAGTTTCCTCCGCTGGACGACGATGGCCATGCGCTCGGGTTCAGGCTGATGTTCTTTCCAGAGGATTTTGTGCGGTTGAACACGGCGGCCAGCGGCTGGAACAACGAATCGGTGTACCCGATTGCCCTGGATCCGTACAACTCACCGGGTTTTGTCCGCGGTCTGCGCAACCCGGCCGATTATCGCGTGGAGGTGGTCGGGAGCGGTCAGGGTATGTCCACTGCGATGCAGGTGACATTCTTTAAGTCTCTGCCAGCGCGGCCGACGAATGTGCGGGTGTTCCGGGTGGAGCCGGATGGATCCGGCGGCACGCGCGATGTAGAAGTGGAGTATGCCTTCTGGGACCTGACCGGAGAGGATTTTGTGGGGGATCGGGCCACCACGCCGGCCACTTTCAGTACGGATCCGGAAAAACGTGAATCCGACCTGATCGTCATCCGGGAACCCAAGTCCGGTGATCCCACCGGCAAGAGCGTGTTCACCTGGCGTATTGGGCTGAACTTCGCCATTGAGGGACGATCCAATCCTAAGGAAGGCGATGTCGCTGTCATTACCACGCGCAAGCCGTTCCTATCAACGGACGTATTTGAATTCACCACGGTCGCGCCGAGCGTTGACACATCCAATCCGGATTCGCTCCTGGCCCGCATCCGGGTCGTGCCGAACCCATATGTGGCCACCAATCGTTTTGAGGCGCAGAATGCTTTTTCCACCGGTCGCGGTGAGCGGGTCATCAAGTTTATCAATCTGCCTCCGCAGTGCACGGTGCGGATTTTCAGCGTGAACGGGCGGCTGATCCGGCGCTTGGAGCTCAATGAGGGCAGCAATTCTGCCGCCGTGGACCTGATGAACGGCACGCTGAACTGGGACCTGCAGAGTGACGACGCGCTCACGGTGTCGTACGGGATCTACCTGTATCATGTTGAGGCTCCCGAACTCGGCGAAACTACCGGCACCTTCGCCATAATCAAATAGTGATGACAAAGAGAGCGGCGGTGCTGGGGGTAATGGCACTGAGCCTGGCGCACGGGGCGGCGGCGCAGTTCGCCAGCGAGACACGTGATGTGACACGCAGGGGCACGACCGCGGCTGAGTTTCTGAGCATTCCCGTGGGTGCGCGGGCCACGGGCATGGGCGGGGCGGTGGCAGCCAGTACGGCGGATGCAACTTCGATGTACTGGAATCCGTCCGGTCTGGGCAGGATGGAGCAGGCCTCCTTCATGGCGGAGCATGCTTCCTGGCTGGCAGGCATAAACTTCAATTTTGCCGGGGCCGCCATACCCACCCGGCTCGGAACATTCGGCCTGTCGGTGACCGCCCTTCAGACTCCGTCCATGCTGGTGACGACCGTGGAGGACCAGGAAGGTACCGGGGAAACCTTCCGGGCGGCCAGCTATGCTGCGGGCCTTTCCTGGGGACGTGCGATGACTGACCGATTTGCCTTTGGCGCGACAGTCAAACTGCTCAACGAACGGATCTGGCACTCTTCTGCAACGGGTTTGGCCCTGGATGTGGGTACTGTCTTTGTGACACCGTTCCGCGGCATCCGATTGGGGGCATCCATAGCCAATTTCGGCACTAAGATGCAGATGACCGGGGATGACCTGCTGGTGGTCAGCGACATTGATCCCGTCAATCGGGGCAATAACGAGAGCAACCGGGCGCATCTCAAAACAGAGCGATTCGGCCTGCCGTTGATGATGCGTATCGGGCTGGCCACCGAGGTGATCAGCACTGAGTCGATGCGCCTGACGGTAGCGGCGGATGTGCTGAGCCCCAACAACAGTCGGCAATTCGTCAACACGGGGATTGAGATGGGGCTGCTGGGGGATCTGTTACAGGTACGAGCGGGCTACAGCGAACTGTTTCTGCGGGACAGCATCCGATCTTTCACCGTGGGTGCGGGTTTGCGGTATGACTTTACCGCGGTCGGCCTGACTATTGACTATGCGTTTGAGAATCAGGAGTACTTTGGCGGTGTCAGCCGTGTCGCCATGGCGGTGCATTTTTGATTTGCACATTCAAGAAAATTTCGCTATCATTAGCGGTTTGTTTGGTTTAACCGAGACGAATTTTAATGAGAACACTTTTTACCAGATTCCTGCCGCTCTTTGCAGGGGTGTGGCTGTGTGCGTCAACGGCGCAGGCTCAGATGGCGCGTACAGTTACGCTTAATTTGAACATGGCCACCGTGGCGGACACGACCAGCACGATGGATATGATTGAGGTGCGGGGGGCTGTCAAGGGCATGGCCCCGGTCACCTTGGCTGACGGCAATGTCATTGACTGGAGTGAGGCCAGTACGCTGGAGCCGACCAATGTGGGCGGTGATTACTGGCAGGTCCAGTTCCAGATTGCGGACACCACGGAGCTGACGTTCAAATTCTATTCACAGCAGACGCAGGATTCGGGCCTCAACGGATGGGAATCCGACCCCAATCCGGTCATTTCGCCGGGAACGGGGGATACGACGCTCGCGATACACTATTTTGATGGGCAAAGCGAGTGGCGTGGCACGACCGGTCCGCGTGGTTATGATTGGCGCCCGTTTGAGTCCAAAGAGGACTCCATCGGTGTCTGGTTCCGCGTAGCCATGTACGGTCAGGAGTCCGTGGACGACGGATACGACCCGATGATGGACATGCCCAATCAGTTTATGGGAGTCCGTGGCGCGCGGCTAATCAGCGCTGATTCCAGCATGACGGGGCCCATTGACTGGGGAACTTCGGATGTCGTACTTGAGCGTGAGTCCACCAGTGATTCGGCTCCGGGCTGGCGCGTGTACTCGGGGGTAGGCTATTACCCGGCCGAGCTGGCGGGAATGGACCAGCAATACAAGTTTGTCTTGGAGACGGTTTCCGGCGGTGATCCGGCTACCGCGTGGGAAGAGGGTAGCCTGGATGGCAACAGAATGTTCACCGTACCGATGCAGGATACCACCCTGCACTGGGTCTATTACGGGGATACGAAGCCCAATCCAACGGTACCCGTTGAGTCCAACCTCGTGTTTGGGGTTAACTTGGAGGCCTTTGAAACCATGGGGTTGTTTGACCCTGCGCGCCAGGATACCTTGTGGGTGTTCGGCGATTTCAACAACTGGCAGAACTGCCGGGAGAATACGCCGGACTTGTGCTACATGGCGAAAGAGCCGGGCGGCACGAATTTCGCCGCGGCCGTTCCGATAACCCGGCCTCCCGGCGTGGAATTGGGTTACAAGTATTTCCTGGATTTCAACGACGAGCGGTTTCAGGATCAGTTTAATGTGCCGCCGCCCAGCGGGTGGGAAGAGGGCCACTTGACCGGCATCAATCGGCGGTTCCAGTTTGCTGGTGATGCGCAGCAGCTGCTGGACCTGGCCTATTTCAATGACGTAACGCCCCAGAACCTGCTGCAACCCGGGGTAGCGGTTACCGTCAATTTCAGCGTCAATATGGACAGTGCGCTGATCAATCTCGCCCAGCCTTTTGATCCGATAGGCGGCGACACGGTGAGCGTTCGTTTAGGGGATCCGATTTGGGCGCATACGCAGCACATTGACGGAACCGACCACGACATTCCGCTGCTGGACCGTGTGGTACTGACCGATGATAATTTCGACGGCATTTATACGGGATCGTGGCTGGTCGCAGGTCCGTCGTACAACATTCTCACCTTCAAGTATCTCTACGGGCGGAGCGGGACTTACACGGACGAGTCCGGCTCTGATACGCAGGTTCCCGGACGTAATCGGACGCATTTCATTACGCGCAATGCGGATGGCAGTTGGCCAAGTTCCTATGATCTGCCGGCCGCCACTTTTAAGGTGAGTCCGGGGCCGCTACCCTTTGAGCGCAACCCGTACATCATGCGAACGGCGGTGGAGCAGACCGATCAGGTACCGGAGAAGATCTGGATTGAAGGCAATTATCCTAATCCGTTCAATCCGACTACGACCATTGAGTACGGCATTGACCAGACCTTGGCGGTACGACTTGAGGTGTATGATGTGACGGGGCGCCGGGTCAGCATGCTGGTCGATGCGGTGCAGCAACCGGCCACCTACCGGATCCGCTTTGACGGTTCGCAGCTGGCCAGCGGAGTCTATTTCTACCGGCTGACAGCCGGACAGCAGATTGTGCAGAACCGCATGATTCTCATCAAGTAGCGCTGGAGATTGCGTGAACAGAGTGCGTGTGCCAATGACTGGACCGGGCTGTGCTATGTGAGCACAGCCCCGGTCCACTCGGTCTGGTGTCTACGTATTCCACATCGTTGTGCTTATTCCTGTGTGACGCGGCACCCTGAAGTTGGTCGCGGTACATACTTGGAATGTGCCGTAGAGAGGGCGCACGAATTTGAGCCGCCCGGTCTGCCGCAATAGTCGTACCCGTGCTGAGGCAGCGTCTCTAAGCGCATCCGGTCCTCATCTCCCGGCGGAGTAGCGCTCAACTCGGATATGCTCGCTAACTGCGTGAGAAGAATTTGGGATCAAGGCCTCAGCGACACCCATGTACGCGGGAGCACATTCGCAAGAGTTGAGAACAAGTAATCCCGGATTATTCATGACGATTCGGAATCTCCCGGAATCTGCGCCAAGGATTGA
>JAPPNA010000086.1 GCA_028873925.1 Bacteroidota bacterium | reverse complement strand
GTGATCCGATGCCGCCTCAGAAGGTCAGGGCGATGCCGTGGTGAATAAAAAGGGGTCATGGTATTAACTGCAGGGCCCTGATTCCCGACCGGACCCGGTGAGCGCTTCCACAACAGACAGCTATCTGCCGGCGGAGGTTACTCGGACATCCCTGATCCCTGCACGACAGCGCGCGCTCGTGACTTAGCTGACTGCTTTTGGGGAAACTCGCCGTTATCCGTGTACGTCCCCTTGAGCGCCGGAAAATTCTGCGCCGCATTCTGAAAGTTGATCCGGCCCAGGGCGGATTCGCAGTGCCGCATGTACTGCTGAGCATTATCTTCATCTTTGATCCAGTCCGTACGCATGCGGGCTATTTGCGACACAGTAAGCTTTTTGACTGCGAAGCGCGGATCCAAATCGCCCAACACGGCTCTCTCCGAGAATTTTTTCCTGAGCCGGGGCGGATTGCCGATGATCATATCAAAACCGCCGCGATCGGCAAACTGGTCGGCATACATCAGGGGCCAGTGATGGAATTGCTCTTTCCGGGCCAGCTGCCGGACCACCTGCAGCCGGGGCAGCCGGGCGATGAGCTTGTTGACATCCATGTGTCCAAGTTCGTCCCGGGACCCCGTGCTGAAGACATCGGCGGTGCCGGCCTCCTCCCTGCCCGCAAGAATAAGGGCAATGTCACTGATGAATTCACTTCGTGTCGGGAGCAGAAAGGCCTGCTGGATCGGCCAGAACCACAAGGCACACCAGTAGTCCATTACCAGCTTCAGCCGCTGATAGGCACTGGCGTTCAGCCCGCCCGGTGGGTCAAGAATCTGATTCAATTTGGCATCCTTATCAGCCGCGGAGCCGATGGTCTGCTTCGCTGGCAGCTCCGACGGATAGAATGGGAATGGATCCGTAGTGAGATCTTTCAGCCGCCTGAGGTCCTGTATATGGATATCCCAGAGCTCATCTATCCGATTTGAAGTCAGCCGGAGCCGCTTGATGTCATCGCCCGACAGCGGTGCTGTGAACGCTTTCCTCCACAAGGTGATGTGCCGGAGCCTGCCCTTGGCCAGCTGCGTGAAGACCTTGCCTTTATAACTGACCATGCCAGCATCCCCGACCAGAAAGTGGTAGATCGCACCCCGGGCCTGGGCAACCTCCTCTGGAGGGACCTCCCACCATTTGCCCTGCTTCAGTGCGGCGGGCTCGTAAACCCTTCGCCAGACCCCCACAAAGGCATTCCCACACTGAAACTGTGTGCCAAACCACGGAACAAATCCGCCCGGCACCCAAGTGTTGAGCCACAACGATATCCCGCCCAATTCCACGGCCACGGGGTTGATATCCACCCCGTAGACATTGTTGTCGACCATGTACAGCTTAACCCGTTGCACATGCCGGGTATAGGCTTCAGGGGAAAGCCATTCTCCCAATTCCCGGGTTGCCCGATCCATATACACCTCCGCCAGTCGTGACACCGCTTCATACAAGCCGGCTGCCGTTCCCATGGCGGGATCGCAAATGGTGATTTGCAACAGCTCATCAGCACTTTTGCCTTCAATGATCTCGTTCAGGGTCTGCCCGACTACATACCGGAGTGGTGATTCCGAAGCGTGAAGGCTGGCGGAGGAATCCCGGGCTCGTCCAGTTAGCCGGTAAATGAACCGCCCCTTCGGATGGCAGACCACCTTACCTTCATCGTCGCAAACCCTCTCATCGTCCTGGTACTGCGTTTCCAGCACCTCTTGACTGACAAAGTAGACTGGTCCCAGCGGGTTACTGGGTTCTTTGGCGGGCTTAACCTCATAAAGGTCCTCGCAGGCCACAAAGCCGGTAAAGCCGCACAGCGCGTCAAAAACTTCACCCAGACGATCAATGCCCAGTTGAGCAAAAGAATCGCGCCCTACCCCCTTGTCGGTATGGCCGGGTGACAGGCTGCGGATAATCGTCCGCCAGGTGGCGTTGCGGACCTTGATTGACGACAGCAACGGTGTCGTATCCGGGTCAAACAGGTCGCACCTTGGCGGGGCCAGGCTGAAGGGGTTCGGCCCTTCCCGGATGATAGGCTGCCGCACGGCTTTATCCTGCCCGCCATTTAGCTGCGCAAAGATCAGCATCAACGCTTCATGAATGGAGATTCCCTCAGCGGCATCGTCTTCACCTAAGGGCCACTGCGTCAACTCCGTAAGCTTTTCCCGGTGCAGTTGCGCATTCATGGGCAGATATTCCGTCTGCTGGCGAGCCTCCACGGTCAGGAGAAACAGCAGGCGGTACATATACCGGATACACTCCACCGTCAAGGCCCGGGCATCCACTTCCGGGGCGTGCAGGACATATTCATTCCCCAACAGCTCCACGGCCGACCGCAGGGCATTCCTAAGACTTGGAGAGATGTCTCGGGCATGCGACCCGGACCGAAAATCCAGACCGACTTCAATGGATGCATCGTCCTCGCCCGACTCCGGCGAGGCAGGGCTCAATAGCATGGCCATCAGTTGAAACTAAACCACATGCGCATTACGGCCGAATACAGGCCCCAGACCCGCTGAGGCCCAAAGCCTGCTGATAGGTCCATGTCGTATGGCTCCATAAGATACGGAGATCCATCGGGACAACCAGGATCCAATTCCGCGGTCGGGGCAGGAAACGCCTTTTTCTGACCGCCGGTCCAAGGCCTGCCGTTTCCCCAAGTTGCGGCCTAGCAAAATCTTTAAAGATGGATCTGGTGTCCTGTTTCCAGTCTTTCAGGTTATCATGTGTGTGTCCGTTGGGACCGGTGAGTGAGTTGTCTCTCGGCTCCCTGTGTGAGGGCGTGGATTTGTCTGGCTGTTGGTCGCACCGGACCTGTGCTGGCGTGGTTTCGGTGCAGCACAATGAGACAGCTATCCTGTTTCGCGAGTCAGCACTTTCCGCAACAGCAGCCCTGTTCACGGCAAATCTAGTAGCCCACCAGCGCCATGGTAAGTCGTCGTATTCCAGCCCACATGGTCTGATGGCCGGGCGGAGGCGGATCTCGCCATCGTTTTTGGAAACCGCCGAGGATACCCAGCAGCAAAGTGCACGCCCCCAGCGTCTTGGATTCGGATAAGCCCAACATGCGGACACAATCCGTCAAGAAAGCAAGCTCTATTCGGTGAAGAAGACTTCCAGATCCAAATCCGGCATAGTCCACCCCAACAGCGTCAGCACCATCAGGCACCAGGCAATCACCAAGTGGATGGCCATGTCCTGCCCGTCCCGGACTGCGTCCGGCAGATTGTCCGGCATCGGCACCGCTGTCGGCAGCAGGTGCGGACTCGCGCCCGCCGCGTATTTGTTCGTGGGTGCCGGCAGATCAATCCACCCCCGGTCCGCCAAATTGGTCAGCGCCGTGACGCAGGTGCTTATCTGCAAACGCCCGCGCGCATTCACGAACTTGAAGATTTTGCACACCTCACGGACCATCGCCCCGCGTGCGGCGAACCGCGGATCAGCTACTACGGCCTCAAGCCGATCCCGGGATTCCGGCGCGCTCAGCGTGCGCAGTACCTGATTCCGCCTGAACATAACACAAATCTATGAGGCATAATTTACAGTGTTAAGTCAAAAAGGTGGGAGACTGGCAGGGCCATGCTGTATGCAGGCTTACCAACCATTCGCGATGTCGGCAGCGATCTGCGGCGGAGGACAGGCTGGTACCGACTACGCAGAATGCCGGCCGCACGCCGTTCGGGGCACACTTTCAGTTGCAGCGCGAAAAACCCCACTGGTGTTTGACCGAATGTGGCCCAGAGCTGCGGCTTAGCACTCGGAACCGGCCCGAATTCA
>JAPPNA010000046.1 GCA_028873925.1 Bacteroidota bacterium | reverse complement strand
ATCTTGTCAATCAGGAATATCCAGGTCTTTGCACGGTCTTGGGCCGCAGCGGAAGGAGCCAGAAATGTGAGCAGTAGGGTCAGGATGCCGGTGCGCATGGCTAAGCAGTGAATGATGATCTGTACGGCTTTATTCCGAAAGGCTTTGAATGTTTCGCGGCGGGCGCACAATGCCAGCGGAGCATACACCTGTGCCTCAATCGTACCTATCCATGCCGGTCAATAACTCAATCAGTGGAATCTGGCTGGGAAACGCCGCGTAGCTTGGAACGCAACTACGCCCGTCTTCAGCAATCAGGTCAAGCGCCAGGTCAGCATCGCTGACCGGACGTAGACTTTCGTCGTACACCTGACCGGTGATCAAAATGGATTCACTGCCATCAAAGGTGCTAGAGGCCGGAGTTACACGCACGCGCTGATTATCTTCGGGAGCCGTGAGCCACTGGACCAGATTCTCAAGCAGCCGAGGCCATACGGGCGGGTTGATCTGCGGATCGTCACTGAGATTCAGCCAGCGCCAGGTACCGGACCCCAGCAGCATCGCCGACCGCCTGCCTTCGCGGTTGCGGACCACCAGGAGCGGCTCATTGAGTTCCACCCCTCGCACTCTGGCCTGACCCAGCACCTCAGCAGCCGGTGCCGACACCCACCGATCCGTACCGAACATTAACGGCGGAAGAACACCCCAGTCATCCTGATCAATGTTCAGAATCGGATGCCTTAGGCCGCGCGCTGTGGGCACAAATGTTGCTTCATCCAATGGCATTGGTGATGGGCGGGGCAAGACCGGCAGGTAGTCGGCAAATGATCGATAAAACAAATCCGGCGACACATTCCGAATGATAAGAAACAGCACCGGTGTACCGCGCTCAATCCGGTCGGTTAAGGCGGATACGGCTCCGATGCGAAGCTGCGGGTATCCGACCGGAATAATCAGGTCGCACGAGTCAGCCGGTACACTTACGGAGCCTTCATAGAAGCTGCCGCGAGACTTCTGAATGAACGTGCGGACACGGCGGCCCTCACCTCTGCTGAAGATGGAGCGGACTGCAGCCCCATCTGGATGGGACCGCCGCGAACTATCAGGATCTGCTGCGAGTGCTGAAGCACGCGCGTCGTGAAGGTTTACGGCGGTTCTCAGAAGAAGCTTCTCCCTCCAGCACCGAAATCCAGACCGTAAACGGCTGAAGACCTTCGCGCTGCGGGACATGGGTCAGGGTGAAGCGGGATTCTCCCGGAGCCAGTGTCACCGCTGAAGAGCTGGATGGTGGCGCTGGCGGATTCGATGCCCTCGGCGAAGATCATTACTTCCACCGGTACTTTCTGTCCAACATAGGCCACATCGCTGGTGAGTGTTTGCACGATGCGCACATCCTTCTGACGCAGTGAGTCTCCTATGGCCACCGTGTGAATGGGAATGCCGGATTCTTCAGCGGCGAACACGGGGTTGAGTCCCGTATTGTAGCGGCCATCGGAGATCAGCAGTATGCCGCGGATCAGTTCGTCGGAACCCTGTGCGGCCCGCAGCGCCTGGCTGATATCCGTTCGAGGCGCAGTATCGCGGGCTGCCGGCAGCTGGTCCAACGGGCGAAGCGAACTTCCGAATCCGTACAACCGCACATCCTCGTTGAGAGCCGGCAGTTCGGTCAGCGTGTCGTGTAGCGTCATGCTCTGGCTTTCATCCACAAGTACAGCCAGGACGGGCCGGGTCGCCGGGCTGACAGACCGACGCAGGATGGGCTCAAAAAGCAGGCTCAATAGCAGAAAGAGCGCGGCAAACCGGAGTGCGGGGAGCAGCCAGGCGAAGACTCCCTTAAGTCTGGGCGTGCTCTTTTGGTAGGTGATCCAAGTCAGCGTGGCGGCCGATGCCCAAAGGAGCAGGAGTGGCCAAACGGCCTGCCCGAAGTTAATCATGAACTCAAGCCGGCCGGATGCTAAATCACGCGCGTAGTCGCCAGGCGGTCAGGACCAGCCGAAAAGGCTAGCGTACAAGCACAACGGTGCCCGCGGCCTGGCTATGCTCGGTCCTGAACACATACAGGTACATACCCGGTGGAAGCTGCTCTGCGGAGAATTCCAGATCGTGGTGTCCGGCATTAAGGCGACCGGACCAAGGCCGGGCAACTTCCTGGCCGATCAGATTATAGATCGTCAAATGCGCATTGAACACCGGCTCTGCTATTTCTACAGAGAACCGGGTGGAATTCGTAAACGGATTCGGATAGGGTGCGTCAACGATAATGCCGAATTCCGCAGGAGTCGCACGATTCTCAGCGTTAAGACCTGTTTGTTCCGCTACGCGGATGGCCGCGTCGGCATTGATTATCCCCCAGCCCAGGAGACTATCGGGCGACTCCGCCTGACTGGCCGTTGAGGTGATGATGCTCCATACTTCTCTGGGGGTGAGCGTGTTGTTCACCTGCAGAATCTGAGCAATGACCCCCGCCACCATGGGAGCCGAAAAAGATGTACCGCTGGAACTGTCGTAGCTGAATTGAAATACCGCAACTTCAACCCTGGTTGACTGTGCCGAAACGTCAGGCTTAATGCGGCCATCAGCTGTGGGTCCCGTGCTGCTGGCTGGCCAGTATTCGCCCCAGGGATAGACACCACCCGCCGCAATCACAGAATCGCCATCCGCCGGTGTTCCGATATAGGGCCAAGAAAAAGAGCGGCCACTATTCCCTGCCGAAGTCACCGTTACAACGCCGCGTGAGGTTGCCCAGTCAAGAACGCGCGTCGTAATACCGGTATCGCCATCCAAATCACTGACGGAATAGCTGTTCTGTCCGGTGTCAAAAGTCGTGTAGCTCAGCGAGGTGGAGATTATGTCAACCCCCTTATCGGTGAGCCATTCTGCACCCACCACCAGGTTGTCTTCCTCAATATTGCGCTCGTAGGGAGCACATTCGGTAACCACACCCCAAATGGTTGCCCCGTTGGCGGGCCCCACCAGTATGCCACGGTGGTTGCCCGCCGCGACCGATGCCACCGCCTGTCCGTGGCGGTTGGTCTGGGTGCACGGTTGTGAAGCATCGCGATTGGTCATATCCCGGTGTCCGCCTACCCGACCAGAGCTGCGTATCTCGTCAAATACGCGGTGCTCAAACGGAGCTCCCAGTCCGTATTGGGTATCCAGAAAGCCCAAGTGAATTCCCGCCCCGTTGATTCCCCTCTTGAGGGGCGGTATGGCATTGGCGATATCCAGTTGATTGCATGAATCACCATATGCCGCATCCGGGCAGTTTTGGCTGATTCGCGGTGCCACCCCCAATGGGGGCGGGTAGAACGGCTCTTCCATGGTTGACAGATGAGCCACGGGCCGTATTTCCCTAACAAACGGGAGTGCTTCCACCCTGTTGGCTTCTTCCTCCGTCAGCCAGGCAGTCACTGCGTTGAGCCACCGGCTGGTGTGGACGATGTTGATGCCCAAGTCATTCAGCGCCGTTTGGTATCTGATGGCAACGGCAGCGTCCTGGCGGGCAATCTGATCGAAATGAGCCGGATTGCCTCGGGTCTGCATTCGCTGGATGGCGCGCGCAGTCAGCTGATCGGGGACAATGGAGGTGTGCTTGCCATGGTAATCAATCTTGTCAATCAGGAATATCCAGGTCTTTGCACGGTCTTGGGCCGCAGCGGAAGAGGCCAGCAAAATGAGCAGTAGTGCCAGGATGCCGGTGCGCATGGCTAAGCGGTGAATGATGATCTGTGCGGTCTTAGTCCGAAAGGCTGCAAATGTTTCGCGGCAGGCGCAAAACGCCAGCGCACCATACGTATCCGTATGGTAAACTAGTGAGGTGGCCGGACCAGGTGCTCCGCGGACGGG
>JAPPNA010000169.1 GCA_028873925.1 Bacteroidota bacterium | reverse complement strand
GCAGGCGCTAAACCGGCACCACCGCTAAGACATGCAGCAACTGCCTATAGCGCCCAGACAACTGGCCTAGTTCCTCCTCCACCTGGGGGAAGAGGTCCTTTTGGCGATTGACCCAGAAGTTCTGTACTGCACTGCGAAGGGACATAGGCACCTCGGTTTGCTTGTTAGCCCAAGATACCACAATCCGGGGTACCGGTCCCGGCATTCTGGGCCGCTCCCCAGTCTGCTCACGCCCTTAATCCGCTACGCGTATGCCCCTCAGCGGACAGAGGCCTCAGGATCCCTGTATCCGTCAATAATCCCGTAAATTGGGAGTCTTGCAAGAGGCTCGGTAAGGTGGTTCCTGTTGGATGACACCGACCGCGAACTGGCCCGATCCCAAATCATAATCTCGCGCAGCCGGGTGCGCCTGCGCACGGCGGCGCCGCCCGCCGGCAGCCTGACCATCCGGTTCAGGCCGAATGATCCGTCCCATAATGTTCCTTCCGAGATAAGAATTCCAGTGGATACATGACCCCATGTACACTGCATGTTTACCGGATGCCTACGAAAAATAGAGCGGGCGCAAACTGAAGCAGAGTACAAAAATGAGCATCGAAAGCACACCGAGTACCCGGCGTGTGCGGGAAAGCGGACTGAGGTCAGCCACGGGAGGGTGGTCCACTTTGATCAGAAAGACCAGCACCAGACACCACGGCAGCCATCCGAAATAGCCGAATTCGTGCAGCAGAGCGGGAAACGCCTGGGATACCGATGCAATCACCAGAATAGATACCATAACCGGAAGCCAGCTCCTCCTCCAGACCCGCCGCGTACAAAGTGCCAGCAGTGCCCCGATGACAAACCAGGTCAGCGTTACCACCAGGAAGGGCTGGCCTACAAAGTCCCCGACTATTGATGGTAAGGTGCGCACACCTCCGACAGCCATGGATGTCAGCAGGATGAACACAAAGGTGCGGGCAATGCGCCGGTGCCATTTGAGACCGAACAGGGCGCAGGTAATGTGTCCGCCATCCAACTGACCGACCGGCATCAGATTGAAAGCGGTAAAGAAAAGTCCCAGCCATGCCGCGAAAAGCAGTGGGTAGTGGTACATCTCGTACATGGGCGGGACATCGGCAAAAAACTGCGTCAGCCCCCAGTACAAAAGCGTCGATCCCACAGTTAGATTGGTTCCCTGCGTACTCATGGGAGTTTCCGGGAACTGGCCGGTCACATTGATATATTGCAGCAGCGGCTCGTGACCGCCTACGCCATACATGAATTCCGGTGATGGTAAGGTCGCCAGGGCCCACAGCAGCAGCAGGATGGCGATCACAAACCCAGCCAGCGGGCCGGCCGCTCCGACATCAAACAGCTTGCGCCCCGTAGGGATGGGCTCACGAATATTGATGACCGCCCCGAGCGTGCCGATCCCGATCAGGGGAGCCGGGATAAAGTAGGGCAGGGAAGTGCGCACGCCGTGAATGCGTGCCAGCACATAGTGGCCGAATTCATGCACCGTCAGAAAAAATATTAGGCCGCCCGCAAACGTAAAGCTGTCCGCAAGGAAGGCATCCGTCACCGACCAGCTTCCCAGCCTCAGAATCGTGTCGCCGGCCTCCCAGGCCACACTGCGCCCGATAAAGGTTACCGCTCCGGTGAAGGCGGTCGAAATGAGTGTAACGGCAAACAAACCGGCGTGCAGCGTATAACGCCGGAATGAAGCGGAGGCGGCTGGCGAAATCAGAGCCGGAGGCTGTAACTGGTGAACCGCATTCTATGCCGATCAGTCAGGGGTGTTCAGTCAGCTCAGCAGGGCAAGGGCGTGCTCAATACGGCCCATGGCCGCCTTGAGATCCTTCATGGACGCGGCATAAGACAGTCTGATGCCGTTCGGATCTCCAAACGCCACGCCGGGCACGAGGGCCACATGGTGCTCCTCCAGCAGATAGAAGCCCAGATCGTTGCTGTCGCTGATCGGTCTGCCGGAAGGGGCCGTACATCCGAAATAACTCGCCACCTGCGGGAACAGGTAAAAGGCTCCCTCCGGCTTCGGACAGTCAACCCCGCTGAGGGCCCGCAGGCACGCAAGCATGTAGTCGCGGCGCTCGCGGAATGCAGCCACCATATGGCGCAGCGGGGCCTTATCCATTTGCAGGGCGGCCAGTCCGGCCTTCTGGGAAATACTACAGGGTGCTGAGGTGAGTTGTCCCTGCAGTTTGGCCGCTTGCGCAACCACCTCCTGCGGTGCGGCCATGTACCCCAGGCGCCAGCCCGTCATGGCAAAGCACTTGGAGAATCCGTTTACGGTAACCGTTCGCTCCTGCATGCCGGGCAGCGCGGCGATCGGCGTATGCTCGGCATCATAAATGACATGCTCGTAAATCTCATCTGACACAACCATGATCCGCTCATGTCGCTGCAGTACTTCGGCCAGTGCGGCTAATTCGCTGCGCGAATAGACCGATCCGGTCGGATTGGAAGGAGAGCACAGTATGAGCACACGCGTGCGCGGCGTGATGGCGGCTTCCAGCACGGCTGGAGTCAGCCGGTAATCCGTTTCGGTGCCTGTCCGAACAATAACGGGTGTAGCCCCGGCAAAGCGGGTCATTTCCGGGTAGCTGACCCAGTAGGGGGCCGGAATGAGCACTTCATCCCCTTCGGCGGTCAGCACGCAGACGGCCAGCGCCACGGACTGCTTAGCCCCGTTGGAGCACAGTATCTGGGATGGTGCATAGCTCAGCTCATTGTCCTCCTGAAATTTTGCGCAGATGGCCTCACGCAGCGGCAGCATGCCCGCATTTTGGGTATATCGTGTGAAGCCATCCCGAATAGCCTGCATGCCGGCTTCGGCAATGGGCTCCGGCGTATTGAAGTCCGGCTCACCGGCACTCAGGGCAATCACATCGGCTCCCCGGCGCCTGAGCTGCTTGGCACGGCCCGACATGGCCAGGGTGGCCGATACCTGCATGGAGGCGACTCGAGGATTGAACGATACAGACATCAGAATTCAGCTTTTGGGTTGACTAAACGGAACAGTCTTGGGCAAAGTAATCCGCTACAGGCCGGGGAACGAACGGCGTGATGTCCCCACCCCAACGCAGAATCTCCCGAACCAGCGATGAGCTGGTCAAGGCGTGCGCGACTGCCGTGTGGAAAAATACGGTATCTAGCTCAGGCACCAACTGCCTGTTGGTGTGTGCCATACGGCATTCGTAATCAAAATCACTGACACTGCGCAGGCCGCGCACGATGACGGATGCCTGGCGGCTTCGCGCGTATTCGGCCACCAGACCATCAAAAACGGTCACGGTAAGTCCGGCCAGTTTTGCGGCAGATTGGCGGATCAGGTTTGCCCGGTCAGCCACCGGCAGGAGGGGCGGATTGTCGGAGCGTGCGGCCACGGCAACTTCCACCCGGTCAAAGGCCTGCAGTGCCCGTGTGGCGATATCGAGGTGTCCCAGCGTGAAGGGATCAAACATACCCGGATAGAGGGCAAGTGGCATGGGAGGCAGGCGGTTATGAGCCGAACAGGGATACGCGGGTGCGCCCGTAAGCCCGACTCGTGATAAGCGCAGGATGATCGTCCATCCGGGTTGTCATGTCATGCTCCAGCACAAAAAGGCCGGGCGGTCTGAGGAGTCGAATCGCCGGATCGGGCAGGTCCGACAGATTGGGCATCCGGTACGGCGGATCTGCCAGAATGAGGTCAAAACACGCAGGTTGAGATCGCGACAGGAACTCCATGGCATCCGCCCGTCTGATTTTGCACAGGTCACTGCGTCCAACACTCCGGCAGTTATCGTGGGCATAGCGGAGAATGTACCCATTTTTTTCCACGAGCGTTGCCTTAGCTGCGCCCCGGCTGAGCGCTTCAAGGGCCAGTGAGCCGGTACCGGCGAACAGGTCCAGCACATCGGAATCGACCAATTGCATGCGGGCTTCAACGAGATTAAAGATGGCCTCACGTACCCGACCGGTGGTTGGGCGCGCCAGTCCGCCGGCGGGTGCGCTCAATTTGCGTCCGCCCAATTGCCCCCCAATGATCCGCATCTGATGCCATTTCGATCGGCCTCTTATACGACCGGACAAGGGCGGAGTATCCGATCCCGAATATGGAGCAATCGGGGCAATCTGCGCGTATTGTCACTTATAGTCCACCACCGTGAATTATGCGAGTCTTTGTGACCGGTGCTACCGGGTTTGTTGGACGCTATGTAGTGCGCGCCCTACGGGACGCCGGGCATGAAGTACGATGTCTGGTGCGCTCGCCTACAGATCCTTTATTGGGCGCGGATCAGGTCCATGGAGACATTCTCGATCCCCTGGCGGCACGTATGGCGGGCTGCGATGGCGTTATTCACCTGGTGGGGATAATTCGGGAGAATGTTCGCCATCGGATTACGTTTGAGCGGCTGCACGCCCAAGCCACAGCCCATGTGGTGCGCGAAGCCGCTGCGGCGGGGGTTAGCCGCCTGATCTATGTTAGCGCCAATGGCGTTTCCGCCGAAGGCAAGACCGCCTATCAGACCACTAAGTGGGCTGCGGAAGAATCGGTGCGGAACGGCGGACTCAAGCACTGGTGCATTCTCCGCCCCGGACTCATCTTTGGTGATCCCGGTTTGGCTCGCGATGAATTCTGCAGTATACTAGCGCGCCAGCTCATCCGGCCTGCACCGGTGATTCCAATATTCGGCAGTGGGCAGTATGCCGTTCAACCCATCCATGTGGGGCAGGTGGCCGAGTCGGCGGTTCAGGCACTCCGATCAAAGGCGGCGAGCCGCCAAACCCTGGTCGCGGTCGGGCCGGAAAAACTGACGTACCTGCAGCTGGTGGACCGGATCACTCGGAGCATGGGATTGCGACCTAAGCCCAAATTCCATGTTCCGCTTTGGCTTATCCAACCGATACTCCGCTGCAGCGGCAACATCCTGCCGATAACGGCGGATCAGCTGACTATGCTGCTGGAGGGCAATTGCGGGGATTCAGCCAGGTTTTTCGCTACGTTTGCACTGGAGGAGCACGGATTTGCCGAAGAGAATTTGTCGTACGTGCGCACGCGGGCGTGACCTGATGCGTCAAGTCAGCCTATTAGCATCACTCGGAGTCGGGCTGGGTCTGTGGACAGGGGCTGCTGCCCAGGTGATGCCGGATACCTCCGCGGAGCTCATGTCGTTCAGGATTGCAGCAGACACCTCCGGCAGACATTTCGCCCCCAACTCGTTTGCACTCGATCTAACTGAGGCATTGGGCAGGCATGACCTCTCTTTTGCGTACAGATTTGGTGCGTTCGGGTGGCCGGCCGCTTGGAGCCCTTGGGGCGCAAGCCCGCAGCAGGTGGAGCTGCAGTTCAGCGGCACTGCGTTCAACGACCTGATCACCGGCCGCCCCAGGTATGATCTGTTGCCCACGGCCCTGCTGCGGACCCCGGCAGTGACGGAGAATTTCATCTACGGTATGGCCGCCGTGGCGGGTGAGCTGCGAGACCTTGCCGCGGAGGAGGGCGGCCCCTTGACTGAGCTGCATTATCAGGCGGGAGACAACGGGCTTCAGCGCGTAACAGCCGTGCACGCTCAGCGGCTTAATGCCCTAATGCCCGGCACGGGCCATCTGCATACTACTTTCGCGTATGCGGGCGCAGCCGCTAAGGGCGAATACCCCGGCAGTCGATTGCAGCGCATGCGGCAGGTACTGTTGCGTGTGCGACTTCGTGCGCACCGGATGTCAATGGAAATCACCTACCTGCACAATCAGCGGCGGCTGGGAGCACATTCAGGGGTCGTGGGAGATGAGCTGGTGCGTTACAACAGACTGATTGCCTCGGTAAGCGGATTAGGGGCGACACGCAGGGATGTTCGGAATGACCTGATCGCCACCGCGAGAACGCGTCTGATTCCGCTCTTGCGTCAGCCTCTGACAGCCGTACTGTCGGCTTCAAGCCAGACGCTGCGATTCAACGGGACCGGTTCAGTCGGAGCTGAGGCACGGCTTCGCCGGGGGACGATACATCTTTACCAAGATCTGGAAGCTGGGGCTCACAGGGCACGGTTCGCGCTGGAGGGTCGCACGAGCGCGGCTTCCGCTGACTCAACACAAATAGGGGAAGATTCGCAGGCTCAGTGGCGGCTGACCCTGACGGATGCCGTACGCTTCGGCAGCATAGACCTGACCGCCCAGGCCGGCTTGCATTACCTGGTTAACGGCTGGCATGGACGCGGCGCTATGGGTTTACGCTACGGGTGGCACAGCGGCCATTTGAGTGTGAATGCGGTGCGGGCAAGCGCCATGGAGTCTCATGTGGCGCAATATGGGTGGTCAGCCTATCTGGCACCCGCCGCGCGAATGCCTGGCACCGTGACGCGAGTTACAGCCCGTCTGCGGTACTCGGTCAGACCCTGGGATCTGGAGCCTTCGGTCTTTCGGCAGCGGGTGTCGTCCGTGACGGATTATCTGGAAGTCGCACCGGACTCCGCCGTTGTCCGTCATTTAAACGGATCTTCAATCGGTGCAGGCATCAGGTTGGGATTTCGGCAGCGAACCCGGCGCGGCGTGTATGGAGAGGCCGCGTATGGGATCATGCGGAGCGATTACGATGCGGAAGCGCGCAACGGGGCACAGCCGGACTGGACGGCCCGCGCAACAATGGGTGTCAGGTACCGATTATTCACCGGAGACTTGATTCTGGATGTGTCGGTGGTAGGCCGGGCATGGGGCCGCATGCGCGGTCGGGTGCTGCACAGCTCAACAGGGCTTCTGATGCTGGCTTCTTCTGCTCGGTCCGCAATGGATCCTTCGGGAACACTGGATATCGTTGCTGAGGGGCAGGTGCGCGCGGCTACGTTGTTTGCCGCTTTTGAGAATATTCTCAGCGGCACGACCATCACACCGGGCGTTGAGCTTGTTCCCGGATATCCCCTCCCGGCGCAGCGTTTCAGATTCGGCGTATTTTGGCCTATAGTCAACTGAGTCAAATGTTGACGGCATCTGAACAGGCAGTGCTGGCTGAGGTGCGGACCTGGCGATCCCGGCAGCCGGCCTGGGTGGACCGGCAGGTCAGTCGCATAAACAGGCCGCTGAAGCAGCTCTCCGGCATGATGCACAAGGTGCCTGGATTTGATTGGACCCTGGACAATCTGATTACGGGCGTTGTACGCATCACAAACGAAATCGCACAGGACACCGTGTCGTGGAAGGGGGTGCTGGAGCGTTTCCGGGCGCGCGGGCATGATATCGCAAGCATTGCTGATGTGCGCAGTCTCAAGATGGAAGCCATCCATGAGGCTCTGGAGGGAATTCAAATGCGGTATCAGTCCATGACGGGTGCGCAGGGAGCTGCCGCCGGATTGGCAGGGCTGGCCGGATTGCTGCCGGACCTGCTGGGACTCATCGGCTTCAGCCTCCGAGCGGCCGGAGAGACCGCCACCTGCTGCGGCTTTGATCTATCCAGGGAGCATGAGCGCGAATACGCCCTTTTCACGCTGTGTGTAGCGGCGCGCACGGACGACAGCCGCGATGCGGCCGGTGCCATTGCCCGCCATCACACACGCCAGACCGCCGAGCAGCTGGCGGTAAAGGGCTCCATGTACGGTCTGGCGCGGGCGCTCGGACAGCGCCTGATCGGCCTAAAGGCTGCACAGTTCCTCCCGGTAGCCGGTATGGTCGTGGGTGGGGGCAGCAATGCCTGGTATACGGCACGCGTATGTGAGACTGCACGGCATCTGTACCGCGAGCGGCTGATTTACAGGTGCCATCCTGCCGCAATTATTGACGCATGTACAGACTCGTAGAGCGCCCGTGCCGAGTGGGCAATCAGAGGTGGTGCGCACAACAATCGAAAAGCCCCAAGGGCTCGCCCTCGCTTGGGATCGCCGATCCTGCAGGCAGGATGGAAGCCAGGGGTACTGCCAAGGGGCGGATAATGACCTGTTACCTCCGCGGCCTCCAATAGTTCCCGCTTCCAGCCGAACCGAATTGGCCAGGCGATCAGGCGGGTGTCAGGACCGGCAGGTCGGTGCCGACCGCGGACCCTGGCCATGATTCCAGGGAGTTTCACTGAATTTGCCGCAGGCGGAACAATCCCGTTGATCTGATTCCGCTGACTTACTGCCGGGATTGTGCGATTTGCGTAGATTTAGGCGTTTTGTATGCCGACAATGGAGACGTACCGGTCGCTGCAGTCCAATCATGAATACACCTTTAGGGGGGTGCTGGCCATCGCCGCACTGCTTGTGCTGGCCGGTTGCATGGCTAAGCCGCCACCCAATGTCGTGTTAATTCTGGCGGACGATCTGGGCTACATGGATGTCGGGGCCTATAACCCGGACACCTTTTACGAGACTCCCAACATTGACCGCCTGGCCAGCGAAGGCGTGCGGTTTACCCAGGCGTATGCCGCAGCTCCGGTATGCAGCCCCACAAGGGCGAGCATCGTCACCGGCCTGTATCCCGCCCGCCTCAATACGACCGACTACTTCGGAGCCCCCCAGCCCAATACGGTCAGCCGACATTGGACGCGCCATAAGCCTCTGCTGCCGGCTCCGTATGTGGATGAACTGCCGGAAGAGGAACTGACACTCGCCGAAGCGCTCGCCGCCGGCGGGTATCGGACATTCTTTGCAGGTAAATGGCATCTGGGTGAATCGCCCGATAATCACGGCTTTGAAGTCAACAAAGGCGGATGGTCAAGCGGCGGTCCTTACGGGCGCGGCGGCTATTTTGTGCCGTACGACAATCCCCGACTGGAAGAAGGCCCCGAAGGAGAACATCTGCCGGGCCGCCTGGCCCGTGAGTCAGCAGCGTTCATGGCGGCAAACGCGTCACAGCCGTTTCTGGTGTTCCTTTCCTTTTATTCGGTGCATACGCCGCTGATGACCACGCCGGAACTGGAAGCCAAGTATGCAGCGAAGCCCGCGAAGCCCACAGCCTGGGGGCAGGAAGGGGAACGGCGCGTGCGCCAGGTGCAGAACCATGCAGTGTACGCCGGGATGGTGGAATCCATGGATCAGGCCATCGGGAAAGTGCTGGGGGCGCTGGATTCCCTCGGGCTGGCAGATAATACCATAGTGCTCTTTGCCTCCGACAATGGCGGGCTGTCTACATCCGAAGGGCACCCGACCAGTAATCTGCCGTTGCGTGCAGGCAAAGGCTGGCTGTACGAAGGGGGGATTCGTGAGCCGCTGATCGTGCGATGGCCGCGCGGATTGCGTACACCCCGCGTGGAAACCACCCCGGTTATCAGCACGGACTTCATGCCGACCATCCTGGATATGACCGGCCAGCAGATGCCCGCCCGCTCAGATGGGGTGAGCCTGTGGCCGCTGCTGTCAAAAGGCAGCGCCTTGCCGCAGCGGGATCTGTTTTGGCATTACCCGCACTACGGGAACCAGGGGGGCAGCCCGGGCAGTGTGATCCGGCGGGGTCCCTGGAAGCTGATAACCTTCCACGAGGACGATCAGGTGGAGCTGTACAATATGGAGACGGACCTGGAAGAAATGCAGAACCTGGTTGAGCCGGAGCATGAACGGGTCGCATCCATGCGGATGACGCTGGACGCATGGCTGGAAAGCGTCGACGCACAAATGCCAAGCCCGAATCCGTCACCAGAACAAAGTGATTCATGAGTCAGGGCAAGGGGGACGACATTATCCGCTGCTCTTTTTGCACGCGCGACCTGCAGGAGGTATTGTCAGCCTTCGCCGGTGCGGCCGGCGTATATATTTGCGACTACTGCATCAGAGATGCGAACGAAGAGATCGTCCGCACCAACAAGGAGAACGCCAGCAGCCTCCGGCCCCGTCCGAAAGCCGCAGTTAAGAAGCGCAAGCCGCTGCTGCCCATGCAGATCAAGGCCGGGCTTGACGAATATGTGATCGGTCAGGAGCGGGCCAAGAAAGCCCTCTCCGTAGCGGTCTACAACCACTACAAGCGGGTTGAAGCTGCCGATAAGGTGGATTTCTACAATGAATTCGGTGATGTGGAACTGGAAAAGGCCAACATTCTGCTGCTGGGCTCGTCAGGCACCGGCAAGACACTGCTCGCCCGCACATTGGCCCGGATTTTGCACGTACCGTTCTCCATAAGCGACGCGACCGCACTGACTGAAGCCGGCTATGTGGGCGATGATGTGGAAACAATCCTCTCCAACCTGCTGAGCGCCAGTGACTTTGACGTAAAGAAGGCGGAGAGGGGCATCATCTATATTGACGAGATAGACAAGATTGCACGCAAATCCGATCACGCGTCCATCACACGCGATGTGTCCGGTGAAGGCGTGCAGCAGGCGCTCTTGAAAGTGCTGGAAGGTACCGAGGCCGGGGTACCCCCCAGAGGCGGCCGTAAACATCCCGAACAGAGCTTGATTACCATTGATACCCGCAACATCCTGTTCATCTGCGGCGGAGCCTTTGCCGGACTGCCGGAAATCATCGCCCAGCGCGTGGGCTCCGGTCAGATTGGGTTTGTGTCGGATAGCAACAAGCGCGTGGACAAAGATGATGACACCATTCTGCAGTACCTGGAGCCTGACGATCTGCTCAAGTTCGGCCTGATCCCGGAATTCATCGGCAGGCTGAATGTGATGTCATCCCTGGACCCGCTGAGTGACGAAATCATGATGGCGATTCTGACCCAGCCCAAGAACGCCATCATCCGGCAGTACCAAAAGCTGTTCGCCATGGATTCCATCAATCTCGTCTTTGATCAGGAGGCACTGAAAGCCATCGTGGACCGGGCACGAGAATACGGGACGGGTGCCCGAGGACTGCGCAGCATCATGGAGTCCTCCATGATTGATATCATGTACGAGGTTCACTCCCTCAAGGATATTGGGTACTGCCGTATCACCCGTGACACGATTCTGCACGGGGCTAAGCCTGTCTATGAGCAGCGGCGCGCCAGTGCCTGACCTGTAGCGACCGGCGCGATGTCCAGGAGTCTTGCTGCCTGCCTGGTACTGCTGTTGCCAGTAGCCCCGGTACCGGGTCAGACGGATTTTCTGGAGGCGGACGGGCAGACTGTGGTGCGAAGTGTTTCGTTTGACTTCCGCGACACCCGCCGTGAGCTGCGTTTGTTTTCCGCCCATGAGCTGAATGAGCTGATTGTTACCCGAGGCCCCCGATGGCGCGAAAGGATCAGCATCGCCATCGGTCTGCGGTCCCTGGATGCCTTCATCCTGGATCCGATCGAGCTGCAGAGCGATGTGGTACGGATGCGATCAGCCTACCATGAGGCCGGTTACCTGAATGCGTATGTGGATTACGCCGGATCAACATTGAACGCCGCCACCAACCGGATTGATATAGTCTTCAGCATTCGACAGGGCGCGCCCCTGATTATCCAGGATGTGGGCTTTTTTGCAGAGGCCGGGTATCTGGCGTATGCGTTTGAGGGCGATATGCGCGACCGGTGGATCACCTTTAGAGATGCCACCAGCTTCAAGACGGGGGACCGACTCACATCGTTTGAATTGGTTAGAATTGAAGATCAGGTGCTGGGTTGGCTGAAAGATCAGGGCTATGCGTTTGCCAGGCTCCAAACGCAACTGGAGGTGGACTCGCTGTACAATGTGGCGGATATCAGCTTTCTGGTGGATTCGGGCCCGATAAGTATGGTCGATTCGATCTCTATTGAAGGCGAGCGGCGCATAGACGACCAGGTGATCCGGCGTACACTGCCATTTGGAGAAGGCGATGTCTTTGCTCAGTCTCAACTGCTGGCGGCGCAGCGTGCGTTGTTTGCCCTGAATCTGTTCAGCGCGGCCCAGGTGAATGTGCCGGACCAGCCGCGTGACAGCACCGTGCATGTGCTCATTACCGTGCAGCAGGCCCGGCTGCGACATATATCAGCAGAAACAGGATATCACCAGCGTACTGGCCTGACGGGTCAGGGAACCCTGTCCAAGCGGAATTTTCTCGGTGGCGGCCGCCTGCTGAGTGTTTCTGCGGAAGTGGAATCCGGGCTTCTGGCTTTCACGGAGACAGGTGCTCAGGTTTCACGGCGCCTTCGGACTTCCGTGACGCTGGGAATGCCGCAAATCGGATTTTCATGGCTGAATGCCAGCATTGAACCGTACCTGCTGTATGAGCGGGACCCGCTGCTGGATGAATCCGACAGATATCTGGGGTACAACCGCCGTTCGTACGGTGTCAGCAACAGCTGGTATGCGGGTGACCCGCGCAGGCAGGCCATCAGTCTTAGTTATCTGCTGAGCCGCGAAGCTCAATTCACCGCCGCTCGGCCTGACCCCGACAGCCCGGTGCGTGATGTGTACGATAAGAGTGTGCTAACGCTCAGCGGTACGATATCAACAACCGACGACTATCTGCGACCCACGCGCGGTTGGATCATCAGACCCGCAGTGGAGCAGGCGGGGATTGCGGAGAGATTCCTCGGAATTGCGGGCTTGGGGCTTGAATATACCAAAGCCCAATTGGACCTTGCCGGATATGTTCCGCTGGGCCGCCGGCGCAAGCTTACAGTCCGGGTCGGAGCAGGGAAGATCTGGCCTGCAGGCGTGCAGTCGGTTACCTACTACTCGGCGGACGGGCCGGTGACCATAGATGCCCAGTTTGCCGCGCCCTATGAAAACAGATACGATGCGGTACGCTTTTACACAGGCGGTGCCAGTGATGTGCGCGGCTGGAGCACGGGTTTCGCCGGGGCAAAGTCCAACCGCACCGAACAGTCGGGTGAAGAACTGACCCACAGGTTCTACGAACCGGCCGGCGGTCTGACCCGCCTGTTTGTCGGCACGGAACTGCAGGTCCCGCTCACCGGCGACTGGCATGCGGCGGTTTTCGCGGATGCCGGCCAGGTATCGTCCTATGCGGCTCCGACCTGTGCGGCGGAGCTGTTTGCAGATCCTGCGCTGGTCGTACCGGTGCGCCTGCCGTACGAGATTCAATGCGGCCTGGCTGACGACGGGCGACTGCGTTGGGACCGGTTCAGAATCGGCGCTGGCATCGGCATCCGCTACGATACCCCCGTAGGATTGATTCGTGTGGATCTGGCGGTCAAAGCAAATCCAGACCCATTGGACCTGCAGTCTCCGAGGAACGCATTCCGGTCGGCGCGGGGGCTGGAGGAGGCGTACTATTCCGACTGGCGTCGCATCCGGGTCCACTTCAGTATCGGGCAGCCCTTCTGATGAACGGTAAACCCGCTGTTAAGTGCCGGATCATCGGAGGTCCGTGGAAAACTCGCAAAAACGGTAACTTAGCGCAGTAAACAGTCAAATTGTACATGGATACCAAAGCGTACGGTCCGGCGAGCAGGCAGCTGATCAAATTGCTGAAGAAGGTGGATCGTCCGGGCAACTACTGTGCGGCCGGCAGGCTCATTGTGCCGATGCCGCGTGTTACGGTGGATCAGGTGGGTATGCTCTCGTTCCCGGTGCTGCTGGCGCAGATTGAGGCGCTGATCCAAGTGGCCGAGCGCGCGCCCTACGGCAAGGGTACCCGGACGCTTACGGACACCTCCGTGCGGGATTGCTGGCAGCTTGATGCAAAGCAGGTTCGCGTGGGCGGCCGCGGATGGTCGGACACCTTTAAGAAAATCATGGAGCAGGTGAGCCAGGAGCTTGGGCTGCCCGACGGAAAGCTCGGCACAGAGCTCTACAAGCTCCTAGTCTACCGGGAGGGAGGTTTCTTTGCTGCTCATCGGGATACGGAGAAAGTACCGGGCATGATCGCCACGCTTTCGCTGTCGCTGCCCACACCGGGCGAAGGGGGCGAACTGGTCGTCCGCCACGGCGGGGAAGCGACCACCATTGACATGAGTGCGCAGGATCCCTCTGAACTGGCCTTCGCGGCCTTCTATGCAGACTGTCTGCACGAGGCACGGCCGGTAACCCAAGGACATCGAATATCTTTAGTCTTCAACCTGTTCGTTCGGAACGGTCCGCAGTGGGAGGGTGCACCCAACTATGCGGATTTGACCCACGAGGTGGCAGCCTGCCTCAATAAATGGCGTAAACAGGGTAAGACCGAGAAGCTGGTCTGGCTGCTTGATCACGGCTACAGCGAAGAGGGCCTGTCATTTGACACGCTCAAGGGCACCGATGCGGCCGTTGCCCAAGTACTGGGACGGGCCGCTGAACGTGCAGACTGCTCCATTTATGCAGCTACGCTGCATATTTCGGAAACGGGGGACCCGGAGATGGATTATGGGTATGGCAACGAAGAGCCCATATCGGGTGACAGGCTGGCCGAAGTACACGATCGGGATGAGCATCTCGAAAACTGGATTGCCCCGGATGGCAGTCGTCCACAACTCGGCAAACTCCATCTCAACGGTGGCGAAATCCATCCCCCTGAAGCGCTGAAGAACGCGGATCCCGATGACGAACTATTGGAGGAGTATCATGGGAATTACGGCCCAACGCTTGAACTGATTTACCGGTTTGCGGCACTGGTAATATGGCCCAAAGCGCAGACCGTGAAAATCGTCGCAGGCAGGAGTATTGGTAACGCAGTCTCCTGGGTGGAAGACCAATGTGACCGCGAAGATCCAGCTTCAATCCGCCGTATGCTTGCGGTGTTGATTGAGGTGTGGCCGGAAAGTACCTACTTCAGGTCCCATGACGATGCCCGCGAGGACATGCTGCGGCTGTTGGATGCGGCCGGCGATACCAATCTGGCGACGCGTTTCATCAACGGCACCGTGCTCAAGCAATACACCGGCGGCGAGAATCAGTCTTTGGCGGAGCTGATCCGCAAGCTTGGTCCCGAAATTGGAGGGCGAATTATGCTGTCGCTGGTGGAGAGATATATGTTGAAGCGGTCCAAGGAAGTGCTCGCGCTGTTAACCCTGGTCGCAAAGCGTCGGGGTAAGGCCCAACTTGAGTGGCGGGACGTGGAACGGGCATCGGTGCGTACGGCCGCAGGCGGTCTGCGTGCCTCACTGGAGGCTGCTGCAGAAGCCCTGAACAAGATTACCCCTGGGCACGGGTACAGGCATTCCGGCAGCAAGACGGAATTCAAACGCTTATCACCGGATGCGAAGGCACTCCGCAGCCTGTTTGTGCTCACCGAGCGCCTGGGACTCACCGCAGAATCGGTCCAGGCCGCCCAAATCATTGCGGCGTATCCGCGGATCGTTACGCCGGACCGCATGCTGCCTACGGTCGTGTCGGGTTTAAACAGGATCCGGAATTTTTCCGGCACCCGGGCGTATCGGATGTTATGGCGCCTAGCCGTTGATTTTCTTCTTGAGCGCAGCAGCGTTCCACCCAGCGAGCCGACGAATTGGCAAATTGATGTAGACCTGCCGTGTGACCGTGAGCTGTGCACTGAATTGCAGGCATTTTGTACGCACCATACCGAGCGTGTTAAGCGATTTAAAGTCGCCAAGGCCTCCCGCCTATATCTCCGTCATCTGATTAAGTCCCACCAACTGGATTTGGATTATGTCACCGAGCGCAAAGGGAGTCCCTACAGCCTGGTCTGCACCAAAAACCGAAACGGCTACAAGCGCCGGCTCAAAGAGTATGCAGAGGATGTCAAGCGCATCAGCCGATTGTCGTCGGTGGTACCTACCCATGAGCGTGGCACAATAGAGGCGGAGCGACTGCAGCTGCTGGAATCGGCCCTTGTTGCCTCAAAAGGCCATTAATGCCCCAAATGGATCAAGGAGCCGTAGCCCGATGGCGGGACTAATCCGGCCGGTGATGCCATGCCCAACGCGCCGGAGGCCGCCGCTGAGCGTTGCGGTACGGGCTGAGCTGGACCGTAGGTTGCTGCGATCGGCAGAGAACAGGATCATTGATGCGTGTACCAAAGGCCGGAATGAGCGGGCGGTGGCAAAGGGCGTTGGAACCCTGCGGACCAAGATCGGCAAAGGGCAAGCACCTTACTTGGACATGTGCCCGGTTGCGCGCGATGATCTGCCGCGCACACGGGTTGAAGATGATCTGATCGCTGGTACGCTGACTGAAGTCCCTCGCGCCCGGCAAGGGTTCCAGGTCGGCGGGGTGAATGTCGCAGCCCTGAATCGCCGCGGGCGGACGTACGGAGCTGAGCCGGGCGGTCTGCGGACATTCAGCATTCCCGGCGAATCGTCAGGCACAGATAGAATACCTAACCTGAGGGGCCAATACATCATCCGGTCGGCGAGGGAAGCGCTGCTTACTCTGGGTAACCGAACCACAGCGCAGGCGGCCGATTCCAGGCGGCTCTGGCATGCCTCAAATCGGTACACTTTCCAGTCAACGAGCCGGAATCCCCGGTCAACCCTGCTGAAACAATCGACCGCGGGGCATACGGGATCGCTTCACTTCCCATTGCGCACGGGGGCAGAAGGACGCTCCTGTGCGCCGGACTCTGGGTGGTTGTGCAGCGCAGGCGGCCATCCTGGTCCTCAACAGGCTGCCCCCATGCAGTGCGCAGCGAGCCATCCTCATCAGCCGTGGTCGGTTGAGCGCGGAATGGCAGGTATTAGCAGACAGAGAGCGTTGACAGCAGCTCTTACAGGCGGTGGACGATCATCCAACCCGCAGTGTATGTGGCCCCCACCGGCGGTCTTACCCATCCGCCGCGCATGATCAGTCGCAGCAAGGCGTGGATCCAGGCACGAAGGCGGTGGCTCTGGGCAGCTTTGGTTGTCATTTCGTTGGTTGCGGCCGTTTCGCTGCCCTGGAGTCTGGCTGGCATTGTGCGCGCGAGCCTGCAACTGGCGGGCGCGAAAGTCTCTCTTGAATCTTTGCGCGGGCACTGGCTGACAACACTGGAACTGCGCGGACTCAGTATCAGTTGGGGCGCTTTGGAGGTAGCAGCGGATACGGTCATTTTGAGGCCGGACCATCGAGGCCTTATTGCCGGTCGGTGGCATCTGTCGGAGGTTGCCCTGGTTGGCGCAGATCTACGGCTTAAGCCCCCGGCAGGCACGCCGCCGGAGCCAGACAATGCTGATCCTCCCAAGGTGCGCGTGGATTATTTCACCGTGCGTGAGGGTCGCCTGACGCTTCTGGATTCTGTGGCTGTCGCCTCGTCCATTTGGCTGGAAGGCCGGTTGCGTCCGGGATGGGACCTGCGGTTGGATACGCTTTATACAAGCCTCCAATGGGATCCGAACGTGCAGCCGGTAAGTCTGGCCGGCCGGGCCCAATGGGATGGCGGCAGGCTCGATCTGGACACGCTCATCGTGACAGGTCAGCAGACGGTTATGGTCGCAGGCGGGCATGTTGAACCCGGCATCGGAGCTGATGTGCGCTTGCGGACCACGCCGCTTCATCTGCAGGAGTTGGCCCCTTGGATGCCCCATTCCGAGGAGTCTCTGATTTTGGAGGCCCGTCTGGTCGGTCCTGAAGGTGCTATGCATCTGTCGGCCTCGGGCACTTTCACCGATGGCGGATATGTGGTGGCAGCCGCTACGCTCAACCCCCTTCGGAATCAGTGGGTCATTGACTCACTGCGCATCCGCAACCTGAATCCCGCAGTGGTGTCTGATCTGGCCCCTGGGCGCATAGCTGCGGATATTGAGGGCTATCTCTTGGGCCGGTCAGCCGGGCACCTTTCCGGCGAACTTGTGCTCACTGACGTACGGGGCAGCCTTAGCGGCGTGTCCATGGACGCTGTCCAGGCAAGTGCCGCAATCACAAATGGTCAGGCAGCACTGGACGTGCAGGGTCAGTTGGCCTCAGCATACATGGACCTCAAGGGCGAAGTGGCTCTTGCAGAGATGCACGGACGGATTGGCGGTGCCTTCAGGGGGTTTGATATCGGGCGGTATGTGGCGCATCAGTCCAGCGCAATTGACGGGTCCGTACAAGTGGATCTTGCCGAGGAACTTACGGCAGGCCTCACGCTGATCGGCGGCCGCATGGGAGCACGCAGCATTACGGCCGGAAAGATTCGTGGTCGGATGGATTCCGTTTCCTTTGAGATTGCCGGGCTTATTGCCACGGATCAGGGAGCGATCATCCTGGACTCCCGGCGTAGGGACTCGGTACTGACCGGGCAGCTTAGGCTTACCGACCTGGACCTGGCCGGTCTGACCGGTGCGGACGCATTCAGTCGCGTAAACGCGGAGGTCGATCTCAATGGCCGATGGCCCCCCGACAGTCTCACGATGGACCTGCGGGCGGATTCTTCCTGGCTCAATGAGCTGGCGGTCGGTTCAGCACTTGCACGCATTGAAATGGACCGGTCGGACGTACAGGCGGATTTTGAGATCAATACGGCGGCCGGGGATGCTCGGGGAGTCGGCGGATTGAATTATTCGGGGCCGCATCCGGTTTGGTCCGTGTCCCGGATGTCCATTACAGGCGCAGACATGAAGGCATTTGGCGCACCCGTAGCCAGCCATCTTACAGGTGCGTTGCGGCTTTCCGGGTGGGGTCTTGACCAGGTGGAAGCCTCAGCGCGCCTGGAGAACTCATGGGTGGGGGAACAGGCTGTTGACAGCGCTCACCTGGCGCTGGGTGTAGTTGCAGACACGGGGGCTGTATCTGTGCAGATTTACTGGCCCGGTGGCGGACTGGACTTAGCAGCTGATATGGATTCCCTGCTTGACGCACCGGCGGTTTCTTTGCGACATGCGAACTTTGAGGGGGTCAATCTGGGTGCCATCCTTAGTGATACAACCTGGCGGACGCAGCTGACAGGGGTCATAGACCGTGCCTTTATCCGCAGCGGGTCCGGTCACCTGCAGATGCACTTGGACAGCTCCACTGTGAACCGGCAGGTAGTGCGCGGGGGCACGATAGAATTACTTGCAGCCGAAGGAGCCACCGCAGGCCGCCTGAGTCTTGAGCTGCCATCCGGATATCTGGTGGTGGATACGCTGCTGCAGCGGGCCGATGGGAGCTTTGCGACGCGAGGCCGGGTCCGAGAGCTGGACCTTGAGGCACTGGCTGGCCTGGAAGCTGTCGCATCCGGCAGTTTCGATTTGGCCGGGTCGGGGTCAGATCTGGAAAGCCTGGTGCTGGAACGTGCGGAGGTGTTCGTCAGTGATGCCGCGGTGAGTGGGATCGTGCTTGAAGCAGGGCGGGCCCGCGGGGCCTGGCGCGATGGATATCTGCGGCTGGATACGCTGGCGCTTGATTCCGGTGTGGCGCGCCTGCAGGCCTCCGGCGCGTTGGCTCTAAAGCATGGCATCGGTCAGGAACTGGAGTTGGTGGGGCATCTTAGGGATGTCGGTCCGCTGAGGCGATGGCTCGGCCCGGCAACAGGCGGGGGCAGTTCGGCGGATTCGTTTCGGGTGCACATTACGTCGGGGGCGGACTCTCTGCTGTATTCGGTCGGTTTCGGGCTCGGGCCAGCCACCTGGAGAGATGTGCGCATCTTCAACACGCAGGGCAGGCTGCGGGGCTATGTCATCGGACTGAGGCCCACGCTGTCGGAGGCCGAACTGGAGGTATCACGCGTGTCGGTGCCTGCCCTGGCCGCGCGCAGTGCGTCGCTGGCGGTTCGGCATCAGGAGGGGGCGCTTCAGTATGACGCGCAATTGATTGTTGATGACCGCCGCCGGGCCAGCGTCCGGGGGTATGCTGATCTGGCACAGCAGCGCCTGGTGCTGGAGGATCTGGACATGCGCCTGGATGAGGATCACTGGCATCTGGACCAGGCGGCCACCATCAGTACGGGCGATCGGTACCGCGTGCGCAACCTGCTGATCGTGGAGGACGCTCAGGAAGTGGCCATTGATGGCGTGTTGGATTTCAATGGACAGCAGAATCTCGGTATCAGCCTGTTCGAGGTCCAAGTGGGGAGGTTCGCAGATCTGCTGGGACTTGAAGATCTGGGCGGGACGGTAAACGGAGGCTTTTTCCTCAGTGGACCCGCGGTCAGTCCGGTCGTCAGCGGTTCGATTGTCATGGATGTGCATCAGCAGGACCGCTCCATCGGTGATCTGCGGGCTGAAGTGGAATATGGGGACTTTCGGCTGGGTGTGGATGCTGCGCTGACACACCACGACGGATCGTCGCTGCGCCTTTTCGGTTATGTGCCGGTCGATCTGCGCCTGGCAAGGGCGGCACCGATGCCGGATGTGGACACCGCGCTGCGGATAAAAAGCGATGCCCTGAATCTGGCATGGATTACACCTTTCCTGGATCCTGATGTGGTACGGGACCTGTCGGGCAATCTGACGGCGGATCTGGATCTGACCGGCACCGCGGAAAGCCCGAGGCTTACCGGCACCGCCGACTTGGCCGATCTGTCAATGCACCTGCCTGAGCTCGGAATTGCCGTGGCCCAGGGACAGCTGCGCACCCGGGCGGCAGGTGACACGATTCGCGTCAGAGAGATCTCCGCGCACAGCGGTCAGGGCACGCTCGCCGGTCAGGGGCAGGTGGTCCTGGAATCGCTACGCTCGCTCCAGTTGGATCTGGCCCTTATCCTTGATGACTTCACGCTGGTTAATACGCGACCCTATCAGGCCGATGCAGATGGGCGACTGCGTCTGGCGGGCACGCTGGTCAGGCCCGTGCTGAATGGACGCCTTGATATGACCGGGGCGGTTATCCGTCCGCGAGAGGCCGCTGCGGATATGAGTACCGGGAGGGTGGCCTTTGCGGAGGAGGATCTGCAGATGCTGGAGCAGTTTTTCAATATTCGCGTTACGGCGCAGGATACCACGACCTACTCGGTAGCCGACGCGCTGAGTATGGATCTGGAGGTGGGAATACCCGGGAATGTATGGCTGCGATCCGTCCGGAATCCTGAGATGGATGTTGCCCTTGCCGGCTCACTCAGAATGATCAAGGCCGCCTTTGAGCAGCAGCAGATCATCGGTACCCTGAGCGTGGTACCCTCGCTAAGTTCCGTGCATCAGTTCGGGCGCAGGTTTGACATTCGCCGCGGTCGGGTCACGTTTGCCGGACCCTCTCTGGACCCGTATTTTGATCTCCAGGCGGCCATGGCGGTGCGTGAACAGAGCACCCAGGATGCCCAGGTGACCATCCTGCTGGAAGCCAGAGGCCGTCTTCAGGAGACGAATTCGATTGAGCTGAATCTGCGCAGCGAACCCATAAATCTGGATCCGGCGGATATTCTTCACTACATAGCCACGGGCCGCCCGGCGGCGGATGCCTTTCAATCCGCGGGCACCAGCACACTGGAGGCGGGCAGCGGTCTGGCCATTGGTCAGCTGAACTCGCTTATTGCAGGAGCAGCCGGAGCCGGGTTGGGTCTGGATGTGGTTCGGATTCAACCCGAGGGCAGCCGGGGCCTGACGGTAACCGCCGGCAAGCATATCTCACGCCGCCTGTTCACATCGGTCAGTTGGCCGCTGGCATCAGAAACTCTGTCGGATGCGTCCAGGCTGCAGAGCCGTAAAGCGCTGTCGGTAGAATACGTGCTGTATCCCTGGCTGCTGGCCCGGCTGCGTGCGGACACCAGCGCGCTCGGCCTGAGTGTCCTTACCCAATATACCTGGTAATGCCCGGCCTGAAACCGTTTACGGAACGTTTGGGAGACCTGTCCCTTTTCTCCGGCCAGTTCGCCTGGCAGGTGTTCAAACGACCGTTTGAAGGCCGGGAGCTCATCCGCCAGATGGATGAAATCGGCACCAAGAGTCTGGTACTGGTGCTGGTTACCGGCTGCGCCATTGGGGTGGTACTGTCTATGCAGAGCCGGGGGACGCTGGCGCGGTTTGGTGCCGAAGCCGTTCTGCCGAGCATGTTGGCCCTGGCGGTGGTCAAGGAAATCGGTCCGGTGATCACCTCGCTGGTACTTGCGGGGCGGTTGGGAGCTGGCATAGCTGCTGAGTTGGGATCGATGCGCGTCACCGAGCAGATTGATGCGCTGGAGGTGGCCGCCCTGAATCCGTTCCGGCACCTCGTGGTCACGCGTGTGCTGGCCTGCATCGTAATGTTTCCCTTGCTGACGGTGGCGTGCAACCTGGTGGCGCTTGGCGGGGGCTACCTGGAGGCCCTGCTGTCCAGTGAGCTGGATTACCGGCTGTTTGTGGATCAGGCGTTTGCGAGTCTGCGCCTTTCAGATCTGATTTTCTCTACCGCCAAGACCGGCGTATTCGGTTTCATTGTGGCGATTACGGGCTGCAATTTCGGATTCAAGGTGCGCGGCGGCACCCGGGAGGTGGGTCAGGCGGCGATGCAGGCCGTGGTCGTGAGTTCACTGCTGGTACTGGTGGCCAATGTGGTGCTGGTGCGGATTTCCCTGATGCTGTTCGGTTGAGACTCATGACGAATCCCGATCCGCAGGATGTGGTGGTGATCAACAACCTGCACAAGGCATTTGGTCGGCGACGGATTCTGCGAGGGATCAACCTGCGCGTGCGATGCGGCGAATCGGTGGCCATCATGGGAGGCTCCGGAACGGGCAAGAGCGTACTGCTGAAGCACATAGTCGGCCTCATCGAGCCGGATTTGGGTGCGATTCAGGTGCTGGGACAGCGTATAGATGAACTGTCTTCCCTTGATCTGGACGCGGTACGGCTTCGGATTGGGTACCTGTTTCAGGGAGGTGCTCTTTTTGATTCCATGACTGTCGCGGATAACATGGATTTTGTGCTGCGCCGACACACTGATCTGCGGAAGGCGGAACGGACGGACCGCATTATGGAGGCATTGGACTGGGTGAGTCTGCAGGCGACCGCCAACCAGTATCCGGCGCAGCTTTCAGGCGGTCAGAAAAAACGTGTAGCTCTGGCGCGCGCCATTATACTGGAGCCGGAAATCCTCCTTTGCGACGAACCGACAACGGGGTTGGACCCGGTGTCCGTTCGTACCGTGTCCAATCTGCTGGTACGGCTCCAACGCCGCAATATGTCTGTGATCACGATCACCCATGATCTGCTCTGTGCCGAAATTGCGGCGGATCGTGCGGTTTTTCTGCATGAAGGAAAGGTGCTCGCTCAGGGCACGCTAAGCGACATGCGTACGCACCCTCACCCCATGCTGAAAGAGTTTTTCCACTGATGGCGCAGAACATAGGATCAAAACAGGCAGTTTATTCGCCCAATGGGTAGTTGTTGAATGACGCGAGAGACTCGTGTAGGGCTGGTAGTCCTGGCATCGGTGGCGGTCTTTGTGCTGGCCCTGATCATCATCGGGAGTCGGACTCTGCTGTTCAGCGAGCGCTTTGTGATCAGAGCGCAATATGACCAGGTTGCGGGCCTTCGTGCCGGAGCGGCCGTGCAGTTCCAGGGTGTCAGTATCGGGGCCGTACGCAGCGTGGCCCTGCCGACCGCGCCGGGCTCCCTGATTGAGGTAACCATGGGCATCCGCCCGAACACCCAGCATCTGCTGCACAGTCAGACCCAGGCTCAGATCAAGACCGAAGGTCTGGTCGGCAGCATGATTGTAGTGCTGGTGAATCCGCCGCCCAACGGGCGGGAGCTGATTCCCGTTGAAAGCGGTGATTTTATTGTCGGGGTGGATCCGTTTGATCTGTTTGAAATCACCGATAGAGCGTTGGGGTCAGTCCAGCGCTTTGAGCAGTCCGCCACATCCTTTGAGCGAATTGTGGACGACATTCGGGCGGGTGAAGGGACCATCGGCAAATTGATCTACGACCCGGAGCTGTACAACAGTCTGGTAGACGTAACACAGGAGACGGAAAGGCTGCTGACCCATCTGGCCGATGAGGCAGCGGCGTTCGTGGAGGTGGTGGAGCACGCCAGCACCGGCGTGGAATCAATTCTGAGCAAAATCAATGCGGGTGACGGGACGGTATCGCGCCTGCTCAATGATCCGGATGTTTACGCTACGGTACTGGCCACGGTGGACACCCTGAGGGTTATGGCGGGCAGTTTGAATGAGCTGACCCTGCGGGTGGAGCATATGACCGACTGGGGGACACTTGGGGCATTCCGATTTGCGGAGCTTATGGAAGCGGGCAAGCACAACTGGCTGTTCCGCCGGTATTTTGAAGAGCGCGGATATGTGGAGCAGGCACCCTTTGAAATCCGTGAGCGGGCGATCACCGAGAGCTTCCGGCTGCTGGAGGAAAAAGAGCAGGAGCTGTTGGTATTTGAGGCCAATCTGAATCGGCAGGCCGCCCAATTGGACTCGCTGCTGCAGCTGGTGGATCAGTAGTGCGACCCATGGCATCGTGCCGGACTTTTCGTGGGCGCTCGCGGTATCATCCGGCCCGCTCTATCCTGGGGCGGATATGCTCCCGCCTGATTAAAGATGAACGTCGCGCGGAAGCCTGGTATCTGATCGCCGCGAGTACTATTGCGGTCCTTTGTATGATTGCCGTTATGGCCATTACGAGCGCAGGGGAGGCTCAGGGTGCGGAGGGTCTTCTGTTCTGGCCCTGGGCGGTGTTTGGTCTGATTATGGCCATCTGTCTGGTTGGATTTGAAGCGGGCGTTGAAGTCTCAGCAGATACGGACGGTCTGACGATCCGGCAGGGTGGCCGCAGTCATAGGGTGAAGTTCGCGGCGGTGGACTGCAGTCAGATCGTCAGCGCACTGGTCTACTATCGCAACTATGCGCAGTACACCGACACGCGGTGCTTTATGGCGCGCATACCGGAGGATGTGCTGGTATTGACCATTGCCGATCAGCATGTTGCCATTGGGATTGGCCCGTCGGTTCATGCCAGGTTGGCTCAGCTGATTCAACAGAGACTGGGACAGCGCGTCCACCCGGGCGTGTCTCGCCAGGTTGAGTATGGCGTTTAGGCTCGTGCATTCATCGGGCCGTGCCCGCGCCGGTGTGCTGGCTACCGGGCACGGACCGGTTGAGACTCCTGTATTCATGCCGGTCGGTACCGCCGGGGCCATCAAGGCACTGTCGCCCCGCCATGTGATGGAGGATTTGGGTGCCGGCATCATTCTTTCCAACACGTATCACCTGTACCTTAGGCCATCTGTGCAGCCCATAGCGCAGGCGGGCGGTTTGCACAGGTTTATGGCATGGCCGAGAGCGATACTGACGGATTCCGGAGGGTATCAGGTGTATTCCCTGGCTGCGCGGTGCCGTGTGTCTGACGAGGGGGCACAGTTCCAGAGTCACATTGACGGATCGCAGCATATGTTCACGCCGGAGCGTGTGGTTGATTTTCAGCGGATTCTGGGGTCGGACATCATGATGGTACTCGATGAGTGCCCACCTGCGGGCATTTCGCACCCCCGGGCGCGCCAGTCTGCCGCGCTGACTACTCGGTGGGCACGACGAAGTCTGGCGCATTTTCAAAAATCGCCCCGACGCTACGAACATCGGCAGCTCCTTTTTGGTATTGTTCAAGGGAGTATCTATGAGGACCTGCGACGGGACCATGCCAGGGAGCTTACGGAGCTGGACTTTCCGGGATACGCGATCGGAGGATTATCGGTGGGGGAATCCGAGTCGGAGCTGTATGCCATGGTAGCTGCGGCCTGCGAGGAGCTGCCCGAACAGAAGCCGCGCTATCTCATGGGCGTAGGCACGCCGGCCAATCTGCTGGAAGCCATTGCGCGCGGCGTGGACATGTTTGACTGTGTTATGCCGACACGGAACGGTCGCAACGGAATGGTATTTACCACAGAGGGCATTATCAACATTCGCAATCGTAAGTGGGCAGGTGATTGCGGGCTGCTTGACCCTGGGTTGGACACCTATGTGTCTCAGACGTTTACGCGTGCGTATCTGCGGCACCTGTTTCGGTGCAGTGAGATTTTGGGACTGCAGATTGCAACCGCACAGAATCTGGCTTTGTACCTATGGCTGATGCGGCAGGCGCGGCGGGCGATCCTGGAGGATTGGTTTGAGGGTTTTGCCCGAAGTCTGTCCGGTCGACTTCAACAGAGATTGTAGGCAACTATAAACGGCAGGTCAACTATGGCGCGAAAATTCAGCGTACCGGGCTTCTTCAACAGCCCGGTGATTGCAACGGTCAAATCACAGCGGGCGGCGGCGGACCCCCGCAAGCGTGATCTGACTCCTTCCGTGCTGGACTGCGGGGCGGTCAGGTTCACGATTGCGCGCAATTTCGGGTTCTGCTTTGGCGTGGAACAGGCGGTGGATATCGCGTACCGTACCTTGGAGAGGTATCCTGACCGGCGGCAGTTCATGCTGTCGGAGATGATCCACAATCCCCATGTGAACGAAGATCTCCGTAGTCGGGGCATGCAGTTTTTGCGCACATCCTCCGGCGAAGAACTCATTCCCCTTTCAGTGCTGACACCGGAAGACATTGTAGTCATACCGGCCTTTGGAACCACACTGGAGATCAAAGCAGAGCTGCAGGCACTGGGCGTGGACGTGAAGTCATTTGACACGACCTGCCCGTTTGTGACAAAAGTATGGCGCCGCAGCGAGCAGATGGGACGCAAGCACTATACTGTGATCGTGCACGGCAAGCATTACCATGAGGAATCACGGGCGACGTTTTCCCACGCCCAGCGAAATGCGCCTGTAGTCGTCGTACGCAATGAGGAGGAGGCCCGCGACCTGGCCGCGGTCATAACCCGGGACCGTACCACAGAGTACTTTTATGAGCGATTTGAGGGCCGATACAGCCGGGGATTTGATCCTGATCGGGACCTTCGGCGCATAGGTGTGGTCAATCAGACCACCATGCTGGTGTCCGAGACGCTGGCGGTCACCCGAATCCTGCGGGATGCCATTGAGCGGCGATTCGGCGGCGGGGATCACTTCATTGACACCAGCGATACGTTGTGCTATGCGACTTATGAGAATCAGGAAGCTGCACGACGGATGCTGGAGGAGCCACTGGATTTAGCTTTGATTGTAGGCGGCTATAATTCCTCCAATACGAGTCAGATTGTCCGACTGTGCGAGGAGTCCGTTCCTACATTTTTCATCAACAACAGTGAAGACATCCGCTCAGTCGGGTCTATCCGGCACTATGACCTGCCCGCTCAAGCGGTCACGGAAACATCCGGATGGCTGCCCGCGAAGCGCCCGTTGTTAATTGCACTGACGGCCGGTGCCTCCTGTCCGGACATCCTGCTGGACCAGGTTATGCGAAGGATCATTCAGCTGGTGCCGGACGCGGATCCGGTGGAAGCGGCCATTGAACGGTTTGCAGTTTCAGCATAGCATATCGGCCGATGGTACGCCGGTGCGTGCTGCTTTCTCTGCTGATCTTTGCCGCGTGTGACCTGTTTGTGCCGCGGATGCCGGAGGATCCGGTCGGTCAGGCCGGGACCTGGAATCAGCCCGTTGCGGCGGATGTCGTAGTAGAAAACCTGAGGGCGGCCATCAGGGAGCTCAACGCCGCCAATTATCGGAGGTCACTGGACGCGAGTCTGGTGTTCAAGCCGTCGGCGGTGGCGGAGGCACGTGATCCTTCGCTCTGGGCCAGTTGGGGGAGTGCACAGGAAAACAGCTACTTTACCACCATGGTAGAGGCCGCCCGTGACCAGGTGGGACACGGGTTACGTCTGGAAGATGTGGCCACCGAACTGGGAGACACGCGCTACGTGATGGATGCCCAATATGTGCTGATCGTACTGCATGGGCGGGAGAGTATCCCGGACACCCTGCAGGGTCGTCTGATCTGGGAAATCACCCAGAGCAGAACGGGTCTCTGGGCCCTGAGCCGTTGGACCGACCAGAGCATCAGCAGTGTCCCGTCGTGGAGCGACCTTAAGGCCGGATTTGGCAAATAACCTGATATTGTGCAGAATAAAAGCATCTTTGTTCTGGCGGCCTGTCTGGGTGTCGCGGCCTGCAACCCGTTTGCGCCTTCAATTGGCGAAGGGGATGCCTTTGGGGATCTGCTGGGCGATGCGCGCACCGTGGAGGGATTCTTCACAAATTTCCGATTCGCCTATGAGCTGCGCGATCTGTCGCTGTACGAGCCGTTGATTGATTCCTCGTTTGTATTTGTCTATACCGATTTTGATACCGGGATTGCGCGGGAATGGGGGTTCAGTCAGGAGTTGGAATCAACCCGCCGATTATTCGAAAACGCGGCGCTGGTTCAATTGCAGTGGAACCAGATTATTTCACTGCAGACGCAGGAGGCCAATACCCGGACCGCCGTTGTGCGGAGTTTCAACCTGATCATTGGACTGGAGGGAGGTGATGTGTTTCGCGGGGACGGGAATGTTAACTTTCTGCTGGTCCGGCCGGACACCACGCAGGTCTGGCGTCTGCGGCGCTGGCGGGACGAGAGTGAGTTGTAACTGATATCACATGAAAAAGGCGCTGGATTATGCGGCTGTCAAGGCAAGCCGCTTCGTTGATGAGCTGATTGAGCTGCTCACCCTGCCATCGGTCAGTACGGATCCGGCCTATGCGGATAAGGTTGAGAAGACGGCAGCGTGGCTCGTGGATCACTTGGGTGCATTGGGGGCTACGTCAGCCCGACTGACAGCCACGCAGGGTCACCCCATAGTGACCGCCCATTTCCAGGCGGGCGATGCATTGCCCACGGTGCTGGTCTATGGTCATTATGATGTACAGCCCCCGGATCCGCTGGCGCTCTGGGAATCTCCGCCGTTTGAACCGGTCATAAAGGGCAGTCAATTGTACGCGCGCGGCTCCTGTGATGATAAAGGGCAGTTGTTCATGCACCTGAAAGCACTGGAAGCCTGGATGCGCACTACCGGGAGGCCGCCTGTGAACGTGAAGCTGATTCTGGAGGGTGAAGAGGAATGCGGGTCAGCCAGCCTGCCCGGATTTATTGAAGAGCACAAGGAGTGGCTGGATGCCGATGTGGTGATAATCTCGGACACCTCCATGTTCGCATCCGGCGTGCCATCGATCACCTACGGGCTCCGTGGCATGACCTATGTGGAGGTTTCCCTGACGGGACCGGATCGGGATTTGCATTCCGGGACGTACGGGGGTGCTATTGAAAACCCGATCAATGCGTTGGCCCGCATGATTGGGAATATGCATGATGCCGATCACCGCATCACGATTGACGGATTCTATGATGAAGTGGTGGCTCTGACCAGTGCGGAGCGCCAGGAGATGGCTGCGCTACCTTTTGATGTCGCCGCCTGGTTGAAGGAAGTCGGGGTGTCGGTGTCCAGGACTGAGCGCGGTTATTCCGAACTTGAGGCTGCGACAGCGCGCCCGACCCTTGACTGCAATGGCATTTGGGGTGGCTACATTGGGGAGGGGGCCAAGACTGTGCTGCCCTCAAGAGCCAGCGCGAAAATTTCCATGCGGCTGGTACCGAATCAGAACCCTAAGGATATTGCTGCCAAACTGCAGGCCTGGATGGAGGCCAAGACACCTCCGACGATGCGGCTGGACTTTCGGATGATTCACGGGGCTGAAGGTGTGCTGGTTGATACCGACAGTACCGCTATGGCGGCGGCGGCAAAGGCTGTCGAGGGTGTATATGGGTGTCGGCCTTTCCTAGTGCGCATTGGCGGCAGCATTCCGGTGGTGGCGGATTTCAAGCGGATTCTGGGTTTGGACAGCGTACTGATGGGGTTCGGGCTGGATTCGGATGCCATACATTCACCGAACGAGCATTTCGGGCTGGATCGTTTTGCCGAGGGCATTGAGGCCATTATTCGATTTCATGCCCTCTATGCGGACATGGCCGGATCCGATGAGCATTGAGTGGGGTACCATGGGTTGCGCCCGGGTGGCGGAATTGGTAGACGCGACGGACTCAAAATCCGTTGTCCGTTGAGGACGTGTGGGTTCGAGTCCCACCCTGGGTACACGGGGCTGTGTTGTGGGCACAGCCTTTTTGTGAGGGGGCGGGCCGACCGTTGGCCCCGTCACTTGCCGGAAAGTTCAGCCGGTTGGCCGGTCTGACCCCCATCTTCGCATACTCGTCCGGTACGTGAAAAACAGTGCCCCTGCAGGCCGAAGAATCCCAGACCTGCCGCCTTTCCACCGCGATCATCAATCGTTAATGGTAGAGGTCAATGCAGAAGATTGGCTGGAACTGTGACCTGGAACAACCGACGTACCTGCTCGGTTAGGCAGGCCATGGCTGAATATCCTCAAGCCACCGCGGATGAAGTGGATAAGTCGGATGCCGGGGCTGACCTGTTTGGCCTGCTTACTTCCGAGGGCTTTATTGAGCGCGGTGCTCATTACATCATCCAACGCATTGACGACATGGCATCAGCTAAATTGATCGCTCGATTTGAAACCGAAGTAAAAGGATTGCGTGCTGAAATGCGGGCCCAGAACTCCAAGTACACGGTGCTTTTGTGGCTGATCAGTGCGTTGCTCGCACTGGGGTTGCTGACTACCTTCATACCTGGTCTCGGCTGAGCAACGGTGACCGGGCATTAGCTTGTGAGAGATAGCAGCTAAATGACTTCCTGATGGCCATTTGATTTCTCATTGAGCTCGTACTCGGGCAGGGAGTCACCCAATGTCTCAGGGCGGTGTTCGCTCGGTCAATGCTGAGTCTCTCTGCCCACGGAATTAGGAACAGCCCCCCAGACGGACGTTTTCCGGGGAAAGCAGCGGGTTGAGAACGCTGCTTATCAGGTACCGTTGGATCACCGAAATGCATTCCACACCCAGGCAGTCAGGATTATGGGCCCGTCTGCTGGGCGGTTGGCGGAGCAGATTCGCTTTCACAATGTTGGTGCGGACCAGTTTACTGGCCCTCTGCCTAGTAACAGGGGCCAGCTGTGAGGATGGCCTTTTCCTTGAGACGGATTCGTACATCTTCAACCCGAACAGCCGCGTATCCTTCACACTGCACAGCGATCCAGACGACAGCCTCGCGGCCCGCGAACGAATTGCGGATGTGAGCATCGTGGGTCCGGGCAATACGGCAATACTTCTGGATGTCGTACAGCAGTTGGATCAGAACCACCTGGCTTGAATTTACGACTGCCGGATCCGGCAGCTATGTGGTCGGTGTTTCCACCGCACCGAGCCAGGTGGAGATGTTCGGTCCCGAAATTGATGAATACCTGGGGTTATGGGGTGAATTGGACCCGCGCGATGCGGGAGACAATCCCAATCAGCCGATCTGACAATGATATGCCAGGCATATCAAGGCCATTCTGCAGGCGGGTGACGAGCAGTTCGGTGCGTTTGGTTATCGACTCAATCATACGCTGGAAATCATTCCGGCCAACTATCCCTACAGCTTGACAGCAGGGGATACCTTGTACGTTCAGGTGCTGCTTCACGAAGCCTCGCTTGGGGATCACTTTGTGTATGCCAGCTATGACACCCATCCGGGGTTCAACAATGACGGAAAGCCCGCCGAAGCCGTTCAATCGCGCACGGATTCAACGGGCATTGCCGCCATCCTCATAAGCAGCACCGGACGGTGGTATGTGCGCGTGATCAACATTGAAGAGCTGCAGGGGTCGGATATCACGCATGATTCCAACAGATCTGCGATCGCGTTTGAAGTTGATTCGCTTTACCAGGTTACTCCCGGCCAATGCGGGAGCGAGGCCCGCTAAAGGCGGTTGCATCACCTGCGCGCGTGATCGCAGGCACGGCGTTGCGTACAGGTTCCGCCGGATTCAGGTCGGAAATTTTGGCCTTCGGCAAAACTGGGGCTGAGTCGCCGCCGATGACTGACGCGTTTATCCGAAGGTACAGCGCAGATGGCTCAGAGCGGTGTTCATACCGGTGCTGCGGGGAGGGGTGTATTACAGTTTGGATGCACGCCGCAGCATTTCCCTGTAGAGCAGGGTGCAGGAAGGGCCGATGGCGCGGCTTAGAAGACGGACTGGTCGCTGCCGGACGGAGGCTTGGTGTGACCGCAGCCGGCGGGCCCCTACATGCTCGGCATCTGATGCCACAAATGCGCTCAGAGGCAGACCGCAGTCGGAATCTGTGGCTATGCTAAGAGGTCGTCTACGACATGGCCATGGACATCGGTGAGCCGGTAGCGGCGACCCTGATGCCGGAATATCAGTCGCTCATGGTCGATCCCCAGCAAATGGAGGACCGTGGCCTGGAAGTCATGGATGTGGACCGGGCTGTGCGCGATGTTGTAGCCCAAATCATCGGTGGCCCCATAGGTAAGGCCCTTTTTGACACCGCCTCCGGCCATCCAGAGCGTAAAGCACCTCGGGTGATGATCGCGTCCGAAGCTCTCCGCAGTAAGCTTGCCCTGGGAATAATTGGTGCGACCGAACTCTCCGCCCCAGATGACTAACGTATCATCCAGCATGCCCCGCTGCTTCAGATCCAGAACCAGGGCGGCTGAAGCCTGATCAGTCTCTTTGGCCTGGGTCCGAATCGCCTGGGGCAGGCCGCCGTGATGGTCCCATCCCTGATGGTACAGCTGAATGAACCGTACGCCGCGCTCGGCCAGCCGGCGCGCCAACAGACAGTTGGCCGCAAATGTGCCCGGATCACGGGCATCTTCACCGTATAAGTCAAAAATGGACTTCGGCTCGTCGTCCAGATTCATGACTTCCGGCACGGAAGTCTGCATACGAAAGGCCAGTTCGTACTGCGCGATCTTAGCCTCAATTTCAGGGTCCTGAAGATTTTCGTACTGGAGCTCCTGCAACTGACGAAGCACATCCACATGCCGTCGGCGGTCTTCCGTACCGATGCCCGGCGGATTGCTCAGATACAATACCGGATCTTTGCCCGCTCGAAACTGCACTCCTTGGTGATGGGAAGGCAGAAATCCGTTGCCCCAGAGCCGGGCGTACAGCGGCTGTCCCATTTTATTCTTGGTCACCAACACGACAAAGGCCGGCAGATTGGAATTCTCTGATCCCAGACCGTAACTGAGCCACGAACCCATGGACGGACGTCCGGGCTGCTGCGATCCGCTCTGCAGAAATGTGATCGCAGGGTCGTGGTTGATCGCTTCGGTATACATGGACTTGACAAAGCACAACTCGTCCACGATCTGTGAGGTATACGGCATCAGACTGCTGACCCAGGCACCGCTTTCGCCCTGCTGCCTGAACGCAAAGGGCGACTGGACCATCGGGAAGCTCTTCTGACCGGCCGTCATGCCGGTCAGGCGCTGCATGCCGCGGACCGAGGGCGGCAACTCTTCTCCGTGATGGCGAACTAAGGCAGGCTTATAATCAAACAGATCCAATTGGGAGGGTGCGCCGCTCTGCAGCAGGTAGATGATGCGCTTAACTCTGGCCGGAAAATGCGTAGCCCCCAGTATGCCCGGATCCGGCTCGTCGTCCGGTGGTGCCGCAAAAGCCCCCATCGGATTCATAAGCGAGGCTAAAGTGGCGGCTCCGAGCCCCAGCGTGGTGCGGGTCAGAAAGTCCCGACGCGTGTAGGCAGCGTCATAGTTGTGACACTCATGCATGAGGCCGGTTAGCGTTTGGTGTAGGTGTCGTCGTGGTTCAGCAGTACCTGAGCCACCATGGCCAGCGCAGCGGTGGCCGATTTTTCAAGCGTCGGATCACGGGCATAATCGCCGACAGCAAAGAGCGAATCCATGTCAGCGGGTCGGCTAATGAATCGATCCTGCTCCGTCTCAAACAAATCGGTCAGCAGCTCGAGCTCACTCGCGGCCGGGTAACGACCGGCGGCGAGTCGGAACCCGTGCGTAATCTGATCCTCCAGCGACGCACCGCCTTCGTGTTGCATGCGCTCGGCCAGAACGCGCGAAGCTTCCACATACTGGGGATCATTCAACAGGACCAGTGCCTGGAGGGGTGTATTGGTGTTCTGACGCCGCACAAAACAAGTGGTACGGTCAGGCGCATCAAAAACCAGCATGGACGGAGGCGGGGAAGTGCGCCTGATGAAGGTGTACAGGCTGCGTCGGTAGAGACTTTCCCCTTCGTCCTGTTTGTAGTGCAGCAGGAACTGCGAGAAATTGCCTTTTTCAATCCACAATCCGGGAGGCTGGTAGGGCTTTACGCTGGGTCCGCCGATCCGGTCAACCAGCAGTCCGCTGGCTACCAGTGCATTGTCCCGGATCATTTCAGCCGAAAGGCGATATCGCGGGCCGCGAGCCAGCAGAATATTGGCCGGATCACGCGCATAGAATTCCAGACTGGCTATACTGGACTGGCGGTAGGTGGCGCTCATGACCAGGGACTTAAGGAAGGCTTTCACATCCCAGCCCGATGACTGGAAGGTGGTGGACAGATAGTCCAGCAATTCAGGATGGGAAGGCAGGGCACCCTGGTTTCCAAAGTCTTCCGGTGTAACCACCAGGCCCTGACCAAAAAGCATAAGCCAGTACCTGTTGACGGTAACCCGCGCCGTTAGGGGCTGGTCCGGGCTGAACAACCAGTCGGCCAGGCCGAGGCGGTTGCGGGGCAGATCATCCGCCATGGATCCCAGCACACCGGGAATACCCGCCTGGACAGGTTGCAGCGGTTGATCATACAGGCCGCGATCCAGCACATAGGTGGGGCGTGGAGAATCCATTTCCTCCATAACCATGGTTTCAAGGACATCAGCCATGGCCTCCTGCTCCTGCCTGCGTACCTGATGCAGTTCCCTGAGCAATCCGCGGTAAGTTTCGTCGTAATGGTTCAGGTAAATTTCAAGCGGCTCCACAGTTAGGCTGGTGTCTGCGAGTTTGGCGACTTCCGCGCGGGTGAGGGTCCGGGCATACATCCGGAGATCATCCATATTCCCGGTGAAGATGCCATCATCTCCGCCGAAGGCGCGATAGCTACGGGCTACCCGCACGGCCCGCTGGGTGAGTTCATACAGCCCGTCCACCGGCAGAATGCTCTTGTAGAGCTGGTTGTATCTGACAGCAGATGCGGCCGCCGCTCCATCCAGAAACAGCTTGAGTCCGCCAGCTGTGCTGGAGCCATCATACGTAAGGGTCACATGCGTCCACGAGCCGGCGGGCACGGCTCGGGTGGTGGTGATGTGCAAATAGTTGTGGGGCAGGGCGTGGATGAGGCGCGCGGAAACATGGTTGAGGCTGTCCAGATACAGCTCCCAACCCCGCCAGTATGTGTTCTTGTGAAAAGCGTTGCCGAGAATCTTGGTGTAAGTGCCCAAAGTGTCCGGGTGAATCCATAGGCTGACGGAAAACGGGTCTGTGCGCTCAAAGGCACCGGCTTCGGTCAATTGCAGATAGTCATAGTCATGGTCGAAGCGGACCGCACCATCCACCGGACCCTCAACGATTTCAAGTTCGCCTACGACACCCCCATCCGTGCCGCCTGGGGCCAGATTGGGCGTATGCTCGCCCTGCAGTTCATCCAGCGGATAATGCGCCGAAAGGCCGATAGCTAAGGCATCCTCCGGCAGCACTGCATCCGCATACTGACCGGATGCGGCGACCGCGGCGGCACGGTTCGCAAGCGCACCCTCAAGGGAGGCAATCCGATTGCGGAGATCTTCAATGCGTGTTTCTTCTTCATCCGTCGGGAGCATAAGCAGCGGACCGGCATTGCCATCATCCCCGGTCATGCCCAGCTCCTTGACATTGTTGAAGAATGCAGAAAGCTGGAAGTATTCGGCCTGCGAAATCGGATCAAACTTATGGTCGTGGCAGCGGGCGCACTCCATTGTGAGTCCCAAGAAGGCCCGCGAGGTTGTATTGGCGCGGTCCACCACATACTCAATCCGATATTCCTCATCAATGACACCGCCTTCCGCAGTCATCGGATGGTTGCGGTTAAAGCCCGTCGCCAGCTTCTGGGTGAGGGTCGCATCCGGCAGCAGGTCGCCGGCCAGTTGCCAGGTCACAAACTGGTCATAGGGCAGGTTTTCATTGAAGGCATCAATGATCCAGTCGCGCCAGGGCCACATGGTGCGGATTCCGTCCGCATGGTAGCCGTGACTGTCGGCATAGCGTGACAAATCCATCCATTCCGTTGCCATCCGCTCACCGTACGCGGGTGACTGCAGCAGGCGATCCACGACCCGCTCGTAGGCATCCGGCCGGTCATCTGCGAGAAAAGCGTCAATTTCTTCCAGTGTCGGGGGCAGCCCCGTCAGATCAAAGGAAACGCGTCGGATCAGACGTGTACGGTCAGCTTCTTCGGAGGGAGTCAGCCCTTCGCGCTCCAGTCTGGCAAGAATAAACCGGTCAATATTGTTGATAGCCCAGTCCGCCTGTTGCACCGTGGGAATATCCGGCAGCTCAGGAGGTGTGAAGGCCCAGTGGGGTTTCCAGTCGGCCCCTTGGTCAATCCAACGCTGAATCAGGGCAATGTCATAGTCCGACAGCGTCAGATTGGACTCCGCCGGAGGCATGCGATAGTCGGCATCGTGCGAAGAAATGCGCTTCATGATGCCACTTCGGCCGGGACGGCCCGGAACGATTGCGCGCCCGCCCGACTGTAGCGGCCTAAACAACGCGCCTTCCTGCGTATGCAGTCTCAGATCACTCTGGCGGGCGTTTTCATCCGGCCCGTGACAGGCATAGCAACGGTCCGAAAGCAGCGGTTTGACATGGAGATTATAGTCCACCCGTTCGGGCAACAGGGCCAGCGTGGCCGGGTCTGCTCGGAAGTCGGCACCGCAGGCCGCCAGTGTTAGCAATAGGCAGAGTGCTGCGAAGTAACGCATGTTGCGTTCGGATACATCCTCACAAAGATACCGGATGCCGGATTCAGTTGCCGGGATCACTCAAACTCGGCAAATGAGACACGTCGGAAGGCAATCCCGTAATAGGACTGATCATGATTCGGCCCCGCCTCGTACAGCAGACCAATGTAATCGTCTGGCAGACGGACGATGTCGGAATAGGCGCTCATGCTGTCGTGGATTACTACGGATTGCGGCCATGTCCGTCCTTCATCGTAGCTGGCCCGCAGCGTTAGGTTTTCGCGCCGAACCTTGCTGGCCGGATTGGAGAAAAGCAGAATACTGCGGCCATCTTCCGGGAACTGGTACCGCTGGAGGCTGGCCTGGCAAATGGGTTCCACCAGCGTGGAATCCGCGACCGGATCACTCCAGGTCAGCCCGCCATCGGAGCTTAACGAAGTTTTTCGGTAGCGTTCGCCCGGCGCATAATTACGCATATTCAGCAGCAGCTGGCCATCGCTCAGTTCCGCCACTTCGGACTCATTAACCTCATGCTGGGGAGTCCTGCCGCCGAGCTTCCAAGTTGCGCCGTGATCGTCGGAGTAGATCACATGAGAGTAGTAGTGCCGGGTGTCCGCCTCAATATGGTCACAGGCCACCATCAGGCGCCCCTTGTGGGGTGCGCGTGTAAGCTGCGTTCCAGACCCCGGACCGGTCGCGTACCAGGTCCAATCAGGCTGTTTTACACTGGAGGTGATTTCTACAGGAGCGGACCAGTTGACCCCGCTATCGTCCGACGACAGCACAAACACGCGGCGCGTGTCCGTAGAGGTGTGATCTATGATCTGCGGCTCCCGGTCTGTCCCGAGATTCCAGGTGGAGAGCAGAAATATCATTCCGGTCTCCGCATCCACTACCGGGGCCGGATTGCCGGCCGTGTTGGGTCCGGCATCCCAGATCAGTTGAAGGTCGCTCCAGGATCGCCCGTTGTCCGATGATCGCTTCAGGATAAGATCAATATCCCCCGTGTCGGAGCAGCCGTTCCTACGGCCTTCGGCAAAAGCCAGCAGCGTTTGATCCGGGGCCACAATGACGGCCGGAATTCGATAGCAGGCGTACCCGTCCTGCCCTGACGTAAAAATGTATTCCGGCAGAGCCTCAGCTCCGATGGCATCCAGGAGCAGCGGTAAGAATAACCCGATGATGAGAGGCATGGGCGGAAGCTGTTACTGCACAGCCATGCTGCGGAGCACAAGCGCAATGGAAGCCCCAATACGTCCATTATCGCTCCAGTCCGCGAACATGGGGATGGTTTCTTCGGTCAGCGTGTCGGCAATGGTGCTGTCATCCGAGCCTGCATGTCGCAATTCAACAGCTCGCGAGTGCATCGTGGCAAAGAAGCGCCGATAGTTTTGAATGAGCTCTACGCCACCGGTGTCATAGTGGCACGGAATAACCCACGCGGGATCCAGCGCTTCTATGCGATCCAAAGTGTTGAGCCACGCTTGGACGCTCCCATTGGGGGCCAGCGGCATGGGATACTGATTCATGACGACATCGCCGGTAAAGAGCACATTGTCCGGCTCCACATAAATGGCCAGATCTCCCCGCGTATGCGCAGGGCCGATGTTGATAAGGTGCACAGTCACCCCGCCGAGGTCTACCACCAGGCTGTCTTCAAATACAATATCCGAGGGCCGAACGGCCGCGTCTTCCAGGAGCTCCGCCGTGCGCGGCGAAAACTCAGCAAACCGGTCGGCCAGACTCATGCCCAGTTCCTCAATGTCCTCCTCTTGGTGCCCCGACCGGATCACGGCGGCATCATCCGGAAAAGCCATCGCTCCCAGATCATGCTCCGGGTGGGTGTGGGAGGCGACCACATAAAATCGTTCGGTATCGGACAGACCGCGAGCAGCTTCCAGCACAATGGCACCGTTTTCCTGTCCCAGGCCTGTGTCAATAATCAGCACCGCCTTTGAGCCTACAACAAATCCGACATTCGGTACGAGGGGCCTGTTCTCGTCCGGAATATAGTGGACATGCTCAGTCACCTGCTGAATCAGTTCCGGCCGGATGGTCGGATCCATCTGCTGGGCCATGGCCGGATGGGCTGGCCAGCCCATCACGAGGGTGGCAAGAAAGGCGAGGCGGCGCATTGGGCGAGTGGTCTGGTTGGCTGTTAAGGAATGGCGCGCTCACGGAATGTATACCGGCATCCGACTGCTTTGCTTTCGGCCGGCCTGCATGATCCCGGGCAGACCACCACCCTCGGTCACCGAGTACTTAGCAAAGATACAACTTATCCACCGCATTTGGACAAGGTGTGCGAGTCCGTCGATTGCGGCCTGATCGTATAGTTCCACCGGAGTACGGAATCGTGGCATTCAAGGTTGAGCTGATCCATCTCGTGCAGGCTGATTTTGAGTCTGGGCTCATCCGTGTTGTCCAGGAGTGAGGCTGTTACAGTGAGTTCTGTCCGCGTCGTGGCAGGTAGTTCAGGATCCCCTCTACCGTTTCCAGCGGTACGCCGGCCCAATCCTTGGACACTTCGCTGAAGAGGCGGTGCTCAATGGAATCCATTTCGAGGTTCCGGTAGGGAAATGTGCCGCCGTAACGGTGAGCTGGAATTCATTGACGGGGTTGGGCTGCAGGAAGCATTTCCACGCGCGGGGTTGGCCTCCGCCGTTTTCAGCCAAGATACAGATTTTGTTTACCTCCGGATACCGGTGCTGTCCCTCATAAGGCCGCGATGGAGTCTACGGCGAACGGGGGATCGACAATCCCACACAGAACGCTCCGGTGTGGATCGTAGCGTCCAAAGGGGACGGCATGTCCATCAGCCTGAGTCCAGAAGTCATGATCGTTGACCGGCTTCGGGGCAAGCTTAAACCGGCGTTGCGGAAGCACCCGATCAGCTGTTTTTGGTGTCCACGCTGACCAGAGGCAGGCACCTGCTTTGGGGCTCGCGGTCTGGAGGTAAGCAACGAGATCACATTGCCGCTAACGGTCTGGATGGGAGGCTCCGGCCAGTATTTTGCGATTAACTTGCAGGGTGTAGTCTTTGAGTATTCGGCATACCGCACAAGTCCATGCGCCTGCAGGGCTAAGGTGACCATCTACGACGCGTCCAATGTAAGTCCGCTACATGGATCCCCCATCGTGTCGCTCTGCGTCCCAGGTGGGTCAGGAGCTGGTCGTTGTTTTCGGCCTGCCCCAGGCTTGCAAATCCGATGTCATTCCAATTCCCCCGACAACAGCTGTCTTCGGCCTTCAATCACTGTAGTCCGAGCCATACCCAATCGGTCGGCCACACTGCTCGGACGCAGTGACTCCAACCCGGCATACAGCCGACGCTGCCGCTCATCCAGCACTTCAAACAACGATTGCGTGGCCTGCGCAAAGGCCGAATCCATAGGCGGATGGAGGCGATTTTGACGCTGGCATCGCCATTGGGCCGAATCGTTGGAGCAATAGAAATATCGGTCTTTCACGTCTACCCTCGAAATCCGCCCCGCCCCGCCCTAGCCAGTCGGCTCAGCGTAGGCAACAACTCAACCTTCACCATCTGATTCACTCACGGGCAAACAGGCCGCTATCTGCCTGATCCACCAGGTGCATTCACGGCATTCCACCGCGACAGAAAGTCCGCGGCGGCACGAGGCAAGCCATTGAAAGACAAGAAAGGCAGGCT
>JAPPNA010000029.1 GCA_028873925.1 Bacteroidota bacterium | reverse complement strand
TAAAAGGCGGCACCCCGTTGACTCAAACTCTGAACACTTTCTTTAACAAAAACCAAAAACGCAACCATCCAGAAACATGGATCGTTGCGTTTCACAATTCACAGCGGGTTTTACTTGCCGGGGCCAGCCCGCGTTGGGGTAGAAATCTTGGATGTAACGGGGCGGCGTGTGCTCAGACAATCGCCGGCGAACCTGCCGGCCGGTTACGGGCGCGAAATTTCCTTGCCGCAGCTGAAGATTCCGTCTGGTGCGTACCTCTACCGCCTGATGGTTGCCTCGCCCGAAGGTGATTAGAAGGGCTGCTTTGTACGGAGTCGCTGACTCGATCCGGTGCGCCGTTCCTGCGCGGAAGTTTCCCTCTACCTGGCGGCGATCTGCGTGCGTGCAAGAGAAGACCAAACGTACTGCCGAAGTTAGGACGGGGCCGTTTTTCTGCGACGACCCTTCGGGTATGTCCTTGGATGGGCTTTCCATAGGGAGATCGTGGTTAACAGCACCAGTTCACCGGATGTGAATGAAACTGCCGGATGTGATAGCTGCGCCTTCAGGCAGGTCCACATGCAAACGGTACAGATATATTCCCGATGGCAATCCGGCTCCGCTCACCTCAAGGCCACGATCCCAACCGGCCTCAAGTATCCGGGCCGGGAGCTGCCGTACACGCCGTCCCGTGATATCCAGCACATCCACAGACACCTTAGCTGCGGAAGGCAGGTCAAACACGATCCGGGTCGAGCCCGCAAACGGATTGGGGTAGTTGCCGTGCAATGCGAAGGTGCTCGGTACCTCGTCAGCCTGTAGGCTCACGGTAGAATAAACTTCAACGCTGAACTGCAGGCTCACTATTTCCCCGGCCGCATCGGTCGCAGTGTAGGTGAGGGTCTCCGGCGACTCCGTGATTGCGGTCGGTGTCCCGGATACAGTCCGCGTTGAGGCATCAAAGGCGAGCCCGGTCGGAAGCGCCGGCGCGAGTGAATAACTGATCGGCGACATGCCTCCGATGGCTTCGGGCAGCACCAGCGGCGTGACGGACTGCCCCAGTACGAACCTCTGATCCGCAACCGTCTGCGAAAATTGCAATGGCGTTTGAACCCTGAACCGGGCCCGGATGGGCACCACGGTCTCATTGAACGAACCGCCGCCTGGGGCCACAAAATCCCACAACGGCCGCCATACGCCCTGGAAATATACATGCGATACATTCTCCTCCGCATAGGGCGCAGGCCCCGATACCAAATGGTTATCGTCGGTGCCCGCGTTTCCGTATGCGATGTGGATAGTGTCCGGCAACGCGCCAATGCCTTCGTCTGACAGATCCAGCCTCAAGAAATCCAACCTGAGATTCATCACCTCGGCGTACGCCCTCGGATCCGCAACCTCCATTGAGAACAGAACATCTGCCGGTACCCCCTCTCGATCCGAATAAATGTAGATGGTGAAATCCCGGGGAGCATCCGTCGGCAGCGTGGTGCCGGAAAGCTGGTTGGCATAGTAAGGGGCCAGCCAGATACGGTCTATTCGCACCTCGCGGTCATCTGCCGAAGAGGCCCCGAATCGTCCTTCATAATCTTCTCCCGAAGACCACCGGAATCGTCGGTCCCGCTCACCTTTCGCATGGCTCGGGGCTCGTATCTCCCGGTGATCGGTCAAAACGCGTTGTTCGGCACTTTCATCTCCAGAAGAGATCTGAATGCGCTCCTTCCGTTCCCTGTTTCGCCGCTGCTCCCCTTCCAACAAATCCCTGATCCGTCTTTCCCAATCATTCCTGCCCATGGACCCGATCAACCGCCTCCGTTCTTCCGGCCCTATGGCTCCTCCCCGTCGATTCCCTGACAGCTCCTTGATTTGCGGTTCCTGGTCATCTGACGAAGACGTTCTGATTAGTGTCACCTGGTCAACTCTGGAATCGGTCTTGATCCGCGCTTGCCGGTCATTTCCGGCAATAGTCCTGTTCCACTGCTTATCTCCAGAAGATGCCTCAACCACGAAGCGGGTGGCCATTCGTGCATCCGCCGGCAGGTCAACAAACAGGCGGTTATCAACGCTTGTGCCGGCCGCCTCACCCTGATCATACTGTACGTATACAAAACCATCCTCCCCTGTACATGTTGGCCCCGAGTGGCTGGGAATACGGTTGAGCCACAATTGAAACGCATCATCGACGGGAGCACAAAGGTTCTGACCTTCAAAGGTAAATACCTCAAGGCTATCCAACTGCATCAAGCTCCTTGGAAGCTGTCCCGTAAAGGAGTTATGGTTCAGGAGCAGCCTCTTAAGGACGCGAAGGTTCCCGAGTTCGGGCGGGATCTCCCCGGTAAGCAAATTGTTGTTCAGCCACAGTACCTCCAGCTGCTTGAGATTCCCGAGTTCGGGTGGGATCTCCCCGGTAAAGGAATTGCCCGACAGGATCAGCCGCTTAAGGTGCGCAAGGTTCCCGAGTTCGGGCGGGATTGGCTCGGTAAGAGAATTCTCCTCAAGCCAGAGCCACTCCAGTTGCTCAAGATTCCCGAGTTCGGGCGGGATCGGCCCAGTCAGAGAATTTTGCGACAAAGATAGCAACTCCAGTTGCTCAAGATTCCCGAGTTCGGGCGGGATCGGCCCGGTAAGAGAATTGTCCTGCAAATCCAGCAACTCCAGTTGCTCAAGATTCCCGAGTTCGGGCGGGATCGGCCCGGTAAGAGAATTGTCCTGCAAATCCAGCAACTCCAGTTGCTCAAGATTCCCAAGTTCGGGTGGGATCGGCCCGGTCAGAGAATTTTGCGACAAAGATAGCAACTCCAGTTGCTCAAGATTCCCAAGTTCGGGCGGGATCGGCCCGGTCAGTCCCTCATTCCAGATTAGTGAAAGGTTTCGTAAGCTCCGTAAGTTCTCAAGCTCGGATGGCAATGTTCCCCTGAGATTGTTGTTCCACATAGCCAGCCCGAGCAGGAATCCCTCAGTGAATTTGATGCCAAACCATCTGGTCAATTCTTCGTCGGTCGGAACCCCTGTGATGTTCCAGTTATCATTGCGTCTCCAGTTGTCCCCGTCCGTTGCCGTGTAAAACGCACTCAGACCCTGGTGGACCGCCTCAAGTGACCGGTTAACCTCAAACGATAACTGATCAGCTCCATCTTCAAACCCGCCATCCTGTATGCGCGTGTAAAGGCGCACCCACTGATTGTCCGGTGCATCACTGGCCACCCTGATTTCAAACTCCACCTCGATCGAATCGCCGCTGGCCAGTACGCCAACCTGCACCTCTGCCTCTGTCATATCAAGGAACGAATAGGGTTCGGCCCCTACCAGCCCTACGGTCAGTTCTCGGGCATCTGAAAGGTAGTTGACCACCGTTGCCGTGATTGTCACCACATCGCCGGAGGCAATCAGGCGGTCGCCATCCTGGTCGGTCCAACTCCAACGCTTCAGACGCACCGCGGGCAGGGTCGGTGCCTGAACGGCGGCCAGCGCATTCACCAGCCCCCGGCCCAGTTGGCCGGCGAAGCCGGGATTCTCCGTGTCAATGCTCTCGCTCGTCAACCGGATATGTTCCCGCAGCGCGTCCGGATCCATGTTGGGAAACCGCGTCTTCACCAGTGCTGCCAAGCCAGCCACCAGAGGAGATGCAAACGAAGTTCCGCTGGTCAATCCATAGCTGTTATTGGTCCCGGTGGTGAGGATTTTCTCGCCCGGAGCAAACACATTTACCAGTCTCCCGTAGTTCGAAAACCCCGCCCGTCTGCGCGTGTCCTTTTCCGTTGCGCCCACCGATAGCACCCGGGGAGAGCGGGACGGATAGGAACGATATAGATCGTTGCTGGAGTTTTCATTGCCCGCAGCGGCTACAACCAAGGCCCCCATGTCTGTGGCTAGGTCTGCCCTTACCCCAAGTTATGGCCTAGTAAAACCTTTTGAGGTGGATCTGGTGT
>JAPPNA010000094.1 GCA_028873925.1 Bacteroidota bacterium | reverse complement strand
AGATTGAAGCCGGTTGCGGCACCTGCCCCACGTCGCCCAGCTATGCGGTCCGTCTGGCGGTCGTCCTGTTATGGGCCGTAAGGGCATTGGAAAACTCTCAGCCTTTTCCATTGCCCGGATCGTGGAGGTACACACGGTCGAGGATGGACAAAGGAATGCGTTCCGAATGGACCGGCAGAATATTGAGGCGAGCGTGAGAGGCAATAGAACCGATGAGTATCATCCCGACCCGATAAAGCCGGTTATCGATGGTCAGCAGAGCGGCACCCGCCTCGTACTACGGGAACTAAACCAGAGCTTGAACCGCGCGGTGCCCCATCTGCGGCGACGGTTAGCGAGGAGATTCAGCATTATAGGAGCCGAGCACAACTTTGAGGTAACTGTCAATGGTGAGCAGATTTCCCCCGTACACAGAGACTTCCACAAGAAGCTTGAGTTTGTGTGGCACTTCGGGGATCGTGGTAAAGCCATGGCGGAGGCTGTCGGACCCCTTATGGCGCAGAAGGAAATCGGCTCCGTTGTAGAGGTAAAACTGGAGGATGGATCAACCAGCCAACATGAGATAAGCGGCTGGATTGGCACGGTCAACAAGCCTGACGACATAGACACGGTTAACAGTGCCATGGTTGTAATGGCGCGGGGTAAGTTGATTCATGAGGACCTCTTACCTGAATTCAAGGAGGCGGGGGTCTACGCAGATTACGTTTTGGGCGAGATCAATGCGGACTTTCTTGATACGGACGAAGATGACATCATCACCAGTGGCCGCCAAAGCGTTCAGGAGGATGCGCCAAGGTTTAGGGCAATCGTTGAATTTGTTCGAAAGGCCCTGGATACGGTCCGGACGGACTGGACAGCTCTGCGCCGTGAGCGCGGCACCGTTCGGGCGATGAAACATGAACATGTGCAGCGCTGGTACAGTCGGTTAGGCCCGGACCAACAGAAAATTGCGATCCGGTTGTTTGGCAAGATTGAGTCCCTCCGTCTCAAAGATAAGAGGGCCCGAATGGAGATCTACATGGCCAGCATGCTGGCATTTGAGAAATTGGCCTTAACAGACACCCTAAGCGAGTTGGACGCTCTTGAAACGCCCGAGGATTTTGATACCCTGAGCCGGCTGATATCCAGAATTGACGAAATTGAGGCTGTTCACTTCTACGAGGTTACCAAGGGGCGCTTAGCGGTGATCCGAAAACTCATCAACAGCCTGCCTGAGGCATTGGAAAGGGTACTCCAGAAGATCATTTTTGATCACCTCTGGCTGCTGCATCCAACTTGGGAGCGAGCCGCCCGAAACGGCCGAATTGAGGAAGTCGTCCGGAAGGAATTTGAAGGTGTTGAGGCAGGGCTATCCGACGAGGAGAAGAGGGGCCGAATTGATATTCGCTATCAGACAGCGGCAGGGAAACATGTCATTATTGAACTCAAGAGGTACAAAACGACCATCACAGCCACAGCATTGGTTGGACAGCTCCAGAAATACAGGTCCGCCCTACGCAAGTGCCTGGAGGCGAAATTCCCCGACGAGCCACGCCAAATTGAAGTAATCGCGATCTTGGGCCGCCCGCCTAAACCGGACGATGAACCAACGGAGAACGCGAATATGCTGAGGTCCATTGATGCCCGATACATCACCTACGATCAACTTGTGCTTGAAGCAGAGCGGAGCTACCGTGAATACTTGGAACGGGAACAGCGGGTCTCGGATTTGGCTACAATTCTGAAAGGGGTAGAAAGTGATTTTGCGTGACTGCATGCTGATTGCGGTTTGGCAGGTGGGCAGTCGCCTCAGCCCGCCAGGCGGGAGCCGAGTTCATTTGGCGGAACTCTACGTCAGTTCTGGCGAGTGGGATGGACCTGCCGCTGCCTCAAGTTGCGGTGAATTCTATCCCCTTTGAGTTGATCGGTGCCACCGCGAACACCTTGGACCGAGATCTGGACATCCACGGCGTTTTGGTAGCTCATGGGGCTGATCCAAAACGGCAGACACCGGAACTCGGTTACGTAAAGCGTTCTTCAGATGCATGCCCCGGGAAATCCTGAAATCGGCTTGCCACATACCGTGGTCGTTAATCATCCGATTCTCCCGTCGGGTATCGGATTCAAGAAGGTTGCAATCCGTCAACCGCCTAACGAGTTTGCCATAGAATCCTGCGCCAGATCGGCCCGCAATCGCAGGCTCATAACATCGCGTCCAGACTGACGGGCTTCGGTGCTTCTGCGCAGAGTTCACCAAATTGATTTCGATGAACATGATTGCCGGCCGACCGACTATGCTGCGGTCCATTCCCGGTCCACATTCCTGCGAGCTGTGCGGAAAATCGGGGCTCATTACTGAGCTGATTCGCGACCCCTTCATATATGGTACCGGAGCCGATACGGTGGAACTCAGTGCTGATGTGCCTGTGCATACATGCCCCCATTGCCTGAATTCCTACACCGGGGAACAAGCCGAGATAGCGCGGCATGATGCCATCTGCCAGCATCTTGGAGTTCTAACTCCACGGGCAATCCGTGCAATCCGCCACAGCCGCGGTCTGTCGCGTGCCGCCTTTGCCCGCCTCGCGGGATTTGGCGAAACGGCGCTGGCCCAATGGGAACGCCGTGAGCTGATTCAGAACGCCTCAATTGATCGCACCCTCAGACAGTTGCAGGACCTGTGAAACGAAGCCGCTATTATTCCCGCACGCAGCGGCCGGCCACAATCGGCTGAGGCTGGCGCATCATGGCAGAGTGAAGCGTTCATGGATAAGGTTCAAATGACCCCAGAATCCGGTCATACCTTCGTGTATCTCGCGAGAAATTTCTCAACGATTGCCAACAGATAAGGAGGCTCTTCGCAGGAGACAATGTTCGGCCAGCATTCATGCAGGCTGGCCAGGATAGGGTGGCCGGATAGTTTCAGACGGAGAACAGTGTCAGCCGCAGACCTGGACCACAGTCGGATTGTGTGAGCGTCCGCCGGACGAGGCACTCTGCGGAATCCGTTTTGGGCCGGAAGTAGCCTGATGCTTCCACTGATGGTCGATTACGGAGCGCCAGCTAATCTCCGTTGAGCCAGCATCCCACCGGAACGCGGATTGCCCCGCAGAATGCCTAAATTCCGGGCTGAACAGCGCGACAAATGGCACAGCGGCTACATATCGTGGGACGGTTCCCTCCCCCAAGGGACGGGCAGACCATCTTTACCCAATGCCTGTCTGACCTGCTCAGAGATGAGTTTGATGTGCGGAATTTCTCCACCTCCCATCTCGGCACCGACCTGCAGCCCAAGGGAGCGGCCCGTATCGGCGGAACTGCGCTCCACTACCTGAGACTCCAACCCAGACTGCGCCAGGCCCTGGCGGATCTTGCCCCGGTAATCTGGTGCTCCATCTCCAGCCAGATGCTGGGGCACTGGCGCGACCTGATGACTGTGGTGCCCTGTTTCAACCCGGGACAGAAAATCGTCGCGTCGATTCACTGGGGAAACTTCAGCAACGTGTTCGCGCGGCACCTCACCGGTCCCACCGCCCGCCGGCTGATGCGTCGCATCGACCGGTATGTTATTCAAAGTGCGAGCCTGGCCGAAACGTTGACCGACTGGATTCCGGCAGACAAACTGCGGGTCATTCCCAACTATGTGCCGCCCTGCGCCACGAAAAAAGACCTGTCAGCCAAAGTGCAATCCGATGCCGCAGGCCGCAGTCTGCGTGTGCTCTATCTGAGCAACATGATTGCCGAAAAAGGCTACCTGGATGTGCTTGAAGCCGTGGCTCTGGCCCGACAGCAGGGGCTGGTCGTAGAAGCGGACTTTGCCGGTCGATGGAATTCACAAACCGATGCCGACGCGTTTGCAGGGCGGATTAAAGCCTTGGGACTGGGCGGCTTGGTGCGCGCGCACGGACCCATTGCCGACCGTCAGCGCGTACAGGCCCTGTTTCTGGCCGCCGATGTCTTTGTGCTGCCCACCTACTACCCGGTTGAAGCACAGCCGATGACCATTATTGAGGCCCTCAGCGCGGGCACGCCGGTGATCGTTACCCGGCACGCCTCCATTGAAGAAATGGTCCGGGAAGGCCGGGAAGCACTGTTTGTGGCCCCAAAATGCCCGGAAGAAATCGTTCAGGCGCTTAGGACTCTCATCCAGCGCAATACCTGGCGGGCCTTTTCCGGGCAGGCCCGCCAACGCTACGAAAACCACTTCGGAGAATCCATTGTGCGCAAGAAATGGACGGACCTAATTGCAGAGCTGTGACCGAAGCAGCGCAATTTATCTCTTCTCAGTGCACCTGATTCCCTAATATGTGCGCTCATGATGACCCCAGTCTTGACCTCCGCAATATGTCCGACAAATTCTTTGTAGCCCGCACCGCCCTGATTGTCGCCTTGGGCGGCTTTCTGATGGGGTTTGATGCGTCGGTGATTTCGGGAGTAGTCCCGTTTATTGAGACGGAATTCAGCCTCAGCAGCCTTGAGCTGGGATGGGCCGTGGCCTCACTGACGCTGACCGCCACCCTGGCCATGCTCGTCGCTGGCCCGCTGAGTGACCGGATCGGGCGCCGTGCGGTGCTTTACGGAGCTGCTATCCTATATGCCGTTTCCGCCATCGGATCAGCCCTGGCACCATCTTTTCAGCTGCTGGTAGTCGCGCGGATGGTGGGCGGATTAGGTGTCGGAGCGTCACTGATTATCGCTCCGATGTACATCGCAGAGCTGTCACCGCCAGCCCTTAGAGGACGCATGGTGTCGTTCAATCAGCTCAACATCGTAATCGGAATTTCCGTCGCCTTTTTCACCAACTTCCTGATTCTCCATTTGGGCGACAGTCAGGCCGCATGGGCGCAGTCCTTAATGTTCGGCCCCTATAACTGGCGCTGGATGCTGGGACTGGAAACCCTGCCCGCTGTCCTTTACTTCTTTGCGCTGTTTATGGTACCGGAAAGCCCGCGCTGGCTGGTGATGCAGGGAAGGGCAAAAGAGGGGCTCAGGGTCATGGTCCGTGCCAGCGGCGAGACAGCGGCCCAACAGGAACTGACCAGTGTGCAGGCCAGCCTGGAGACGGGAAAAACGAGAGAGAGAACACGTTTTCTGGCCCTTTTCGCCCCGAGTCTGCGCCTGGTGCTCCTGATCGGTGTGGTGATTGCCATTCTGCAGCAGATCGTGGGCATAAACGCAGTGTTCTTCTATGCGCCAATGATATTTGAGCAGTCTGGTATCGGCACCAACGCCTCCTTCATGCAGGCTATCTTTGTGGGGCTGACCAATCTGGTGTTTACCTTGGTGGCTATCGCCCTGATTGACCGTCTGGGGCGCAAGCCGCTGCTGATTATCGGCCTGACCGGCATCACCGTGGCCATGGCCATGCTCGCATACGGCTTTTCGGCCGCCACCTACACATTGGCGGCGGATGCCATCCTGCCCGCAGGCCTTTCCGCCGAGCAGCTTGCCGGACTGGTCAACGTAACGTTTGAATCCGACATTGCCTTCAAAGGGGCCCTTGAGCAGGCCCTGGGAGCGGAGTTGGCGACGCTGCATCAGTCCGCCCTCATTGAGGCTGCCATCCGTATGAACCCAACCCTCATCCTAACGGGGATTCTGGGGTTTGTGGCCGCCTTTGCGGTGTCCGTCGGACCGGTCATGTGGGTGCTGTTTTCTGAACTGTTTCCTAATCGCGTGCGCGCACTGGCGATTTCCTTTGTCGGTCTGATCAACTCTGGAGTCAGCTTTCTGGTGCAGCTGGTGTTTCCTTGGGAACTCGCCAATCTGGGCAGCTCGCTCACATTCCTGCTCTACGGGGTATTCGCGGCAATAGGGCTGGTTTTCATTATTTTGGTCCTTCCCGAAACCAAAGGCAAATCCTTGGAAGAACTGGAATCCGCACTTGCACGCGTTGGCAAAAGTCCCGCAGCGAAAATTGCGCTTATTGGATTGCTCCTCCTCATCGGAGCCCCGGCGGCCAACGCCCAAACCGATGGGGGACCCGCTCATGTGGAGGTGCGCCAGGTGGATGGCCGGTATCTGCTGCATGTCAACGATGAGCCCTTCTACATAAACGGCGCGGGCCTTGAATTCGGTGACATCGACCGGCTGGCCCGGCATGGTGCCAATTCATTCCGAACCTGGCGTACCGACAACGGCCGTGATACGGGCATGGAAGTGCTGGATCGGGCGCACGCCAACGGACTGATGGTCACCATGGGTCTGGATATCGCTCGCGAGCGGCCCGGTAGCGGACGGGGCGTATTCGGCTTTAACTACAATGATTCCGCCGCCGTAGCAGCCCAGTTGGCCGCTGTGCGCGAGGAGGTACTGATGTATAAGGATCATCCTGCGCTCCTGATGTGGGGGATCGGTAATGAACTCAACCTGGGGGCCACGAATCCACGCGTGTGGGATGCGGTGAACGATATTTCCAAAATGATTCACGAGGTGGATGGCCACCATCCTACCACCACCATGCTGGCCGGAATCCACCCGAAGCTGGCTCAAGACATCAAGACCCGCGCGCCGAATCTGGATCTGCTGAGCGTTCAGATGTACGCGGATATTGTTAATCTGCCCGGCTATCTGGTGGACTCCGGCTGGGATGGCCCGTATATGGTCACTGAATGGGGTGCCACCGGGCACTGGGAAGTGCCGAGCACCCCCTGGGGGGCACCCGTGGAAAACAACAGCACCATCAAGGCTGAGTTCTATGATGCCCGATATCAGACCGCCATTGCCTCCGACACGGTACTGTGCCTCGGATCGTACGTTTTCCTGTGGGGTCAAAAGCAGGAACGTACCCCCACCTGGTACGGACTCTTCACCGCGGATGGCTCAAAAACATCCGCCGTGGATGTGATGCATCGAATCTGGAACGGAACCTGGCCAGACAATCGGGCACCTGCACTTAACGACTTCACCTTCAATGGCCTTACGGCCATGGATTTCGTAACGGTTAGGGCAGGTGACGAATATATCGCGCAGGTACAGGCTTCAGACCCGGATGGCGACCCGCTGACCTACCGCTGGGAAATCCTCCCGGAAAGCACTGATCTGGGACATGGCGGTGATGATGAGGCCGTTCCCGAGGCTGTTTCTGTTCCTATTGATCCGATCGATGCGCCTTCGGTATTGGCGCCCGCTGATCCGGGTCCTTACCGACTGTTTATTTACGTGAGCGATGGACAAGGCAACGCGGCGCACGCGAATATCCCATTCCTCGTTGAGGACGGGTGACGCAGAGGGTGTGCATGTAGCTAAGTCGGCCCTAAAGTCTGGAGAGGGCCGCTTGCGAGGCAGGCTGCTGGAGATCGCAGGAGACCAGGTTTACTGCATCACCCATGTGGACAGGATGCAGCCGTTCCTGGTTGCCTTGGCCAGCCCGAGCGATCACTGGATGTTTCTCTCCAGTACGGGCGCACTAACGGCCGGCCGCAGATCCAGTGAGGGTGCACTGTTTCCCTATGTCACCGACGATAAGCTGCATGATGCCGCCAGCCACACCGGGCCCAAAACCCTCATCCTGGTGGAACGCCAGCATCAGACGCTGCTGTGGGAGCCGTTCACTGACCGATACGAGGGGCTGTACCGGATCACCCGCATTCTGCGCAAAGGCAGCATGGGCAACCGGATCACCTTTGAGGAAATCAATCACGACTTGAGCCTGCGATTTGAATATTCCTGGCAGATCGCGCCCTCGTTTGGGTTTGTCCGGCAGGCCCGGCTGGAAAGCCTTTGGAAATTCCCAATCCGCGTCCGTGTGCTGGATGGGCTGCAGAATGTGCTGCCTCCCGGGGTGCCCACCGCACTGCAGGACACCCGAAGCACCCTGGTGGATGGCTACAAGATCAGTGAGATTGAGCAGGGCATCGGACTGTTTCGGCTCAGTTCGCTCATTGTGGATCGCCCGGAACCGGCTGAGGCGCTCTTGGCCAACACGGTCTGGAGTATCGGGCCCTCCGCCAGACCGCAGGTTACCCCCAAAAACATTCTGCTTTCTTCCCGTCAGCTGTCCCTGTTCAGACAGGGACAGGTGATACAGAGTGAGCATATCCAAAGGGCCGTTCGCGGAGCCTTCTTCACTGAATACACCTGGCGGATCAATCCGGAAAAGAGTGTTGACTGGAGCCTCATTGCTAATGTGGAACAGGGAGTCGGCGATGTGGCCCGCCTGCTGGAGCAGATCAAAGATCGCGCGGCCCTGCGAACCGACCTCCTGCTGGATCTCAGGAAAGGCGACCGGGAGCTCAGGGCCATCGTGGCCGCCGCAGATGGCCACCAGTATACGAGCGACCGAACACATGACCAGCGTCACGGACTCAATACACTCTACAACATCCAGCGCGGCGGGATTCCCGTAGACCGAATCCATGTACGGAAGTCGGACCTGCTGGCGTTTGTACGCACGCGTAATCGCACCCTGACGGACAAGCCGTTCTGGGACCAAATGCCTGCGCAGTGTGATCTGGATAAGCTCCCATCCTGTGATGATCCGCAGCTCAATCGGCTGCTGGCCGAGTACATGCCGTTGGGGTACGGCCGACGCCACGGCGACCCCAGCCGGCCGTGGAACAGGTTCAATATTGAACTGCACGATGAAAACGGGCACCTCCGCCTCCATTATGAAGGGAACTGGCGCGACGTTTTTCAGAACTGGGAGGCCCTGGCATGCTCATACCCGCTGCTGCTACCGCGCATGATTGCGGTATTTGTGAACGCGTCCACCGCAGATGGCTACAATCCCTACCGCATCTCACGCAGCGGCATAGACTGGGAAGTCCCGGATCCGAATGACCCCTGGTCCCATATCGGATACTGGGGCGATCACCAGATCGTTTACCTCCTCAGGCTGCTGGAACAGGCCGAAGCGTACTATCCCGGAATGTTGGCCACTATCCTCTCGGAGCGGGCCTATGCGTACGCAAATGTGCCCTACCGTCTCGGATCCCTTGATGAGACCCTCGCGGATTCCCATTGCGGCATCAGGTTTGATACAGCCCTGAATGACCAAATCCGTAAGCATGTTCAGGACATCGGATCGGATGGGTGCCTGCTGCCGGATGCGGAGGGCCAGCCCGTTCTTGTTACGCTTGCGGAAAAACTTCTGGTACCCGTGCTGGCGAAGCTGTCCAACTTCGTGCCGGGGGCAGGCATCTGGATGAATACCGACCGCCCGGAGTGGAATGATGCGCTTAACGGAATGCCCGGACGGGGATGCTCTATGATCACCCTGCAGCACCTGCATGCGCATTTGCAGCTGCTGGGCCGACTATTCAAATCGCGTGATACGCAATCTATAGCCATCAGCGGGGCGGTGGCCAAACTGATTACCCGCACCGGTGATGCATTGTCCGCCCTGAATCCGACGCAGGCCGCCATTGACCCTGCGGCGCGCAAATCAGCCCTCGAAGAGCTGGGCCGGGCGGGGACGGAGTATCGCAGGACACTCTACCAGGAGGGACTCAGCGGACCGCCGACCCAGGTGGGATTTGACGAGCTGACCCGTTTTGCAGAAGCAGCCCGCCGGGCCATCACCCCAACCCTGCGCGGCGCGCGCACCGACAGCGGGCTGCACCACGCGTATTTCTGGATGACCCCGATGGCTGATTCGACCCTCGCAATCAGCCCGAATCTGCTGATGCTGGAAGGGCAGGTGGCCGCGCTCGAATCCGGTCTGCTTACCGGCACTGAGGCCGCTGAACTGCTGGATACGCTCAGAAAGAGTGCCTTATGGTCCAAAGCTCAGCAGAGTTTTCTGCTTTATCCAGACCAGCCGCCGAAGCGTTTCATGAGTCTCAACAGTATCGGAGCCAATCATCTCGTGCGCTGCTCGCTGGTACGAAAAATGATTGCAGCCGGTGACGGGCGGCTTATCGGCCGCAATCCGACCGGTGACTATTATTTTCATCACGCGCTCATCAATGAGAAACGGCTGGAGCAGCTGTTGGACGAATTGAAGCTCGATGGCTACGCCAAGGCGGTAAACCGTGACCGAATTCGGATCCTAACCCTTTATCGGGAACTGTTCGGCCAGGACAAATTCAACGGACGGGCCACACGCTTTTTCAAGTATGAGGGTTTGGGCTGCGTGTACTGGCATATGGTTTCCAAGCTCATGCTGGCGGTTCAGCGGGTCTTCTGGAAAGCGAAAGAGGCTGACGAGTCGGCGGCGGTACTGGCTGCGCTTGCCCGCCATTACTACTTCATCCGCAAGGGCCTCGGATATGACTGGGACCCCGGACAGTTTGGTGCTTTCCCGGTGGATCCCCATTCTCATTCTTCCTCAGACACAAGGGCCCGGCAGCCGGGACTTACCGGACGCGTCAAGGAAGATCTGCTGGCCCGGTGGGGGGAACTGGGCGTTCGTGTGGCCGAAGGCCGGATTACCTTCGATCCGGCCCTGCTGCGCAAGTCGGAATTCCTGGCGCGGCTCGGCCTGCTGCGCACTTTTGACTGGGCCCAAGAAGAGGCGATCATTGAACTGAAGCCGGGCTCGCTGGGCTTTACCCTGTGTCAGGTACCCATCATCTACACACTGACCGATGCGCCACGGCTGACCCTTTTACGTGCTGGCGAAGGCACCCTTACGCGCGGTGCTCTGACGCTCACGCGCCCGGAAAGTAAGGCCATCTTTGGACGTACCGGAAGCATTCGGCGCATTGAGGTAGGCATTCAACCCGGTCTTCCCTCGTAATGGTCACTTCCGTCTGGTGGATCATGATGTGTCTGCTGGCGGCCCCGCGGCCGATAGCGGAGTCGGACTGGACGCTGGTCTGGTCCGATGAATTTGACTATACGGGACTGCCGGATTCCACACGCTGGACCTATGCGGTTGGTGGGCACGGCTGGGGCAACAACGAACTCCAGTTCTACACTGACCGGCGTGCCCAAAACGCGTACGTATCCGATGGTATCCTGCGCATTACCGCGCACCACGAACCGTATCAGCACCGCGCTTTCACCTCCACCCGGCTGACCTCAAGGGGGCTGGGCGATTGGAGGTACGGGCGATTTGAGATTGCCGCCCGCGTACCGGTTGCGCGCGGGACATGGCCGGCAATATGGCTGATGCCTTCGGACTGGACTTTCCCTATGGGAGGATGGCCGGATGTGGGCGAGATTGATATCATGGAGCATGTCGGACATGACCCGGGCGTGATCCATTCCTCTGTCCACACAAGGAAATATAATTGGCAGGCCGGTACCCAAAAGACCGGTGTCATTGAAGTCCCGACCGCTACGACGCAGTTGCATGCCTATGTGCTGGAGTGGAGTGCGGATACGATCCGCACGTTTGTCGATGACCGGCCCGTGCTGACCTACGTCGCCGCAGACCGTTCGCCGGAAAGCTGGCCGTTTGACAAGCCCTTCTCACTGATTCTCAATGTGGCGGTAGGCGGGGCGTGGGGCGGCACCGTAGATACGACCGCCTTCCCTCAGTCCATGGCTGTTGACTATGTGCGCGTTTATCAGCGCAGGTGATTGATCCTTTCAAGGGATTGATTGTTCAAATACCTGTTGGTTTTCGCAGCTCTGCCCGTTAGCATTATTGATGTCCAGCAGCGTCGTTGAACCCGCAGTATACACGGATACGCAGTCCGGCAGCCTTAACGGTCTGGACCTCCCGGATGAATTTCTGACGTATCTGCTACAGCTCAGGAGGCATTTTCACCGGTACCCTGAGGTAGGCTACGACGAACACGCCACCAGTCGTACGATTCGTACGCATCTGGAGAGCCAGGGGCTAGAGGTCCAAGGCCCCGTCGCGCAGACCGGGATGTTTGTGGACATTCACGGCCACAGGCCGGGGCCGCATGTCGGCTATCGGTGCGATATGGACGCGCTTCCGCTGGCTGATGCCAAAAAGGTCTCTTATTCGTCAAAGAACAACGGGGTCACGCATGCTTGCGGGCATGACGCTCACATCACCATTGGACTGGGGGTTGCCCTGACCCTGAACAGGCTGCGCGAATCACTGGAGGGCTCGGTCCGGGTATTCTTCCAGCCGAATGAGGAAGGCGATCCGAGCGGCTCGCTACCCATGATCGAATCCGGCCTGTGTGATCCTTTGAGCGCGGTTTACTGCATCCATGTGGACCCGACGCTTGATCTGGGACAGTTCGGGATCCAGGCGGGACAGGTCACCGCCGCGTCCGACCGGCTACGCGTGAATGTGCGGGCGCAAACGACCGGTCATTCCGCGCGTCCCCACGAGGTGCGCGACACGATCTGGATTGCGACGCAACTGCTCAACCAGTTCTATCAACTGGTGGGCCGGGTTACGGATGCGCGGCTGCCGGCGGTCTACACAGCGTGCCGATTCCAGGGTGGAAACGCGCACAATGTGATCCCCTCGGAGGTCAGTTTTGAAGGTACCCTGCGCACTCTGCATACAAAGAGTCGGGCCCGGCTGCTGGACTATATGGAAGAGACCGCCCGCCGGATGGCCCAGTTGCACGATGTCTCCATCCGACTCGTCAGGGTCGGGTGGCTGCCATCACTGGTCAATCATCCGCTGCTCTGTGAGAATGTTCACCGGTGTGTGCGCAGCCTGCATGGCGAAGAAGCAGCCATCCGGATAAGCGTGCCCAGCATGGGCTCTGAGGACTTTGCCCACTATGTGCAGCTGATCCCCGGCATGCTGGTCCGTGTCGGCACACGGTCTGGAGCGTCCACCGCGTATCCGCTTCATGATGCCCATTTTGATCTGGATGAGCGTGCGCTGGGACCCGCCGTCTCGCTGATGACGCAGGTGCTGTTGCGACACTGCCGAAAACAAATCATCGATTAAGGCATTTGGAACAGGTACACACGGCTTGTGTAGCATCAGGTATTCACCGCAGCGTGCCAATGGAAACCGCAGTCGCTCCCGTGCAGCTCAGTCAGCGCGCCTCAACCGAAGTCCGCAAAATCCTGTCCACGCAGCCGATCCCCGATGGCTACGGACTGCGCGTGGGCGTGCGCGGCGGAGGGTGCAGCGGCATGAGCTATATCCTGGGCTTTGACAAACTCCGGGAGCACGATTTGACATTTGATGCCGAAGGTATTCTATTGTATATAGATAAGCGTCAGGGGCTTTATCTGATGGGCACCACCATTGATTACCACGAAGGGCTTGATGCCCGCGGGTTCGTCTTCACCAACCCGAATGCCACGCAGACGTGTGGATGTGGGTCCAGCTTTGCAGCCTGAGTCATGGATGCCAACTTTTCAAATCGTGTTCGTGAGGTGATTGCCGCCAGCCGGGATGAAGCGATCCGAATGGGGCACAATTACATCGGTACGGAGCACTTTCTGTTGGGGATAATCCGCGAGGGCGAAGGGATTGCCGTGCGGCTGCTGTCGCGGCTCAACTGCGACCTCAAGAAGCTGAAACAGGACATTGAGGCTACCGTGCGCCCACCGAGCGGATCGATCACGCTGGGCAACATTCCGCTCACCAAGCAGGCTGAAAAAGTCCTCAAGACCACACACCTGGAAGCCAGGATGTACAAAAGCTCCATCATCGGCACCGAGCATTTGCTGCTGGGGGTCCTTCGCGATGATGAGAACATTGCCGCTCAGATCCTGCAGAAAAAGTACCAGATCACCTACGAAAACACGCGGCGGGAACTGGAGGCGCACCTTAGCGGGCGTCCGACCATGGAAGCCGGCACGAGCGGCGAGGAAGTCTACCCGACCGGCGGCGGCCGAACCAAAGAGCGTTCGGGCGGAAGAGCGCCGGGTAAGTCCAAGACTCCGGTGCTGGATAATTTCGGGCGTGATCTGACCCAGTTGGCCGACGAAGGCAAACTGGACCCGGTCATCGGACGCAACCGCGAAATTCAGCGGGTGGCCCAGATCCTGAGCCGGCGCAAGAAAAACAACCCGGTGCTGATCGGAGAGCCGGGGGTGGGCAAGACCGCCATCGCCGAAGGCCTGGCGATGCGGATTGTGCAGCGCAAAGCATCCCGGGTGCTGTTTGGCAAACGGATTGTTTCTTTGGACCTGGCGGCTCTCGTGGCTGGCACCAAGTACCGGGGGCAGTTTGAGGAGCGCATGAAGGCCGTCATGAATGAGCTGGAAAAGTGTGCCGATGTCATACTGTTCATAGACGAGATTCACACCATTGTAGGTGCCGGTGGAGCGTCGGGCTCACTGGATGCCTCCAACATGTTCAAGCCCGCCCTGGCGCGAGGTGAGATTCAGTGCATCGGTGCGACCACGCTGGATGAGTATCGGCAGTATGTGGAGAGGGATGGTGCCCTTGACCGGCGCTTCCAGAAGATCATGGTTGAGCCTTCAACACCGGAAGAGACGGTGGAAATACTCGTCAATATCCGCGACCGCTACGAGGAACACCACAGCGTCAAGTACCCGGAGGCCTCCCTGCGTCTGGCGGTCTCGCTGGCGGAGCGGTATATCACCGACCGGCAGTTCCCGGACAAAGCGATTGACATTATCGATGAGGCGGGTGCCCGCGTACATCTGAACAATATTCAGGTCCCCGAAGAAATCCTTGAGCTGGAGTCGAACATTGAGCAGGTGCGCGACATGAAGAACTATGTCGTAAAGCAGCAGAAATTCGAGGAAGCGGCCCGGTTGCGGGATAACGAAAAGAAACTTCAGGAAAAACTCTCCGAGGCCAAACTGGCCTGGCAGCAGCAATCCGAACGCCAGGTTCACACGGTCACCGTAGAGGACATCACAGAGACTGTTTCGGTTGTCACCGGCATTCCGCTGGAACGGATCAGTGAGCCTGAACAGCGCAGGCTGCTTGAAATGGAGCAGGCGCTTCAAAAGCGGATCATAGGACAGGATGAGCCGATCGCGAAGCTTGCCAAAGCGATCCGACGGACGCGGGCCGGTCTCAAGGATCCCCAGCGCCCAATCGGGTCCTTCATTTTCCTGGGTCCCACCGGTGTCGGCAAGACTGAACTCGCCAAGGAACTGACCCACTACCTGTTCGGATCTCCAGAAGCGCTGGTTCGCATCGACATGAGCGAATACATGGAGAAATTCTCGGTCAGTCGCCTGCTCGGTGCGCCTCCAGGATATGTCGGCTATGATGAAGGTGGACTGCTGACGGAAAAAATCCGACGCAAGCCCTACTCGGTCGTGCTGCTGGATGAGATAGAGAAAGCGCATCCGGACGTATTCAACATCCTGCTGCAGGTGCTGGATGATGGCATTCTGACCGATGGAAGCGGCCGGCGGGTGGATTTCCGGAATACGATTGTGATCATGACCAGCAATATCGGAGCTCGCGATATTCGGCGTGCCGGCGCGGGGCTGGGATTCAATCAGAGTAAAGAGGTCTTTGACTATCAGGCCATGAAGTCTATGATCCAGGAGGCTCTGAAGAAGACCTTCAATCCGGAATTTCTCAACCGCATTGACGATGTGATTGTCTTCCACTCCTTGGGCAGAGCGGAGATTCTCAAGATTATCGATCTGCTGGTAGCTGATCTGCTGACGCGCACCCGGGCCAAGGGCCTAACCATAGAATTGAGTGATTCCGCCAAGGAATTCCTGCTGGAACAGGGCTTTGATGTTAAATACGGTGCCCGTCCGCTGAAGCGTGCCATCCAACAGTACATGGAAGATCCGCTGGCGGAAGCGATCCTGAAGCAGAATCTGACCGAGGGCACCCATGTGGCCGTACGCCACATCCCGCCCGCTGCCGAGCTCACCTTTGAAATCACCCGGACCCCCATCAAGAGTCCGGCATCCGAAGAAAACACTGCCGAATAGACTGTGGCGGTGTGGTGCAGCCCTGCTCCATGATTGAGCGCGTCGCGATTGTGGGTGTGGGCCTGATCGGGGGGTCGCTGGCCTTGGCTTGGAAGGAGCGCAGACCCGACCTCACACTTATCGGCTGGGATCGGCCGGATGTGCTTGCCGCCGCCCGTGAGCGGGGCATCATCGATGAAACCGCTACGGACCTGAAGCAGACTGTTGCGGGTGCGGATGTACTCATTCTCGCGGCACCCATAGGCACCAATACCGCCCTGATGGCCGAAGTGGCTGCATCGCTGGCCTCCAATACCATCGTTACCGATGTCGGATCTGTCAAGGTTCCGATAACGCATGCGGCCTGTGCCCATCTGAGGCCGGATCAGGTATTCATTGGCGGCCACCCGATGGCCGGAGCCGAACAGGGGGGGCTGGCCAATGCGGATGCCTTCCTGTTTGAGAATGCGACCTATGTTCTGTGCCCGGGCCGACACGAATCCACTCCATCCTTCCGAGCACTGGCAGATCTGGTGGAGGCCACGGGCGCGCGTGTGCTACCCATGGATGCCGCACACCATGACCATGTGGCCGCGTGCATCAGTCATGTGCCCCAGCTGTTGTCGGTTGCACTGATGGGCTTGGCCGCAAAGAGAAGTCAGACCGATCCCGCCGTGCTGCAATTGGCTGCCGGCGGATTCCGGGACATGACACGGATTGCCTCGTCGCCGTACGCGCTGTGGGAGCCTGTGCTGCGCGCCAACAAGCGTGATGTTACAGCGATCCTGTCAGAGCTGATCACGAATCTGGCCGCCATGAGGCACATGCTTGAGCACGAAACCACAGAATCACTGGCACCTCTGTTTGAGCGGGCCCGGATTGTGCGGGAGACGATCCCAAGGGATTCCAAGGGGTTTGTGGATCCGCTTGCTGATATATATGTCTATGCGGAGGACCGGGCAGGCGTGCTGGCCCATATTGCCGTTACGCTGCATAGGGACAATATTTCGATTAAGGATGTTGAGCTGCTGAAGGTACGTGAAGGAACCGGCGGCGCATTCAGGCTCAGCTTTATTGACGACCGAACCGCGAATGCGGCTGTGGCCGTACTTGAAGCTGTCGGCTGCCGGGCCTACCGTCTTAACTGAATTGTTGCCATGCTGAAAACCACTCCCCTGCACCGTTATCATCAGGCCCTGGGCGCGCGGATGGTACCGTTTGCCGGCTACTCCATGCCACTTCATTATTCGGGTATTGTCGATGAGCACATGGCGGTGCGCCGGCAGGCAGGCCTGTTTGATGTAAGCCATATGGGGGAGATATTTGTGCGCGGCCCCCATGCCACCGCGTTCGTCCAGCATCTGGTCACCAATGATGCGGAAAAACTCTCCGATGGTCAGGCCATGTACACGGTCATGTGCAACCATAAAGGGGGCATTCTGGACGATCTGCTGGTTTACCGGCTGAACGGGCAGGCCTATATGCTGGTGGTGAATGCCGCCAATACCGCGCTTGATTTTGCGTGGATGTCCGCCAACAACCCCATGGGAGCCGACCTGTACGATGTATCGGACCTGATCGCACTTCTGGCCCTGCAGGGCCCGCAGGCGCTTGAAATTGCGTCGTGTGCGCTTCCGCTGCCGATACAGGATCTGCCCTACTATCGGTTCCTGCGCCCGGAACCGGGCTCGTTTATGGGATTCGACAAGGTTATAGTCTCGCGTACCGGGTACACCGGCGAACCGGGCCTGGAGATCTATGTTGAGTCAGAAAACGCCGGCACCCTGTGGGATGTACTGATGGAGGCGGGCGTATCTGCGGGACTCAAACCTGCCGGACTGGGCGCACGGGACACCTTGCGATTGGAAGCCGGATACTGCCTGTACGGCAATGAGCTGTCCGAAACGGTCAATCCGTTTGAAGCCCGACTTAGCTGGGTAACCAAACTGACCAAGGACAACTTTGTCGGCAAAGCAGCTTTGGCCGCCTTGAAGGCACGCGGACCCTCACGTGTTCTGGTGGGCCTTCGCATGGACACGCGCGGAATCCCGCGGGCCGGATACGATGTGCTGGATGCCGAGGGCACTGTAATCGGTCAGGTTACGAGCGGGAGTCAATCACCGGTGCTCAAGAAGGGGATTGCGCTGGCGTTTGTACCCGCGCAGCAGGCGTTCAAGGCGTTGGGCACTCAGCTGCAGGTGCGCGTGCGTACGCGGCTTTTACCGGCCACGGTCGTGCGATGCCCGTTCCACAGGTAACTTGGCGGTTTTTCGTATTTTCTCCAAGATGTCTGTATTTGATCAGCGATAAATCCGGTATGCCCGCGCCGCGCGGTAATTACAAACGCAATTCGGACGCAAAAAAACCTGCCCGAACGGCAAAGAAACGGCAGAGCAGGAGGGGAGGCAGCAGAACCCAAACCGCCCGATCCCGTGCGCCCAAAGCTGACTCCGACGGGCCGCGCCGCAGGGGGCGGACCCAGGAGGTTCTGGGTGTGCTGCTGATTGCGTTGTCGGTACTGATCGGGATTGCCTGCGTAACCTATATACCTGAAGATTCCCAGCATATTGCCCGCGATGGGGCATGTTCGGGCTTCCGTGCGCTTATCATGCCTTCTCCCTACTGCATTGTTAATGTGCAGAACGCCGGGGGCCCTTTAGGGGCTTGGATTGCTGATGGTATTGTGCGCAATAGTTTCGGCTATACCACGCTGCTGCTGGTGCTGCTGCTGATTGCCTTCGGCTATCGCATATTGCGCAAGCGGTCACTCGCTTCGCTGGTGAAACCTGCGCTGGTCCTATTGGCTTCCACCGCCTATACCTCCGTGCTGATCGGCCGCCTGGATCAGTCCCTGGACGTATCCCTAGCATTGTTTTCCGGCAACTGGGGTGCGGTGGGGGCGGGCGGGCTGGCAGGCATGACGGGCTGGCTGGGGTCGTACTTCATATTGGCGGTCGTGCTCTTGGTCGGCATGCTACTGATTAGCGATGGCGACCTGCAGCGCTCGCTGGATCGCGTGGAACGCCTGTTTGTGCACCTCCGATCGATCGCCAATCAGGGCCGTGAGGCTGCTGTTAGGACGCTGGAAACAGCGGTGGTCAAGGATCAGACCAACGAGCAGCTTTCCTGGGACGATCTGGATGAATCCGGCGATGGGTCAAATGCCCCCAAAGTGGAACCGGTGCCAACTGCGCCGCAGCCCGTTTCGAAATCTGCGAACGATACCGCAGCTCCATCGGTGCCATCTGACCCCGGGGCCGACGTTCAGCTGAGTGTTGTCGGACAGGTGACCGAGGCTAAGGCCCACAGCCTGAAGCCTCGTAAATCAGATGGCTACAAGTACCCGTCCATCGATCTATTGGATAAGGCCCCTGCAAGTGGGCAGCAGATTGATGACGAGGAGCACGAAGAGAACAAGCAGGTCCTGCTTGATAAGCTCGCGATCCACAATATTGAAATCACCAACATCACTGCGGTAGTCGGACCGACTGTGACCTTGTATGAATTAACCCCGGCTGCGGGTGTAAAGGTGAGCCGGATCAAGTCATTGGAGGACGATCTGGCCATGGCCATGGCTGCCAGGGGAATCCGCATGATTGCTCCGATTCCGGGTAAAACGGCGGTCGGTGTTGAGATCCCCAACCGGGATCGCGAACTGGTGCGTGTCCGTTCGGTCATCGGCACGAAACGGTTCCGAGACACCAATATGGAACTGCCGGTCGCGTTGGGCAAGACTATTGAGGGCAAGGTCTACCTCCAGGACCTCACCAAGATGCCCCATCTGCTGATTGCCGGGGCCACGGGATCGGGCAAGTCCGTAGGCCTCAACACGCTGATTGCCGGTCTGCTGTATGCCTGTCATCCTTCGAACCTGAAGTTCGTGATGATTGACCCCAAGAAGATTGAGCTGCAGCAGTATCGGGATCTGGGTGATCATTTTCTGGCTCAGCCGGAAGAAGGCGGCGAAGCCATCATTACGGAAGTGGCTGATGCACTTGCGATGCTGCGTGCCTGCGAGCGTGAAATGGCCGAGCGGTACGATCTGCTGCAGGATGCCCGTGTTCGGGGTGTGAAGAAGTACAACCAGCTGCTGGCCAAAGGAGAGCTGGATTTGTCCAAGGGCCACAAGCATCTGCCGTATATCGTCGTCATCATTGATGAGCTGGCGGACCTGATGATGACCGCGGGCAAGGAAATTGAAGCGCCCATTGCGCGGCTCGCGCAAATGGCGCGTGCCATTGGCATACACTTGGTGTTGGCTACCCAGCGCCCTTCGGTAGATGTAATCACCGGTCTGATCAAGGCGAATTTCCCGTCCCGTGTTGCATTCCAGGTGGCATCCAAGATTGATGCCCGTACCATTTTGGACCAAAACGGAGCGGAGCAGCTGGTCGGAAATGGAGATATGCTGTACATGAGCGGCAGCAGGTTGTTGAGGCTGCAGGGGCCGTACGTATCCGTTGAGGAGGTAGATCGGCTGATGCACTACATCGGTTCTCAGCCCAGTCCTGAGCCTTACCGTCTGCCTGCACCTGAGGAGGACGCGGTCATTGCGGATGGTCCGACAGGTTCCGGCGGTAATGGACGTGACGAGCTGTTCGTCCAGGCGGCCCAGATTGTTGTGCTTAGCCAGCAGGGATCGGTTTCGCTAATCCAGCGCAAGTTGTCTATCGGTTACACCCGGGCTGCGCGCATAGTTGACCAGTTGGAGGAGGCTGGCATTGTGGGGGCCTATGTCGGGGCAAAGGCCCGGGAGGTTCTGGTCAGCGATGCGGTGACCCTTGATCTGATGCTTAGTTCCTGAGCCAGTTTTCCCTTAACAGTTTTTCAAACCGTTCCATGTCTGACTCTCGCACTCCACTCGTAGGTATAGTAATGGGCAGTGACTCTGATCTGCCCATCATGAAGAAAGCGGCTGACATCCTTAACTCTTTTGATGTACCGTTTGAGATGCGCGTAATGAGTGCTCACCGGACACCTGGTCTGGCTCATGAGTATGCCACAACCGCCCATGAGCGCGGGCTGAAGGTATTGATCGCCGGCGCAGGTGTCGCGGCCCATTTGGGCGGGGTCGTGGCCGCCAATTCACCCCTGCCGGTACTGGGGGTGCCGATCAATTCCGGTGCCCTGAGGGGCTTGGACGCGCTGCTTGCCACCGTACAGATGCCCAGTGGCATACCGGTCGGCACATTGGCCATTGATGGATCCAAGAATGCTGCTCTGTTGGCTGTTCAGATCCTGGCCGTATCGGATCCTGCGCTGCAGCAGCGCATGTTGGATTACAAAGCGGCCATGGTGGGGCAGGTCGCGGACAAGAATGCGCGTGTTCAGGAAGCTCTTGCCACGGGTTCCCGTTAACCCACCTGTACTTGGGGGCGCGCGGGTGCAGTCCGATCAGATTGGGGACTTAGTGCCGGTCCGTAGTGATGGTAAAGAATTCCTGCGCATAGACGAAAGTAGCATATGCGTCATGACCTTCATCGGGAATTCGGCTGAAGTGCGCACAACTATAAGAGATTCTGATTAGCGGACCACGGGGATGTGCTTGTGGCACAGATCGACCGGAATCCCAAGCTGTTGCACATGTGCGCGGAGGTCCGTAAGACCTCCGAGAGCACTGCGCACAAAATCAGAGAAGGTCTCAGACGTACGATACCGGCCGTGTAATCAACAGGCCCGGACCATAGTGTATCATGCCTTTATGGGTGCAAGTGGAGCGCAGACTGATTGCACAGCCTCTATTTTGGGTCCGGCAGTTTTCGCGTAGCGTCAAAATGGCGCAATCAGGGAGCATTAGCACCTTAGCAGTAGGCTGAGTTTTGTAAATTATGTGGCCTTACCCACCGACATCACCCATGTGGGGGCTGCACTCGGGGACAGAAGAACGGGACTCATGAGCACTTTGAGCGAACAGCGTTGGCATCAGCGGCTGGACTCGTTCGGCATGGCACTTTTGCAGCTGAAGAAAGCCTGCGAACGCGAGCAGTATGATGATTTGGAACGCGCCGGGCTGATCAAGACGTTCGAATTCTGCTTTGAGCTGTCGTGGAAGGTCCTTAAGGATTTGCTCTACCACGAGGGTTTTGATGTAAAGGTGCCACGCGCCGTGATTCGCAAGGGCTTTGAGGCCGATTATGTCAGCGAGAGTGATTGCGAAACGTTACTGGAGGCCTTAAGCAAGCGTAATCTCCTGAGCCATACCTACTGGAGTGAGGCAGCCGAGGAAGCCGAGACATTGATAAGGAGCTGCTACTTCCCCGTACTGCAGCAACTCTACCGTAATCTGGATGCCAGGAGGACACCATGAACCATGTCCTCAAGCATCATCACCGGAAGGCCATCGTTGCCCGGCTCGCCGCCAATGAACGCGTAGAACGGGCCGTGTTGTTCGGTTCCAGAGCAATCGGCACGAATTCCGTGTCTTCAGATGTAGACATTGCCCTTTTCGGCGATAGGCTGACACTTTCGGATCAGGCCCTCCTGGCCGCCGAGTTGGAATTGATTCCGATGGCACAATCGGTTGATCTGGTTCTGTTTAGCTCAATAGGCAACCGATCCCTGCAAGAGCACATCAGGCAGCAGGGCGTGGAGTGGTATGTGCGCGGCATCCAGGCGAAAACTCCGACCTGAACACATAGTACCGGTACAGCCGATGGGGCTGTTTGGTCGTATCAGGGGATACGCGTCTCACGGAATGGTACGCTAATGGCCACCCTGGTGGACTTATTGGATCTGGCGAGCGCTGGTCTGTTCGCGGTGTTTGCCGTAGCTTACGCCGATGTGTGTGGCCAATTCAAGCTGCTTATCGTTGAGATGCGTTGAGTCCAGCAGCGGCTATGGAATCGTTGTAGGACTGCCCGGCAGTATTCGCTGCTCGGCCGGGTATGTCCGCTCTCTTATGAGTCGGACAATGTTCGGTTCCAGAGTTTTGCAAAAGGCTCTTGTATCTCAGTGAGTTTTCTCCTGCCTCAATCAAGCGGAGTCGGCCATGGCTGCCGGAACCCACGGGTAGAGCAATTTTCGCTTACCCCTGTTATAGTGATCGTTGGACACCCGGTCGCAGTTCTGACGGAGGATTGGGGAAGTTTTAATGCGTTCTATGACCCGGGATTCATAGCGGTACCTGCATGACGAAGCCCACAGCCAGCGTGAGCGCACAACCACCTTCAGATGTTATTGGGATGGTCCGCAACTATCCTGCCCGTGCCAATGCACCGAGCTCAGTTGATCAATACGCTCCATCTCCACCAGTATGAATTCAGAGGTAGTCCAGCACGAATTCGCGATTGTCCATCCATGGAATCGATCCCTGTGATCCGACGTATCCGGCCTCTCTGAGCAGGCTGTTGTGGGTGCGGCGTTTCCGTCGGACTATGATCTGATCCGGCGTGATTTTGATCCGGGTCGGCACATCCACAAAGTTTCTAAACAACATGCGCGCTTTGTTCTTGGCATACGGTGGCGGGAGCCTGTTGGCCAGCATGCGGTAGAGTGCACTTCCGATCAGCGTGAGCTGCAGATCCACATCAATGTTGAGCGGCACGGCTGCACTGAGGGCATCCATGTGGAAGAAGTTGATGAACTCCTCAATGGCATTTTCTACCAGCATGCGCCGGGCGTAGCGGTCAATGAGCGCGGCGCTGCCGGTCTGAGTGTAGTTGGTCAGCAGAATGGTCGGTTTGATGTGACCCAGTCCCCTGACCGCCAACTGACTCAGCTCCCCTTCATAGGCCTTGATCCTAACTCTGGCCTCCAGCACATAGGGTGTCCGGTATTGGTGTCCGATATTGGAGAGGGAGACCTTTTTCCAGGCCTCAGGGGGCTGCTGGCTGATCTCCTCAAGGAGCCGCGGGAACCGCTTGCGCAGCGTTAGAAACAGAATGCCGCGTTCGTTGAGCTGTTCCATGAACGGATAAGTCGTAAAGCGGCTGTCAAAGACGAGCTCATCAGGCAGCTTTCCGGTACGTTCCTTCCAGATGTCCACAAACGTAATCACCGCATTGTTCTGCGATGACATTGGTGATCTTTGCACTGGCATAAATCAACGCCCGCTGACTGGCATCCCGTGCCACCAGCGCCAGCTCGCCCCGCTGGTGGCGGCTGGAGACGAAATGTTTCTCCATGGTGGTGCCGTGATGCGGAATGGCGTGACAATCCAGATCCAGCGAGCCGCTGCTTGCGGCAGCTTTTTTGCGGCCTGCGTATCCCACAGGTCCATCAGATCGTCCAACTGTCCGGTAGCCACGCGTGCACTGTATTCGGTGAGTGTGGACTTCTTCGGCAACACATTGAGTCCCAAACAACGGCGGACCTTCATCCAGGATGTAAGGCATAACATGGCTGGGGCACCCGATCCCCCAGAGCTTTAGCGCGAGCAGGGAGCGGATCATACAATCTGCCGGCAGCTGAGCGCTGCCTGGCAGGGCGGCGGTTGCCTGCGCTAGGTGCAGCTCACAGAGGTCCTTCACAAACAGAAACAGACCGCCGAATCGGGTATCATAATGGCCGCTGTTCACGGTGAATTGGCACCGGTCCGCAGCAACGCTCCTACCTCTCCTGAAGCCGTGGCCGCATCCGCCTCCTCCAGAATACGCAGCTTGTAGCTCGCACTGAACCGGCGACGCTTTGCCCTCGGGATCACTTCCGTCGGCGGGGCCTCGCCCTCACTTTCAGTGTGCGAAAATTTCTTGTCGTCCATGTATCACAGGGTGTGGTGAATAAATTGACAGATTCTCTCCAATGGCCAAAACCGCCATCCTTCCCCCACCCCTGCTACACAACTTAGTGTCTAACCGTGTCTCACGTTTTATGGGCACACAGGGCAGGAAAGGAATTCGTTCCAGCCGAGCGGCCCCCGTAACAGCCCGTAGATCCCAAGTAAACCATCTGGCGCATCTTCGCTGTCTTGGTCAGCTGAAAACAAAGTGCGAAAAAACGAGTACTGCCGATTTCAATCGAAAAGTTATCCACAGCGTCGCGCTGTGGACCCCCAATGGACGCTTTCTGGCAGTTGCCGCAGTAAGCCAGTCTACCCGCGTGGCACGGGAGCACCGGCACGCCCACACTGAAGAGCCAAGCACTTGTGAGGGTTCTGCCAACCGGCTGAGTTCAGGATGACCCGGGCTGTCCATTGATCACGACGATGCCTCCCACTGAAGAGAGGCAGTCACCCGGCCATAGCCGGCGAAGGGCAGCCGCACCGGTGCTGGCTCGGGTCATCCGCCGGATGCACAGGTTGCATGATGAGCGTTCATCCGGATTCTCTTCGGCACTTCATCGCCCGTAACCAGGTAAGAGCGGGACCGGCCTACCCGGTAGCAGGCCCGTGAACCCACTATGAACGCGGCGACCGCTCAAACAGCGCATCCACCTGCAACAACTGATCCGTGGCGGGGTCGCTGAAGACCGGCTCAATAGCAACCGGCACAAAACATCGCTCCTGCATACAGGTAAGCAATTCAATGTAACTCGAACTTCCCTCATACAGCGGCACCAGCGAGAGCTCAATCTGAAGTCCCATGAGCGTGCCCAGCGATCTGTCTGCACCGCGCAGGACATGCATCTCGTATCCCTGCGTGTCAATCTTGAGGAACGGCCGATCTGCCTCGCCGACCAGGTCCGCATACACCCCGTCCAATGCCTCAATCCGTACCCGGGTGCTGCCGGTTGGGATTGACCCCGCATATGCATGGGTTTGCCGGTCCAGTGGGCGGAGCACTGAGCTGCATTTGTCATCACGGGTCACATGCATTACGGCCTCCGTACGCACGTCCCCCAAACCCCAGGGCAGCGCGTCCCATCGGGCATCTCTCCTGAGTCGATTCTCCAAAGAGGCGAATGGCCCGGGCAAAGGTTCAAACGAAATAATTCTGCCCTCATACCCGGCACCGCGCAACTCCAGACCAAAACCTCCATCATTGGCTCCCGCATCCAGTACCAGGTTGATGTCCAGACGGCTAAGCAGTCGCTGGCGCCTTGCAGCAAAGGAGTCCGGCCGGTTGAAACGGCTGACCTCAAGGCCCAGTCGTCGCAACTGATGCTTTAATAACGTCCTGACCCTCATGAGCCAGCTTTGCCCTCCCGAATAGCTGCCGCCACTGCCCTACTCCTCCAGAAACAGATCCTGCTCACGCTCCGTCTTCTGCCCGGTTACATTGTCCTCTACCCGGAGCGTGATCGTATACAGCCCCATGGGCTGGTCGGAAGCATCGAGAATCTGGTAGACACTCTCGGTCGATTGCGTGCCGCTGCCGTGATAAGACACCGAAACACCTTCCTTGCCTCCGCCGAACAAACCGCCGATCACGCGCCGAACACCGCGCCGCGTTTCCTTGGGCGTGAGGGTGATTTCCACATTGTAGTCCGTACTACCCTCCTCGTTGGTGGCCAGTCCGTACATCTCAAAATACAGGTATATGGGCCACTCGGTCGAATACACGCTCCAGGGGGCCGGCAGAATTGACAGATTGTCGCGGACAATTTCATTCGCGCCCAGCGGCTGGCCATCCGGCGTGTCTTCTACCCGATAGGCAAGCATGATGTCGCTCAAGGCGAGAGCATCAGACGTAAAATTCGGTACGGTGATGGGACGCCGCTGTACCGCCACCGTCTGGCCGCTGGCTGTTTCGAATTCAACCGACAGCTCATGCGTACCGGGCGGTGCATGCATGGTCTGACTGTCCACCCACAGATGCTGCTCAGCAAACGACACAATCTGATCGGTAGGCAGCCCGTAAATCGTGCGGCGACGCTCAACCAGTAGATCCTTGCGCTCATCGACCAGGAACGTCCCCGCACTGGCGGTAATCTCTACCATATCACTGGAAAGATCATACGCGTTCAGCGGAACGCCGTAATTCACATATACCACAGTCTGCGCATCTTCTCCCCTGAAAGCGGAAACCAGGAAAGGCAGCTCAATCTGCCGTCCGGGAGCCTCGTATTCGTAGGTCTGAGGTGTCTCGCGGATCACCTCCTTGGTAATCATCACATAATCATTCAGGAACGAATTGACTTCCTGCGCCATCGTCTCCGCAGAGGGCGAAAAAATTCGGTACTCTCCGTTCCGGAACGGATCTTCAAAAACAAACCTGAAATCTCCGTAGTCCCAGATATTGTAGGCGTTCATGTCCTCAAAGGCCTGCCGGGCCGTTGACAGCACATTGCCGAATGACTGGGTGCCATCCAGCTCCATCGGCATGTCCCCGGTCTCCTCGTCGGTACCCTGCCGTACTGAATTTACCATTGCGCCCACCAGCGCCTGGCGCGCCGAGAAAATGCCATCCTGCTGCGGGTGCAATACCACATCACTGGGAGGCGGTCCATACCGGATCATGATCTGGCCCCGTTCAGTTTCCCAGCCGCGCAGGTTCAACCGCTTTGAGCCGTACAGCAGATCCGCATACGTCAGCCGGAAGTAATGCTCCAGCTTCCGCTCGTTGTAAGGGGTCAGATAGCGCGGGTCCTGACTGATCCAGTATCTGGACCGGAAGGCAATCGTGTCCGCAGCCTGAATCTGCTTCTCTTCCCACGTCAGAAACAGCCCCAGATCATGATAGGCCGCCTCCAGCTCAGGATCCATGAATTCAAAAGCCGTCGTGAAGGCCCGATCGGCCACTTCCATATGACCCAACTGGTAATTGGCCAATCCCAGATACAGCCACAAATACGGATCTTCAGGGAAAAACCGGTACATCTGATCCAGGGTCGCCAAGGCATCGTTGTATTCACCCTTGAGCGCGTAAATCTGCATCATTTCGTCGTAGACGCTCCGCCGCCTGGGATCCTGCTCCAATGCCTTATTCAAATGTCCGATGGCACGCTCATATGCCCGCTCCGCCCGACTGCTCAGATCCAGCACATTCACCCCCTGCGTACGCAGGGCATCCAGATCGAACCGATCCGAGAGAAAAACCTGACCGGGATTGACGTTGGCCACATTGGCCGCCACATCTATGGCAACCCCCTCAAGCATGTCATCAAATCCTAAGTTCTGTGTTTCGTAATTGGGACCATCAGACATCCGCTCGTCGCCCGCATAGCCGTAGGACAAACCGGGAAGCATGATGGCATTCCGGTAGCGCCAGAAGTCGCGGATATTAACAGTCCCCAGCTCCTCATGCGCATAGGCGTTGTCCGGGTCAAGCTTCAGAATCAGACGGGCCGTCTCCAATCGTCGCGCTTCCCGAATGCGGTCGCCCAGGAAATTCCAGGATTCCAGCCGATACTGCTCCAGACGTGCGACCAGGTATTCAACATTCTCGGGCTCCAGCTCCAGAGCCCGGGTCAAAGACCGGCGGGCCTGACGTTCATTGAAGAGATCGGTTTCAAAATAGACACGCGAAATCAGGAAATGTGCTTCCGCATTGTCCGGGTCAGCCGCAGCGACCTCCGCAAAGATCTCCACTGCTTCCTCGTATTGACCATCCCGAAAAAACTGTCGTCCCGGCTCCAACGGGTCAGACTGCGCCCAGACCGGACCTGCAGCCGATGCCATGGCAATTAAGCCGAGAGCTGCCAGATAAGACTTCAGCATGAGGCACTTTGATTAGGTTTCACCACATTAAGACATACGTCCATATTCGGCTTCTGATTCACCGCCAGCGGATTACTGAATAATTCGCGCAAACTTCCGCTTGCCCACCTTGACCACAAACGGGGCCTCCTGATCCAGGTCAATCATGAGGCGGCTGTCGGTGACCCGCTGTCCGTCAATTCGGACTGCTCCCTGGGTGACAAGGCGCCGGGCCGCGCCGTTGGACACCGTCAGACCCGCCTGGGTCAAAAGGCTCAGCAGTCCGATCGGACCATCCGCCTGCGGCCGGAATTCATCGATCGCGTCGGGGATTTCCTTGCGGATAACGGTCCGTTCAAAATGCGCACGAGCCTGAGAGGCCGCGTCCAGCCCGTGGTACATACCGACAATCGTGTGCGCCAACAAATGCTTGGCATCCCGCGGATTACTCCGACATTGCAAGGCCAATTCCGGCAGATGGTGCGTATCCGCATCCGATGCCAGTTCAAAGTATCGGTAGATCAGCCCATCGGGAATAGACAGCAATTTACCGTACATCTCGGACGCACCTTCGGTGATGCCGACATAGTTGTCCAGTGACTTGGACATTTTCTCCACCCCGTCAAGCCCTTCCAGTATCGGCAGCATCATACACACCTGGGGGTCCTGACCGACGGATTTCTGCTGGGTCCGTCCCATCAGGAGATTGAACTTCTGATCGGTTCCTCCCAGCTCCACATCCGCCCTGATTTCCACAGAGTCCTGCGCTTGGGCCAGCGGATAGAGAAATTCGTGCAGTCCTATGGGCTCATCCCTGCGGTAGCGGGCGGAAAAATCTTCGCGGGCCAGCAGCTGGGCTACCGTGGTCCGCCCCGCCAGTCGGACCACATCTTCAAACGTCAGTTGACCGAGCCAGGTGGAGTTGTACACCATACGCACGCGTTCACCATCGAGCACCCGCGAAGCCTGGTCAAAGTAGGACTGACCATTACGCCGCGTTTCCTCAAGCGAGAGGGCCGGGCGCATTTTGGAGCGTCCGCTGGCATCTCCGATCATGCCGGTAAAGTCGCCTACGATCAGCACCGCGCTGTGACCCAAGTCCTGAAACTGCCGCAGTTTGCGCAGAACCACCGCGTGACCCAGATGCAGATCCGGACGGCTCGGATCACATCCCAACTTCACGGTCAGCGGCGTACCGGTAGTCCTGGACCGTTCCAGCTTCATGCGCAGCTGCTCTTCAGGGATAATCTCCGCTGTGCCCCGTTTCAGGTGGAGCAGCTGCTCTTCAACCGGTGCAAATTTCATGACCTGTATTGCTTCATCACCCGATCCAGATTACGTTGCGCATCCCGGGCTGCGATATCCGACCGTTTGTCATACTGCCGTTTACCTCGTGCGATGCCGATCTGTGCCTTGATCAGTCCGCGGCGCAGATACAGCCTGAGGGGTACAACGGTGAACCCCTTCTGCTCAGTTGCCTTCTTGAGCCTGGCAATTTCCCTGCCATGAAGCAGCAGCTTGCGGGGCCGCAACGGTTCATGGTTGTGCAGATTGCCGTGGCTGTACTTTGAAATATGCGCATCAATCATGAATACCTCATGGTCATCGACTCTGCAGTATGAATCCGTCAGATTCGCATGACCTGCCCGAATGGACTTGACTTCCGTCCCGGTCAGCACCAAGCCGGCTTCCAGCGTGTCAACGATTTCATAATCCCGTCCGGCACGCCGATTGGTAACCAGGGCCGATGACTTCCTGGCCATAACCCATCCGTTGATCAGGTGGCCCAGGGAGGCGGCGGTTCACTGATGCCCGCCTCATCCGGTTGATAGTACGGAAGTTCAGCCATTTCCTCAATGGCTCCGTAGTAGTACAGGTATTCCCGCAGCCCTGTTAGGCCTGCCAACGCCAGGTCGTCAAGTCTTAGCCGGATTGCGTTGCGATCCTGTTGCCGCAGCTGCTCTTCAGCCCTGCTCGTCAGCGTCTTCAGCGCGGCCGTCATTGCCGGAGTTGCGGTACCGGACGCACACACAAACAGGGCCCACACCATGGGGTACTGCAGGAGTTCAAACCATTCCTGCCCCAGATTCAACCTGTTATCACCCGCCTGCAGCGTCTCGCACGCCGACCCGGAATGGAGCGTTGCATCGGCCGAATCACCGGCAACAGGCAGGGCATCCACCCCATAGTGCTCTTTCAGAATGACCCGGGCCATCAATGCCTCCTGCACCTGAGGAGGCGTACAGGTGAAGGTTCGCACCTGCTGCAGCGGCCGGCTGAGCTGCAATTGGGCATGGGGAAAGCTCCAGGACGACAGAGCCCCGCCGGGAAGAACCTGTATTCCACGCCCGGCTGCCAATACATGGTACGCAGGGACCAGTCCCAAGTCCACCTGTCGCGCACGCACGAGTGCATCACAGGTTACGCCATCTTGGCGTTCAACCATCCAGGACAAAGACCGGGCGGCCGATTCCAGGCAGTCTGCAGCCGGAGAATCCCACAAGGCCACAAGCATGGTTAGGTCGACTCGCGCCGCCGCTCCTTGATCCGAGCGGCTTTGCCGCGCAGTTTGCGCAGGTAATAGAGTTTGGCCCTTCGGACGCGTCCGCGGCGCTTGATTTCCACCTTCGCTATCCGGGGCGAGTTGAACGGAAATATCCGCTCCACGCCCACACCACTGGCGATCTTGCGTACCATGAAGGTTTTCCGGGCACCGCCGCCGCGGATGGATATAACGGCACCCTGGAAGATCTGGATGCGCTCCTTTTCTCCCTCGATTACCCTGACATGGACGGCAATGGTGTCGCCCGGTTCAAAATCCGGCAGCGCGGCCTCACGCTCCTGCGTGGCCTCTACAATGTTGAGCAGATTCGTTGACATATCTCTCTTCTGTTTTCCTGATGGGAGCTAAGTAGGGGTCGCAAGCAGGTCAGGCCTGCGTTCACGGGTCCGACGGAGCCTGATATCCGCCCGCCACTTACTGATGCGTGCGTGATCACCCGATCGCAATACCTCCGGTACATGGAGGCCCTTGAATTCCGATGGCCGAGTATAGGTGGGAGCACCCAATAATTGGTCCTGGAACGAGTCGAACAATGCCGACTGAGTGTCGCCCAAGGCACCGGGTATAAGACGGGACACCGCATCAATGACCACCAGGGCCGGCAGCTCACCCCCGCTGACCACATAATCTCCTATGGTAATCTCGCGTGTAATCAGGGTGTCACGCACACGTTGATCCACCCCTTTGTAGTGTCCGGCCAAAAGGATCAGGTGACGCTTCATTGACAGGCAGTTTGCTGTCGGCTGCGTAAACGGCTCCCCGTCCGGTGTCAGGAATATGATTTCATCAGGGCTGCCGCCGATCGCCTCCACACAAGCGAATATGGGCTCCGGTTTGAGTACCATGCCGGACCCACCCCCGTAGGGATAATCATCAATCTGGCCTTGCGGCTGCGCCGCGTAGGCCCGCAAATCATGCAAGTGCAGATCCACCACATGTGATGCCCGTCGCAGGACTGTAACATCCAGGGCGGCCCTGAGCGGACTTGGAATCGCAGTGACAAGATCAATACGCATCAGTCCAGCAGACCCTCAAGTTCCTGGATTACCACGCGCCCGGTGGCCGCATCAACTGAAGTGACAATTGCGGGCACCGCAGGAATCAGCGCATCCGGGCACCCCGAGCGCCGCACCACATACACGTCTGAAGCCGGGGCGGACCAGATATCCTTCAATTCGCCTACCACCGTGCCCGCCTCCGTGGAAACCACCGCTCCTATCAGGTCGTGCAGAAAATACTCCCCGGAGGCCAGCGGCGGCAGGTCCTCCGACCTGGCATACACCTTGAGTCCCCGCATCCGAGCGGCCCGGTCCACATCCGGGACACCATCCAGCTGCATCAGAATACTTATCCCGTGCTTGGTCCGATGGGATCTGGCACTGCGCACGGAACGCGAAGCCGCGGTGCTGCTGCTGTTGCCCAACCAGACCGTCTCCAATTCCACAAGCCGGGACGGACTGTCCGATTCACATACAACCTTTAGTTCGCCCCACAGCCCATGCGTCCCGATTACGCGGCCGACGAGAAGCAGGTCCGTACCCGCGGTCCTCTGCATTTTCTCCTGACCTGTGCGTAATGGGAGTGCCTAGTCTTCTTCTGCCTTTTCGGCCGCCATCTTTACAACCTTAGCCAATCGGGCCTTGAGTTCTTTTTCCGCTTTGGCGGCCTCCGCCTCCAAGGCTTCGGCCCGGCGCTGCTTGGAGGTGACCTTAATGCCCGCCTGAGCTTTAGCCTCATGCCGCTGACGATGGGCGGCCACGGCCTCCGCAATTTCTTCGGCGTTCCGACCTTTGCGAAGCATATGGAGCTGCAGCATAAGTCCCTGCCGACTGAGAATACTGCGGACCGTATCGGTGGGCTGGGCACCGACCTTCAGCCAGTGCATGATGCGGTCGTCCTTGAGCTCTATGAGGGCGGGCTCTTCCAGCGGATAGTAGCGTCCGAGATCCTCGATGAAGCGGCCATCTCTGGGGGCCCGCGCATCAGCAGCCACCACAGCCCAAATGGGCCGCTTTTTTCGGCCCATCCGACGCAATCTGATTTTTACCACGAGTCTAAGCGGTTGGTTATTGGGTTAGCGTGCGGCCTGCCGCATGGAGGCCAAATCCATACGATGCCCTTTGCCCGAAGCGCGCGAAAAGCGCTTCAGGAGTTTTCGCATCTTTTTGAAATCCCGCAGCAACTGATTAACATCGACCACCTGAAGTCCGCTCCCGCGCGCAATGCGCCGGCGGCGGCTGCTGTTGATCGTATGAGGATACCTGCGTTCATGGGGAGTCATGCTCAATATCAGCGCTTCAACGTGCCGCGTGGCCTCCTCTTCTTCCGACTCCTCAATTCCGGCAGACAGTTTGGACATTCCGGGTACCATGCCCAACATATCCCTCATCGACCCCATTGCTCTTACCTTCTGCAGCTGATCGTACAGGTCCTGCAGATCAAACTCGTCCCGGCGAATTTTGCGGCGCAGCTGCCGCATCTGCGTCGCATCAACCTGCTCCTGTGCTTTCTCAACCAGGGTCAGCACATCCCCCATTCCGAGGATGCGTCGGGCCATGCGGTCCGGATAAAAAGCCGTCAACTGCGTGATTTTTTCGCCGGTCGACGCAAACTTTATCGGCTTATTGACGACCGAGCGAATGGACAATGCCGCACCCCCACGCGTGTCGCCATCCAACTTTGTCAGGACCACCCCGTCAAAATTCAGTTGCCTGTTGAATTCCTTAGCCGTCTTGACTGCATCCTGACCGGTCATGCTGTCAACTACAAACAGGATCTCTGAAGGCTTCACCTGCCGCTTGATCTGCGCCACTTCCGACATCATGGCTTCGTCCACATGCAGTCGGCCCGCCGTATCAATAATGACCACATCCCGTGCCGCCTTGCGGGCCCCGACCACTGCCTCCGCAGCCACCCGCGGCGCGTCCTGAACCACAGTGCCATCGTCAGAAACGATGCTGTAAACCGGTACCTCCACTTCGTGGGCAAGCTTTTTGAGCTGATCTACGGCAGCCGGACGGTACACATCGGCCGCAGCCAGCATGGGCACCCGGCCCTGCTTCTTGAGATGGTGCGCCAGTTTGGCGCAGAACGTTGTCTTTCCTGATCCCTGCAGACCGGCAACGAGGATGACCGTCGGGGGGCGGGAAGCAAACTTCAGATCCGCCGCCTGCCCGCCCAACAGTCGGACGAGCTCTTCGTATACAATCTTTACAATGAACTGCCCGGGTTTCACCGACTTCAGCACGCGCTCACCGACAGCCTGCTCACTGATCCGATTCGCAAACGTCCGAGCAACCTGATAATTAACATCCGCGTCCAGCAAGGCCCGCCGGATCTCCCCCATCGACCGGGCCACATTCAGCTCAGTGATACGGCCCTGTCCAGAGAGGCTCTTGATGGCTTGGTCAAGCCTGCTGGAAAGGTTCTCAAACATTTCAGTCCTGCCGAAAATTCAAGGCGGAAAGGCAAATATACGTTTTCACAGCAGTAGTGAACGCACATGCCCGCCCAAATGATCACATTTCCGCAGCCTGTGCCGGAATTTTGCACGGAATCTTCATCCAACCGCAGGTAAGCCATGGAGAAATCGGCTGTGCGCCGACACTGCAGAACCTACAGGACAAACCTGTCGGACGACCGGCACGCGGCGTTGTGCAGGCGGATTGCCGTGCGTTTGGCTCAGCTTCCAGAGCTGGCTGCGGCGGATGTGGTGCATGCCTACTGGCCCCATTCGGTCGCGCGTGAAGTGGATATTCGGCCCGTCCTTTGCTATCTTCGCGCGTTGGGGCGTACCATTGGGCTTCCCGTGGTGGACTTCGCCTGCGGTGAACCGCGAATGGCGCACCGCGTCTGGACTTCCGAAACGCAAATGCAGACAAACCGCTGGGGGATGCTGGAACCGGTAACTGGTCAGACACTGCTCAGGAGCGAGGTTGATGCCGTGCTGGTGCCTGCGCTCGGCGTGGATGCCCATGGCCACCGCGTCGGATACGGCAAGGGCTATTATGACCGGTTTCTGTCAGGCATTGATGCCGTGTTTATCTGTCCGATGTTTGCCGAATGCAGGGTGCCCTGTATCAAAACGGAGCCACATGACGTATCTATGGATGTGATTGTCACCGAGCGCGATGAAATGCGACCTGCCGCCTGATGCCCCGACGCACTAGACTGCGCCGCCGTGAAGCGGACCTTGACTGGTATGCCGGCGACTCGGACGAACTGGACCTGCTGACGGATCGCGAAATTGAGGAGGTCCTGTTCGAGGAAGATGTGGTCAAGCCACCCTCCCCGGTCAATTTCTCAACCATCGCAGGGCTGGCTCTGCTGTGCCTGGGCATGCTCCATGTATTGGGCACGGCATTCGGATCCGGCTTTTCCGGGGGCCTGCTAACCTTCCTGGCTGTAACCGGAGGCGCATTGGCCCTGCTGACCGGGATGTCGGGAAGAAAGAAAGCTAAGCGGCGGAAGTCCGGCAAACGCATCGCACGCGCCCGAAAAAAAGCACGTCAGCGTGCGCAAGCCAAGCCCGTAGCGGCCACCCCGGACCGCGATTCCATCGGCTCGTACACGTTACGGCGCCCGGGCCTGTACAAATCTAAGAGGGAGAAATGGGTTTTTGGGGTTTGTGGCGGATTGGCCGAACGGATGGATATTGAAGTGGCCCTGATCCGGATAGGCTTTGCCGCCACGACGATCCTGAGCGGTGGGTTCCTGGGACCGGTTATCTATATCATATTGGCGCTGTCCATGCGTAACCCGGACAAGGAATTGTGACCGTGGATAGTCGGATTCACCTCTGCGCGTCGTACGATACTAACCTACGCATCGTGCTGCCGTTCCGATGCTTTTTTGACATCAACAGCTGACCTTATGACTTCACATACCCGATCCACTGATGACAAATGGGTAGCGGGCGTTCTGGGTGGATTTGCCGCACATTACGGCATTAACCCGCAGCTGCTTCGGCTTATCTACGGCGGGCTGGCGCTGTTTACGTTATTTGTGCCGCTACTGCTGATCTATGTGGCCGCGGCCGTCATTTTGCCAACCGAGTGACCGCCCGGGATGGCGCGCTTTCAGCTGCCGGGACCATCCAGACTGCCGGCAATCACGGTGTGCAGCCCTTCAGGCCTGATCAGTCGGGACACCGCGTCGTTGACCTGGGTACGCGTTAATGCTGCAACCTCTTCAACAAAGGCATCTATGGCATCCGGTGCAAACCCGTGCACGCGATTATTGTGCAGTCGGGCGGCCAGTGCGGCTGTCGTGGACAGACTGACCTGATACGCCCCGACCACCGTGGTTTTCGTTTCGCTCAGCTCCGCTTCTGAGCATCCCTCGCTGACATATGCCTGAATCAACTGTCGCGTAGCCGCAAGGCCACGCTCCAGGTTTTCTCTGCTAAGCGACATCTGCGTGGAAAAGTACCCCTGCATACTGCCCTGCATGCCCCTCAGACGTGCACTGATGCCGTAAGTCAATCCTAACTCATCACGAATATGCCGCATCAAACGGGCCGAAAAATTGCCACCCAAGATAAATGTCCCCATATGGAGCGGCAGCCATGCCGGATCCCTGCGGGCCACCGGCACCGCGTGTCCCAGGCGGACATCCAGCGCCGGTTTATGGTCCATCGGTATGCGGTCCATGCCGGGTGCGCCTGGAGGCGATGCCATCTCATGCGTGCGTTTGGCTTCATGCGGCACCCAGCCCGCAACTGCCGCAGCAACCGCCTTTTCCGTGTCCACATTGTCAATATCACCCGTGATGGCCACAATCAGGTCATTCGCGCCCACATGCTTCTGATAGTAGGATCGCACCGTATCTACGGACATGGCGTTCAGGTCCGCCAGCACTTCCTCAACGGAACGGATGTGAGACGGATGCCTCCGGCTGAACAGCCGGCGACACAGTGCCCCGTCCGCCTGGAGTGCCGTGGAATCACGCGCCTGCTCCACCGATGCCCGCACCCGTCCTATCACTTTCTCAAATTCCTGTTCGTCCAGCGACGGTTCACGGAGAATTTCCGCCGTAAGTGCCATTACGTCTGCAAAATCGTGCATCATGGCACGTCCCCGGAATTCAATGCGCGTCCCGGCCGATCCCACGCTGATGCCTGCACCTCGGCGCTCCAATTCATCTGACAGCTCAAAACGATCCCGGTGCCGGGTGCCTTTGTCCATCAGCGAAGCGAGCACAACCTGCGTCAGTTCGTCTCCGCATTCCAGGTCGGGATTACTGGCAAATGACCCATACCAGCGTACCACCGCAGGAACCGAGACCGACAGGGTGAGCAGACTGCAGGGTCCGACCTGCTGCCGCTGAACACGCTCGGATATGCCAAGAGAATTCATGAATCCGCCGGACTGAGCCAGCCTACCGTGCGGTACTGCGGTTGCAGGAATTCACGGGCCACGCGCTGCACATCCTCGCAGGTGACCTCCTCAAGGCGTTGACGACCTGTGGTGAAGAGCTGCCAGGCACCCATGGCAATGGACTCATTCAAACCGCTGGCCACGCCGTAGGAACCGTCACGGGCAAAGGCCTCGTGAGCGATGAGTTGGGCTTTGGCGCGGGCCATTTCCACCTCCGTCGGTCCGCTCATCTGGATGGCACGGATTGATTCCTCTATTGCGGCTTCAATTTCCTCGTGACTGCGACCAGGCACCAGTACCGCCATCACCGAGAAGATGCCAGGGTCACGCAACGGCATAAAGCCGGCATTGACCTGGGCGGCCAGGCCGGTGTCGGTAAGCCTGCCCCACAGCCGGCTGTTCCTGCCGGATGCCAGAATGCGCCCCAACATCACGAGAGCCGGCGCGTCCTTATGCAGTGCCTCGCATGCCCGATAGGCCATAATCTGCACCGACAGATTCATTGGAGCCTTCATGGAAACGCGGCGCTCGCTTTCCTGGAGGGGCTCCGACATCCGGGGGCGTTCCGCCTCGTCAAACCCTGAGGGAATGGAGCCAAAATACTGCCTAACCAGCGGCAGTACCCGGTCGGATTCGACCGCCCCGACCATCGTCAGCGTTGCATTGGCCGGCCAGTAGTACCGGTCGTAAAACAGCTTCAGCGCGCGGCGGCTCACCTGCGCCACATCTTCGCGCCAGCCGATTACCGGATGGTGGTAGGGGTGCGTAGTGAATACCGCACTCCAGACCCTGCGAAACAGCTTGTACATCGGATCATTCAGCAGACCGTCCAGCTCATTGAGAATTACGGTGCGCTCCGCTTCCATGTCCTCTTCAGCGAGGACAGCATTCCGCATGCGATCGGCTTCTATCTCCAACGCCAGCTCAAGATAGCGTACCGGCAAGGTGGCATAATAGTTAGTGCGATCCATGGAAGTGGTCGCGTTAATGGAGGCCCCCACGCGCTGCAGCAGCCGCGTCAGATCCGTGCCGGCGGCACGGTTGAAACGCCGGGTCCCTTTGAAAAGCAGATGCTCCAGATAGTGAGTAGCCCCCGTATGGCCTTTCTGCTCATCGCCGCTGCCAACCAGGTATGTAATGTTGACCGTTGCCACCGGCGCAATGGTCTGGGGGGCAATCAGCACGCGCAGACCGTTGAAATCAAGGTGCCAGGCCTCAATACCCCCTATGGATTCCTCAAAGGTAAACGCGCGGAATGATGACATCAATGCGGTCTCAGCGAGCGGCAATATACGGCCCAAGTGCATCAATGATCTGGGTCAGGCGTTAGCGCAGGCATGACGGAACTCTCCACTGAACACCGGCCCGCCGGCGTACTGGTTACCGGCGGGGCCGGATTCATCGGTGCCAATTTCCTGCTGCGTATGGTGCCGTTGTATCCCAATGTGCATTTTGTGAATCTGGACGCGCTGACCTATGCAGGCAACCTGATGAATCTGCGGGAGGTGCAGCATTCCGGCAACTACACCTTTGTCCACGGAAGCATTACGGATCCGGCCCTGGTCCGGTCGCTGTTTGCGCAATACCACTTTACCAGCGTCGTCCATTTCGCCGCGGAAAGCCATGTGGACCGCTCCATTCGCAGCCCGCTGGGATTTGTCCAAACCAACATCAACGGCACGGTAGCGCTGCTTGAGGAGGCCCGAGCCGCCTGGCGGTCAGCCATGTCATCGCCAAATCAGGTCCGATTTGTGCATGTTTCCACCGATGAGGTTTTCGGAAGTCTGGGACATGAGGGCGTGTTCCGCCCGGACACACCCTATGCGCCACGGTCTCCCTATTCGGCCTCCAAGGCGGCTGCGGACCACTTCGTACGCGCCTACGCGAACACATACGGGCTGCCCGCTGTGATTTCCAACTGTTCAAACAATTACGGTCCGTTTCAATTCCCGGAAAAGCTTATCCCGCTCACGATACTCCGGGCACTCAACCGCCAGCAGGTGCCTGTGTACGGAACAGGAGCGAACATTCGAGACTGGCTGCATGTGCACGATCATTGCGCGGCCCTGGACCTGATACTGCACAAAGGCCGGATCGGAGACACCTACCTTATCGGAGGTGCCAGCGAGCTCACCAATCTGGCCCTGGTCAGGATGCTGCTTACTCTGGTGGATGAAGCTCTGGACCAACCCGAAGGCACCTCGCTTGACCTGATCACCTTTGTGGCAGACCGGCCGGGGCATGATTTCAGGTATGCCGTGGATGCATCGCGGATCCGCCGTGAACTTGCGTGGCACCCTTCCTATTCGATCGAAAGGGGCCTGCGCGCAACCATTGCCTGGTATCTTTCCAACAGGGACTGGCTGGATGCGGTGGCCGATCAGTCCTACCGCAATTACCTGAACGAGCAGTACAGCCTGTGAAGCTGCTGTTGTTTGACATCGATGGCACGCTGCTGCACTCCCACGGGGCCGGGCGCCGCCTTTTTGAGTCCGTGCTCACAAAGTTGTGCGGGTGGCCCGTCAGCACGGCGGAAGTGAGTTTCTCGGGCCGTACCGATCCGTTGATTGTGCAGGAAACCCTTGAAAAAGCGGGCCTAGGACCTAAAGCCATCAGCCATCTTACGCCCATCGCGCTGGAGCATTATGCCGCCCAGGCCTGCTATACCCCCAGTGACATCCGGATTCTGCCCGGCGTTGAGGCACTGCTGCACCGACTGAGCATGCGGGCTGATGTTCAACTTGCCCTGTTGACCGGCAACCTTCAGCATACAGCCCATCTAAAACTCAACTGTGTGGATCTGACCCGGTATTTTCCCTTCGGCGCATTCGGCAGCGACCACGCGGATCGGTCAGAACTTCCTGCCATTGCCGTAGAACGGGCCCGGCACTTCAGCGGTCATACTTTTTCCGGCAAAGATGTCGTGGTCATCGGCGACTCCGTCCTGGATGTGAAGTGCGGTCGGGACAACGGAGCCTTCACGGTGGCCGTTGCCACCGGTCTTACGTCCCGCGTGGAACTGGCTGCCCATCAACCGGATGTGCTCCTGGACGATCTCACCGACCGCGACCTGTTTTACCGGCTCGTACTTGGTGCTAGTCCGAAAACCCATTGATGATTGGACAGAGGGGGACAAGAATGAGCTTTCAGGGTGATCTTGACCGGATCCGGGTGTCTGAGCAGGGATATTGGTGGCATTAGGACTTTCTTTCGGCGAGTTTCGCCTTTGAAGACGGTGCGACCCACGGCATGCATTTGGGGCGTATGTGGATTGGATTAGGCCTGTTCTACCAGCAGCTTCTGCGCATTCCGCCGGGAGCGGGCCACTTTTTCCGAGCGATGTGGGCCTTCCCGACCACTAAGGTCTGGGTTCCGGCTTGGCCTGCCCTTTAGAAACAAAAAGTGCTTGACACCTTCACTCCAGTCGGTTACTTCACCATCGTGGAGGCACAGCCAC
>JAPPNA010000180.1 GCA_028873925.1 Bacteroidota bacterium | reverse complement strand
TTGCCGACATGGAATCAGGCGTGAAGGTGGAGACGGGCCGAATGGTGCTGATCAAGTAGCCGGGTTTTGACTCGGTTCATAAGCGCCCCGGTGTCTTGCGGCACTGGGGCGCTTTGCGTTTAGGGTGGATCCGGCGAAGCGGCATTATGGGGTGCGCAGTCTGTTTTGCGCGAATTTACTGACAGACGCACGGGAGACTGTGGTGGACCGGCTCACTGCGGCAATCCTGCCCCGGGTGTCGCATCGGGAGGTAAGAACGACACCGCCCCTATGCCGCCAGGATATCCTGATCGGCTCTTTGCTTCCTGACCGTTTAGATCATACCGGCTGGCTGTTGAGGCGATTCCACTATCCGACCGTGTTGTGATCCGCCTCCAGCCGTAGGTACCCGTCAATGTGTCTTATTTTTGGGGGTAAAGCCTGCTTCTCGCTGCGGGGCCCTGCAGATAAGGCGGTGTCCCGCTGCAGCAATCAGGCCCTTCATCAGTCGTCGGTTACGAGAGTTATTGTGATCAATCATTCGGCAGCTGCCCATTTATCGCATCACGCCCAACGCAACGAGGCAGCGGCGGATTATCTCACGGTAAACGTCAATCTCTTCTACGGGCGTGCTGCCACTCAACAGATCTGCTGAACGCCCCCGGTGGCAGATTGATGAGATTGGCGAAGATGTCCTACGTCGACGAGCATACCCCCATAGGTGCCATCAGCGAGTGACCAAAGAATCCGTAACAGCAGGGCAAATTCACCTGTTGAGATGGTCCTAGGGCCCACATGAGCGTCCCGAACCGCTTGTTAACAGATTCGTCCAAACTTACCGCGTTGCAGCTCAAAGCTGGCATCCAAGATATCGCGAAGAGACCGGATATAGGACTCAATGGCAGCCGGACGCTTCGGGCCGTGGCTGGATCGGTCTTCTCCGGGTGCTGTAACTGTGTCAGCCATGCGGACATGACAAACCGATCCGCCCGGCGGTTCAACAGACACCGATGTCGTGCTGCATCCTGACCTCGGTCCGATTATTCCGATTCCAGATCATGTGGAACACTGTTTCGCAGAAGAACAAATGTAGGGTTCAACCCAATTCAAATGACCGTACTGTTGGGCAAGGCATTGTCTTGCGTTCCATAGGTTACCATTGCAGGCATCACCGCCATTTGGAGCCGCCCGACAGGCACCGGTACGCTCTCAGGCGGATGTTGAAAGCTGTCTGCCTGCGGAAGCGGTGCGCCATACCGAACCGCCCTGGCGAACTTCGGCACACCGACCCGCCGCCGGGGTATTTAAGTCTTTGATCTGGAGAACTGAATGATCTCATGGATACTCAGCTGAAATCAGCATTGATTGAGCAGCTGCTGTATGATGCTCCGGTGAACAGACCGCTCATAGCGCGCATCCTGCAGAATGCCCAAAATCAGCCCGTGCAACCCCCGAAAAGCCGGGAAACCCTCGCGCGCCTGATTGACCACACGCTCCTGAGGTCGGAAGCGACCGCACAACAGGTGCGCGCGGTATGCGAAGAGGCCCGGGAGCATGGCTTTGCTGCGGTCTGTATTGCCCCGTGCTATGTTGAGCAGGCCGCAACCTGGCTCAAGGATGCCGAAGTGGCCGTTTGTACCGTCGTCGGGTTCCCTACGGGTGCCAACTACCCGTCTTTAAAAGCGTTGGAAGCTGGACTGGCTGTGCGCGATGGAGCAACCGAAATCGATATGGTGATCAACATAGGCTGGCTCAAGAGCGGTCGGTACCGCCTGGTTGAGCGCGATGTCCGGTCGGTTGTTGATGCCAGTGACTGCCTGGGTGGCAAGAACGTCAAGGTCAAGGCGATCCTGGAAACGGCCCTGCTGACGGATGAGGAGATAATCATTGGCAGCCTGATCTCGGAGTACGCAGGTGCCGACTACATCAAGACCTCCACAGGCTTCGCCGCCCGCGGAGCCACCCCATCAGATATTGCGCTGATCCGATGTACCGTGGAGGCTGAAACCGGAATCAAGGCATCTGGCGGCATCAAGACGTTTGAACAGGCCGACATCCTGGTTCGCCATGGGGCGACACGAATAGGCACCAGCCGTTCCACAACCTTGATCCGAGCATGACTGTGCACTCTGTTGGACTCTACCCCGCGCTAGCACTGGTATGCGTCGCGATTGTACTGCCCGGCTGCTCACAATTGTCTTCGTCGGCCGGTTCAGACAGTGCGCAGGCCGAGCCCGGCACCACTCCAGTCAACTGGGCGGATTATGAAGACTTCAATGCGGATCGATACCGTGAAGACCCGCCCTCCGCCCGACCGGAAGTCATCCATGATGCACCTGCTGAATTGCTCACCGGCGGAGGTATCCAAGGTCAGGCCTCAGGTCAACAGTCGGGGTTTCGTATCAGCATATTTTCGACCCTTGAATCTCAGCAAGCCGATCGGGCAACCGCCGAAGCGATAGCATGGTGGCAGGAATTGGAACGCGATGAAGCGCTCGCGGACATATATACCACACAGGAATGGGAACCGCCGGTCTACCAAGACTATCGGGCCCCCTATTATCGGGTGCGGATTGGCAATTTTGCCAGCCGTGAGGATGCGCAGCGAATGCTGGCACTCGTGGAGGACCGCTACCCGAATGCCTTCATTGTACCCGACCAGGTCGTGATCCGATAGCTGGCGCAGAGCGTCTTCCGGCACCATGGCACTACCTGTGCGGGTGCCGTGACATTTCACCTTCACGGGCGCGTACGGCGACAGGCTCTGTGCTGCGGCGAAGCCCGAACGCTCAAACGCCCGCTGCAACCGCAGTCCGGGGAACAGCTTCGCTTGTGAATACGACATGCTGCTGCGCCAGATCGTACAGCAGCGCGAACCCGGCCTGCGCGGCAATCAGGTCTTCACATGTTTCATCAGCCGTTGGCGGATCTTCGCCACGCACGACTCAAGATTCATCCATTGACCAGCCTGTGCGCCGCACAGGCAGCTCCAATCATGCCGGCTTCATTCTGCAGCTGCGCCGGCACCAGGCGTGCTTTGGTGGACAGCCGATGCATGTATCGGATGGTCCGCTTCGGACGGCTGACACCTCCGCCCAATATGATAAGGTCCGGGTCCAGCAGAAATTCCAGATAGTCCAAGTACGCCTGAAGTCTCTTCGCCCATGCCTTCCAGGTAAGATTCTTCTGCTTCCGTGCGCGGTTTGAGGAGCGTTCTTCCGCCACCCTGCCCTTGATGCGCAGATGCCCCAGTTCCGTGTTCGGCACCAGTTTGCCCTCAATAAACAGGCTGGATCCGATCCCGGTGCCCACCGTCAGCACCAGGACCGTACCCCCACAGCCGCGTCCGGCACCGAAAACCATTTCAGCGAGACCGGCCGCGTCCGCATCATTGATGACAATGGACGGACATCCGGCAACGTCTTCAAAAAGCTGCTGTGCATTGGTGCCGATCCAGGCATCGTCAATGTTGGCGGCCGTGTAGGCGATGCCGTTGTTTACGCGACCCGGAATGGTCAGGCCGATGGGTGCGTCCCATTGAAAGTGAGAAGCCAGCTTATTGACAGCCCTGGCTACATCATCCGGGCGTGCACCGATAGGCGTGTCCAATCGCAGCCTGGGCTCAACTAACCGGCCGGTGCTGATATCAATCGGGGCACCCTTTATCCCGCTACCCCCGATATCAATGCCGAGTATGTTCACTGCAGATTTGTTTGGTCCGGGTCCAAATTACTCAATAGCGGCCAGTCGGTTTGAACAGACGGTGCGGCCTTCCGTATTTTGGACTGCCCGGATTTCAGTTTTGCCCATGCTGCGACTGCTTACGTTCCTGGTCCTGTTGTTCTGCCTCATGCTGGGCTCGTGTCAGTGCGCCGACAAACCTGATGCCGCCCCGGCAGAATCCGCGCTCACCTCACCATTCGGGCCTGATGCGGCAGGATCGTGAAGTAATTGATGAAGTTCGTCGCGCATCCGACCTTCTTGAGGTAGTTCAGCATTATTCGCAGGTCAAGCTCAAGAAACGCGGCAGGAATTGGCTCGGACTCTGCCCGTTCCACAATGAGCGCACACCCTCGTTTAACGTAGATCCTGAGCGGGGGTACTACAAGTGCTTCGGCTGCGGCAAGAGCGGGGATGTCTACGCCTTTGTGATGGAGACCAACGGCCTCACGTTCGGCGAAGCGCTGCGTACGCTCGCCAGAAGAGCGAATATCCCCCTGCCGGAACGGTCCCGCGACAGATCAGAAGAGCGGCGGCGTGATCCGTTGTTCAACGCACTGCGATTTGCTGCCGATTTTTTTGAGATTCAGCTCAATGAGTCACAGAAGGCACAGAAGTTTCTTAAAGCCCGCCAATTCACACCCGAAACAACGCAGCGCTTCCGACTGGGCTACGCGCCCGACGCGTGGCGCGGACTGTTGGAATCCACGACCCGCCATCATATATCCGCCGATACACTGTTGGCTGCCGGGCTGGTCAGGAAGTCTGAAAAAGGCCGTATTTACGATACGTTCAGGGATCGGATAGTGTTTCCGATCTGGTCGTCCGGCAACCGTATTGTAGGCTTTGGCGGGCGACGACTCTCCGCTGACAAACACGTCCCCAAGTACCTCAATTCGCCGGAAACCGATGTCTATCACAAGAGCGTAGTCCTGTACGGACTTGAAAAGAGCCGCAGTGCCATCCGTCAGCAAGGTGAGGCCATCCTGGTGGAAGGATACACCGATGTGCTGGCGCTCCATCAGGCCGGCGTGGAAAATGTGGTGGCCGGATGCGGTACCGCACTGACCGGAACGCAGGTCAAAATCCTGGGCCGCTACACGAAGACCCTGGTGCTAATCTACGATGCGGATCCGGCGGGCATTGCAGCCGCGGAAAAGGCCTTGGACCTGGTCCTCGGCAATGGGCTCACCCCATATGTGGTGTCCCTGCCCAAGGGAGCAGATCCCGATTCATTTGTCCGGGATCAGGGGGCAGACCGGTTCCAGAAATTGATTGAGGACCAAAGAATGGATTTTGTACGGTTCCTGCATCTTAGGGCGCAGGTCATCGACCAGCTCACAACGCCGGAGGGTCGTACCGCAAGCATCAAGGATGTACTCGCCAAAATCGACCTCATACAGGATCAGGTGTTGTCCAACGAGTACCTGAATCTGGCCAGTAACTGCTATGATATTCCGGTGGATCAACTGGCACGCTGGAAGCAAAGGCCTCCGGTCCAACCGACGCAGCCGCTAAGCCCAACGAACAATTCGCCCGATATGCAGCTGCTGGACATAATGCTCCAGTACGGTGCACCTGTCATCCGTCTGGTGTTCGGCTATCTTGAACCGGAACATTTCGCGGAGGGCATCTACCGACGGATCGCGGCCGACCTGCATGAACTAGTTCGATTGCACGGCGACGCGCTAAAGGCTCCCGTATCAGCGAACATACTGGACGACGATCCAGAAGTACAAAAACTGGCTGCTGAGATAGCCTTTCCACGCTATCAGCTCTCTCAGAACTGGAAGAGCAGGGATGTGGAGGTACCCGCGCTTAACGAGCGTCCCGACATCATAGCCAGAGACAACATTAAGGCCATCTGGCGGCAGATGGTTGACACCAGAATGGCCGAGCTCCATGAGGACTATCATGACCTCGATCGTGAGAGTCCTGAGCGAGCGGAACTCATCGAAAAGATCATGGCGTGCATAGAGGAGCGCAAGCATGTTGAAAGCAGTGAGTGGTTTGACGAGGCAGCGGCGGCAGCGGCCGTTCTTGCGCGATAGATCCAGACATGCGGCCGGTAACGATGGGGACACGAATACAGCTTCCATGCGGTGGATATAGGGCCAGGGCTTTATGGGCCCGTACCTGACCATTCGCCTGATGTCGGGCTGTATTCAGTAAGCTACGCCCCTTTGGGTTTGCCCATGTGCCGTGCACTGATTGTGTTTTTCGTCCTGCTGAACGGCTGTGTCCGGGAACCGGTCCGCACGGTCACAATGACGGACGATCTGGGGCGCGCCGTTCAACTTGAGGGTGTGCCGGATCGGCTGGTATCCCTGGCGCCCAGTGTTACCGAACTCATCTATGCCGCGGGCGGGCAGTCCAAACTGGTCGGCGTAACCACAGCCGATGACTACCCCCCGGATGTGCACCACCTGACTCGGATCAGTGCGCTCCCGGTGGATTTTGAAGCCATCCTTACTTTGGATCCTGATCTGGTACTGGCTTCAGAACAGGTGAACGGTCCTAACGATGCCGCCACGCTGGCTGCTGTGCATGTGCCTACCTACTTTGTATCCGTTGCTAACCTGGATGATGTATTTCGGGCAATCCGCACGCTCGGAACGCTCCTGGACACCGAAGCGGTGGCTCACGGCAACGCGGATTCACTTCAGCGGGCACATGACCGCCTCCGCCTCAGGACACAGGAAATCGAGCATCGACCTTCAACGCTGTTCTTGATCAGCGATGTGACCCTGTACTCGTTTGGTCACGGCAGCTACATGCACGAATTGATCAACATCGCGGGCGGACGCAGCATTACCGCGGATTTGACCACTCGTGCACCGGTACTCACCGACGAATTCGTACTGGCTCAGCAACCCGATATCATTGTCGGCTCGTTTGGTGCTGACTTCAAGCCCGAGCACCTGCTCCTGCATCATCCCACCTGGGATGTGCTGGGGGCGGTTGAATCCGGCCGTGTATATGCGTTGGAGGCCAGCTACTTTCTCCGGCCCGGCCCCCGATTGGTTGAAGGTGCCTGGCAGCTGGCCCGTGTGCTGCATCCTGACCTTGAGCCATGAAGGGCTGGTACGCCCTGCTGGGCTTTCTTCTTTGTGCCAGCGTCGCCATGGCCACCGCCTTGGGCGATACCGTATCGCTGCGGGATGTCGGTCATGTCATCTGGTACCATCTGTCGTTTGGCCAGACACAGCCGGCCGACCTGATAGCGGACCGAATCGTTTGGCAATTGCGGTTGCCCCGTGCCATTCTGGCCATAGTCGTGGGCGGCGGCCTGGCCATTGTAGGCACCTCTATGCAGGCACTGGTACGCAATCCACTTGCTGAACCCTACATACTGGGAATCTCTAGTGGAGCCTCTGCCGGAGCGTCATTGTTCTTTCTGGGGTTTTTGCCGCCCCTTATATCCAAGGGCCTGAGCATGCCCCTTGCGGCTTTTGCCGGCGGACTGTTGGCCATTACCATCGTGTACGCGGTTGCCGGCCGCAATTCCAGGTTGTCGGTCGCCCGGCTGCTGTTGGCCGGCGTGGCTGTAGCCGCACTGATGGCATCGGTCACTTCATTTGTATCGCTGTCTTCGCCAGAGCCGGACAAGCTCCGCGCCGTGCTTTTCTGGCTGATGGGATCGCTGCACAATGCTACCTGGGCCGTGCTGCCTTGGCCGACTATAGCAACACTGATCGGTTTCGGCATTCTGTTCATGCTGGCCCGATCATTGGATGCCATGCTTCTGGGTGAGGAATCAGCCCACAATCTGGGTGTCCGCGTTGAGCTTATCAAGAGACTGCTGATAGTCTTGGCCGCACTGGTAACGGGCTCGATTGTAGCGGCCAGCGGTGCCATCGGCTTTGTCGGACTGATTGTGCCCCATGCCGTACGGATGGTTACCGGCGTAACGCATCGCAGAGTACTTCCTGCCTGCTTTATGGCCGGCGCACTCTTTTTGTTGTGGGCCGACCTTGCCGCCCGACTGCTTTTGCCCGGTGAACAGCTGCCGGTCGGCATTGTCACGGCGTTGTGCGGCGTACCGTTTTTCCTGTTCCTGCTGGGCCGCAGCAATTATGGCTTCGGCGGCTGACCCAGCATGCACATCATGAGATTACGCTGCGATAAGCACGCGTTAGTCCAGCGCTCCAGAACGCAGCCGGTCGGGCAACCGGGCTGGACCCCGTCTGGGGGGCCACCCGCATTGCAGCACTCCGTATCCCGATTCACCGACTACGCGCCAAATCGAACCGGTCCAGGCTCATCACCTTGTCCCACGCGGCCACAAAGTCGCGCACGAAGGCAGCCTGCCCGTCATCACAGGCATAAATCTCCGCAATTGCCCGGAGCTCGGAATTCGAACCGAAAACAAGATCGACCTCGGTACCGGTCCACCTCAACTCACCCGTCCGGCGATCCCGCCCTTCATACTGGCCATCTGCGGTATCGGACTGCTGCCAGTCGACCTCCATGTCCAGCAGATTCACGAAGAAGTCATGGGTCAATGTCTGCGGCCTTTCGGTAAAGACCCCCAGATGGGTGCGCCCGCATGTCACGTTCAATACACGCAGCCCACCTATGAGCACGGTCATTTCAGAAGCCGTTAAGGTCAGCAGGTCCGCCCGCTCCACCAGCATCTCTGCCGCCGGTTTGCTGTGGCTGTGGCCGTTATAGTTGCGGAACCCGTCTGCCCTCGGCTCCAGTACGGCGAAAGATTCGGCATCGGTCTGCTCTTTAAGCGCATCACTGCGTCCCGGCGCAAACGGCACCATGATAGTGTTGCCAGGGACCGCCTGCTCAATAGCCGCACATCCGCCCAAAACAATCAGATCGGCCAGCGAAACACGTTTTGATCCGTCCTGTGCACTATTGAAAGCCGCCTGAATGTCCTCCATGACCCCAATCACATGGGCCAGCGCGGCCGGGTCGTTAACTTCCCAGTCTTTCTGCGGAGCGAGACGAATGCGCGCCCCGTTGGCACCGCCGCGTTTGTCGGTCCCCCGGAAGGTTGATGCCGATGCCCAGGCAGTTGACACCAGATCTGCGACCGAAAGGCCGGATGCCAGCAGCCGGCCTTTAAGTTCACTAATGTCGTTGCTATCTATCAACTCATGATCCACGGCCGGGATCGGATCCTGCCACAATTGCGGCTCAGCCGGCACCATGGACCCGAGATACCGCGCCGCAGGGCCCATATCGCGGTGGGTCAGTTTGTACCACGCGCGTGCGAATGCCTCGGCCAGTTCCTCGGGGTTTTCCATGAAGCGTCGGGCAATCAGCGCGTATTCCAGATCTGCCATCAGCGACAGATCCGTCGTCAGCATCATGGGTGCGTGTTTTTGGGAAGGGTCGTGCGCATCAGGTACCGTGTTCGCCCCGGCCCCATTGCCGGGGGCCCACTGCACCGCACCGGCTGGACTCTGGACCTGCTGCCAGTCGTATCCGTGCAGATTTTCCAGAAAATTGTTATCCCATTTGACTGGGTTGGTGGTCCAGGCCCCTTCAGGCCCGCTGGTAACGGAATGAACACCCTTGCCTGTGCCGTAGGAGGTCTTCCAGCCAAGGCCCTGCTCTTCTATTGGTGCCCCTTCGGGTTCCGGGCCGACATACGTGCCTGCATCGGCAGCACCATGTGCCTTCCCGAATGTGTGTCCGCCCACGATCAGGGCTACGGTTTCCTCGTCATTCATTGCCATGCGGCGAAAGGTTTCGCGGATGTCCCGTGCCGCGGCTAATGGATCCGGCTTTCCGTTGGGTCCCTCTGGATTCACATAAATGAGGCCCATTTGCACGGCCCCATAGGGCTCATCCAGTTCGCGGTCGCCCTGGTATCGCGCATCCCCAAGCCAGGTTTTTTCGGTCCCCCAGTCGATGTCTTCCGGCTCCCACACATCTTCACGGCCGCCACCGAAGCCAAGGGTCTGAAGCCCCATGGATTCCAGCGCGCAGTTACCGGCGAAAATCATCAGGTCAGCCCAGGAGAGTTTGCGGCCGTATTTCTGCTTGATTGGCCACAACAGCCGGCGCGCTTTGTCAAGATTTGCATTGTCGGGCCAGCTGTTCAGCGGAGCGAAACGCTGGGTCCCCGCACCGCCGCCTCCGCGCCCATCGCTGATCCGATAGGTGCCTGCGCTATGCCAGGCCATGCGGATAAAGAGCGGGCCGTAATGCCCGTAATCGGCCGGCCACCAGTCTTGAGAGGTAGTCATCAGCTCAAAGAGATCCGCCTTGAGCTCGTCCAGATCAATAGACTCAAATTCGGCTGCGTAGTCAAAGTCGTCGCCCATCGGACTTGCCGTTCGCGCGTGGCGCTGCAGAACCTTCAGGTTCAGCTGATTCGGCCACCAGTCTTTGTTTTTCGTGTGCATGTGGATTATTGCCTGTGAGCCTTGCTGTTGTACGGGATCTGCGGCTGATCCGAGGGCCATGCTGCCGCTACCCTCCATGGGCCGGGCATCCGTCCCCTCTTCCGCATCTTTAGTCTCTCTCACTGAGTGCTGACCGCGCGCTGTTATTCCTGACCTTGATGACTGTTCCCTGCCTGGCGGAGGTCACACAGGCACTTGGGGTGCAGTTGGCTGCCTGTACCTGCCAGCCATCGCGCCTTGTGAACCTCAACATCTTTGCGGAGGGGGTTTCGGGTGCTGAAGCTCTGCAGGATGGCCACCCTATAAAACACGCGTCAGACAGACCACTGAGAGACCATTTGTCCGCAACGGATTAGCTCGGATGCCGCCCTCAAATCCCTTGGGATCGCGCCGGTGTCAACTCACAGCAACAATCAGATAGAATCGGGACCAGCTATTCCTGTGGCGCAGATTTCGCGGAACTTATCAGAGTGCACTCAATTCAAGTGCTTGCCTTGAGCATTTGGCTTGAGGGGTATGTGTTCCTTGAGAACGCTTCCTCATGCAGGGAGCCTATCAAGGCCACCAAGAATTGCATGATTACCCTCATGGATTCACTGTAGTTATTCTTAGCGGGATGAATTGCTCGTTTTCGGGCAATTCATTACGATGGCGCGAGCCGATGTGCGTCGGGGCACAAATCGAGATGCCCGCTGTCTCGTGCCCCGGCTTAAACTCTTCGTGAATCAAGTGAATTCCGGGATGGGGACTGAAGGCTGGTATCGGTACCGCGGCTATCCCCATTTTGACGGGGAAGTGTCACGCAAGAAAGCTGAGCCGATAGTTACCTGTCCTGCTCAAGTCGCTCGGCACGCCTTCTTTCCTTTTATACAGCAGCCAATTGTCAGCACGCACTACAAGAGGACAGAAGGCTCAGCAGACCAGCACAAGCGGGAAATACGCCGCAAGCGGCGCAGCATCTTCCTGGCTGCCCATTTGGACGCTCACATCTACTCGTACTATGCCAAGCTGATCGGTGGCTTGTATGACTCGGCACTTCAAGAATGGCAGATTTCAGACGTACCCATTGCGTATCGTTCACTCGACGGGAAGTGCAACATTGACTTTGCATACGAAGTCTTTGAGTACGTCCGTGCTCAGCAAGACTGTTGCGCCATAGCCATGGATGTGCGCGGCTTTTTTGACAATCTTGATCATGAAATCTTGAAAGAAAGATGGACGAATCTGTTGGGACTGCAGCGCCTGCCCGATGACCATTTCAAAATCTTCCGGTCCGTAACGTCCTATTCCTTCGTGACTGACCGCCGGCTGCGCCGGATCCCCGCATGTAGGGACTTCTACCTTAGACCAAGGGAGGAGCAGCGTGGACAGCAGATTATCAGTGCCAAAGAGTTCCGCCAACGGATACGAGGCGAGGGCTACTTGCTAAGCAATAAGGAGCAAAAGGGCATACCCCAAGGGCTGCCAATCAGTCCCGTGCTGTCGAACGCTTATATGATCCGATTTGATCAGCATATTGGAAAACTCGTCCGGGAATTTAATGGCCTGTATCGGAGATATAGCGACGATATCATGATCGTTTGCCCACCAGAACATGCCTGTCGGATTATAGATGCCGTTAACGATCAACTGGAGCGGCACAAACTAAAGGTCAATGAGGCGAAGACCGAGAAGGCGCAATTCCGGCATCTGAATGATGGCAGCGGTGAGTTAACGCGATTAGATGGCAAAAACGGCCCGTTCCAGTACTTGGGATTTCAGTTTGATGGCGACCATATTCGGATCCGCGACTCCAGCTCAACACGATTCAATCGCCGGATGCGAAGAGCCGTAAGACGGGCATCCAAATCGAATGCTCTGGGCGGCAACAGGCCCTTGCCCAAGAGACGACTGTACGAGCGCTACACCTGTTACGGAAAGCGGAATTATGTCGGCTATGCCAATCGAGCTGCCGATCGCATGGATGAGCCTGCTATCAAGGCACAGCTGCGGAACCACTGCTCTGCGCTAAAGCGCGAAATAACCCGACTGTCACCTAACGCCCGCTCTGGGATTCAAAGCTCCGAGGTCGGCAACTGATCCATCCGATTCGGGCGCAAACTATGCCGGAATAAAGCAGCAGGCATGGACCAAATGAGCATTTGACGTAGCCGCGGCCTGCGCGTTGCATCCCGTGCTCAAACATCTACTGATAGATCTTCTGCAGGCCATCCGAATCGCGTTGAGCGTGTTGATTCAAATTGGGTGGCTAAGTGCTCGGAGGACGGTAAGCGCAGCTGGAATTGACGACTTAGCCGGAGTCAGCAGTTTACATATGGCGGTATTGAGTGACTTTGGGGCATTACGGGGCCGAATCCGTAGGTGAACAGGAACCCGACCGCTCGGGTCGCAGCCGGGCTGGACGTGGTAGCGGTTTACCATTCAGCGGCTGTTCATCGTGGAAATCCCCCTCCGGTAGCTGAACACGCTGGGTACATTGCGTGTTGAACTGCGCCGTACAGCCAATTACGCCCGCGTGCCAGCGAATCCCGCGCCTTCTCTCCGCGCCATCCAATCCGTCGTTCAGGAGGACCTGCAGAAGTTCCGGCAGTATTTTCGCTCATCGGTGCAGACCGAGCATACCCTGCTTAATCTGGTCCTGCGTTTCCTGTTCAGGCGACAGGGCAAACAGATCCGCCCCACCCTGGTGCTGCTTTGCGCCAAAGCCTGCGGAGGCGTAACGGAGCAGAGCTACCGGGCCGCCGCGTTACTTGAACTGGTCCACACCACCACGCTCCTTCATGACGATGTGGTAGACGAGTCCGAACTGCGCCGGGGCATGCATTCGGTAAATGCGCTTTGGGGCAACAAAGTGGCAGTCCTTTTGGGCGACTTTCTGCTGAGCCGCGGACTGCATCTGGCGACCACGCATGCGGACTATGAAATCCTCAAGGCTCTCAGCCACACCGTCCAGCGCATGAGCGAGGGCGAGCTGCTGCAGATCAAGAAAAAACGCTTTATGGACATCGATGAGGAGGTCTATTACCGGATTATTGCGGACAAGACCGCCTCGCTGCTGTCCGAAAGTACGCGCTGCGGTGCGTACAGCGCGAGGGCGGATGCCGCAACGACGGAGCGATTTCGCCAGTTCGGCGAGCATCTCGGGCTGGCCTTTCAGATCAGAGATGATCTGTTTGACTTTGAATCCTTTGATATCGGCAAGCCGGTCGGGGCCGATCTGGACATGCGACTCGTTACGCTGCCCTTGATTCACGCACTCAATCAGGCGGGCCGTACCGAACGGCGCAGAATTTTAAGAATTGTGCGCCAGCGGCGCAAGCGCAAGGCGGATCGTCAGCGGGTTCGTGACTTTGTGGCAAACTATGGAGGTCTGGCCCATGCGCGGCTGCGGATGGAGTCCCACCTGGATCAGGCCCTGGCGCTACTGGACATCTCACCCCCTTCCCCTGCCCGTCATGCACTGGCCACACTGAGCCGGTTCATCATTACACGCAACCGATAGATGCGCGGGCCGATCAGTTCTTGATCTCCAATGACCTTGACGTAACGGCTTCCTGGCCACGCTCCAAGTCAGTGATGGTCACCTCCAGCGTGTACCGGCCCTTTGGAACATCTGTCAGATCAATGGCAACATGTTCAATAGGAGACGCAGATTCGCTGCGCTGCTCTTGCGTCTGCAGGGCTATGGCCCGGCTGCGGCCCCCTCTGTCCGGAATCAGCGTGTACGCGAGATAGTAACGGGTCTGCCCGTCGGGGGCCGCGAGTAAGTCATAAACCTCAAAGTAAGCAAATACGGGCTCCGCAGAAGTTGCCGTGGCGGCCGGATTAACATGGACCAGATAATCCTCGCGGAGCTGCGCATCCGGCAGCACATTTATTGAGTCAGCCAACAGTAAGTCACTGACCTTCAGCCCGAGCTGATCAAACCGGGCGGGCGTGTATTGGAAACGATGAGCCGCCAGATGTGGGCCGTCCGCCTCGCGGGCATACAGGCTCAAATTGTGCGGAGCCGCCGCCAGGTCCACCTGGACGCGTTCTACAAACGCTCCGGCGGCTCTCCGGCGGCTGGCTCTGACATAACTGACCTGCTGCCAGCGTGCGTCATGCGCCGCGAATCCGACCTCAACCAGCGTTGAGTCGCGGCCATCATCAGGCTCCAACGGCACGCGATAATATACCTCCACCAGGGACCGCCCATCCAGGCCGCGAAAAGATGCCATCATATAGGGCATTTCCCAGAGCCGCGTGCCGGCGGGCCAGGTGTGGCGGTCCGTGCTGAGCCCCTGCATCAGAAAAGCGCCGGTCCGACGCTCAGCATCGATATAGTCCAACCCAACGATGCCAGGATGAAACGTGGGACCTTCGGGCGAGGGGACAAAGTGCGTGAAAACACTGCACACACTCCCCATGCAGGTGGGGGCAAAGTGAAAAACCAGGAGCGAATCCCGATAGAGCCAGGAGTTAGCTTCGCCCACCGTGTAGTCATCCGGTTCGCCGTGACGGATGAAAATGATTCCACGGTCATCATAGTCCTGACTCAGCGTATAGGTCTCGGGGAAGAATGCCGCTTCATGAGTAAACTGACTGCGGTACCACGACCGGAACCCGTAGAACAAGTAATCCTGCTCCGCCACGCGCAGCCGTCGATAGTGCTCGGCCATACGTGCGTTGTAGGGTGCCGCTGGCATAGGATCCCTACTGATCCAGAATACCTCAAAAAAGATTCGGTAGTCGGCGGGGTTTTGAATACTTCGGAAGGCGGAGATTTCCGCCGGGCTGGCGATAGTCCTGATCTCTTGGAACAGGACCAGCGCCTCCGTTGCGGTCTCAACATCCTCTATCGCTTCCATAACCCCGACCGTTCCGGCTTCCGGGAACCTTCGTGCAAAGTCCAGTCTCGCGAGTGCAAGCCTTACCGGGAGGCGCACCAGTGCAGCATGATCCTCTTCTTCCGCAATCACCTCTTCGTAGTACGACTCGGCCAGATCAAACAGACCCTGTCGCTCATACGTGCGCCCGATGAAGACTTGGGTGAATAGGCCCGACTGAGTACGCAACCATTGTCGGGCCTTTTCCGGGGCGTTTTCGGCGAGATAACGCCAATACAGGTCAAGCACACCGGCAAGCACATGCACCATGTCCCTGCGGTGGCGCAGCTGCGCCTCACCGAGACTGATTGCTGTACGAAGGTCTCCCTGATATTTCTTAAGTAGCGCGTATTGAAACAGCACATCCTGATAGGCTGAATCCTGGGCCAGCACTCCTTCAAAGTCCTGTGCGCCACGCTGCAGGATCTGCCGCACGCGATTCTTGAGTGTGGGGTGCTTACCACGCTCTCGATAGGCGATACCCCGCCAGTAATGTGCCTCCAGATCGGACGGATTGGCCTCCAGGTAGGTGCTCAGCAGCGTAATCGCGTGCGCATACTCTCCGTCACGTACGGCCTCTTTGGCCGCTCGCAAATCGTCTGCAGGAGCCGCAAGTATGGGCAGAAACAGAAAAAGCCATGCCATGCTGTACAAGATACGCGGCTCAGGAATGCGGATAATGCCGTGGCTACCCGGTGTTGCCCAATCGGACGCGGCGGGCCTTGACTTGCTGCACAATTGCTCACATTGGCTGCCAGTCTCCTCGGAGCACAGCGCCCAAGTCTGCTACTGATCCAGCGCAAAACCCGTGAATCTGCGGCGGCATCCGGTGCGCCGGGCCATCGCCATGCGCTCGTGCAACGCATAGGGATGCGGTAGCCGGAACGTTAGGGCGGACAAATGCGCAGCATGATCTTGAACTTGCAGAGTCCATAACGATTGCGGCCAAAAGTCCCGCAAAATTCTGATACCCGGCAGGCAGAATCGCACCACCCAAGAGGTCGCGACACCGCCCTATCCGACCGTAACACCAGGTCCTACGGACAGCTCTGAAATCAGTCACACCCGTCTGCGAAGAAGACTGGCCGCTCCCCGCGGTCCGGCGCACCTGCTCCCCGGCGGCGCAACTTGCAGGAATTCGTAGATACCTGATTCCGACCCGGTCTTATTGAGACTGTAGAACCGGCCTCCACGCGCGAAATCAATGTGATGCGGATTTCGCCCTTCGCTGTAGGAACACAGTCCGAGCCGCCTTTGGCGCTTGGATAACACTTTGAAATGATCCTCCAGCAGGAACAGGCCCAATGCAGATTCCAGTTGCGCCATTGCCTCGCCAATGTCATTTGAGTCTGCCGCCTGAGCGTATCTGGAAATATCGCCTGAATCGTGCGCTAACCTGATGTAGGATGCCTCCGTGTTCCGCAAATCGTGCTTCCAAACGCGATGTGAGAATGGCAGCACACCATCCATTATCATGATCGGATGGAGCCGCCATCCGGCCGTCGTGCGGATCAGCAGGCGGTCTGCTTCTGGAGAAAGACCCAACAATTCAGGCTCACCACCAGTACCAGACGAATCAGCAGTGGCCGGTCCCCCGGCGTTAAGCTGGTATGTTTAGCTGATGCCCAGTAGTACGAGCCATCCACCCTACTCAGACTGCTGACACAGGTCAGGTCCGTAACCTCGGCAACCCACGAACCTGTTGAAATTGATTATCCGCCCCAGCCGGTTGTCCAACTTATCCCGCGTGATAGCGAACGACGACACCTGACGGATTGCATACGGCCCATCCCCAGCCACCCCAATCTTCGCGGTGCGTAGGTCTGATTCGATCAGAAACAGACCCTCGTCGTTGTCCGCAGCGATGGCCCAATCCGGCCCAATGTCGGAGTATCCGAAGTCCCGGACATAGGTGGGCTACCTTCATCCACCAAGAATCGGGGAGGCATCTCTTGGGCTGCAGCAGCAAATCCAACGGCCGCAGCAAATGCTGCCGCACAAAGGCGGCACCCGGCAAGGTCAAGTCTCAGGTGACTCGCGAAGCTACAGGCCCGGCTGACGATCGCGGCGGGGCCATCTGGGAGTTCACAGGGTGAACACAAATGCCGGATACGGACACCCGCGCTTAAATTATGGCGCTGATCTTCTGGAAGATCTCAGATGTCGGCTCACCGGTCTTCTGGTGAATCAAATTGACCATCCTGCGCATGTTGCCTCGAGCCTTCTTCATCTCCTGATCTGAAAAGGTGGCCTCACTCCAAATGGACTCAATCTGGCTCCTAACCTGCTGCCAGCTCTCATTCATACGCTTCGTAGCCATAATTCCCGAAATTCTCGTCTTATGATCGGAACCAAACAGATGATCCTACAACGCAGCCGCGAAGCGGTTCCAGAACATCAGCACCAACAGGATCAGCCAGATCAGATGCCCCAGACCCGCATACATCCCGATGCGGCGGGCAGCAGGCTCGGCGGACTCTCCAGCCGCCGCCAGGCGCGCCAGTCGGCCCCAGGCCGGGCGGATCAGGAAGTACTGGAAGGCCAACAACACCACGATCAGTGCTGACGCGATGTGGTACTGCATCTGACCCACATACCCTCCGCCCAACCCTAAAGCCCCCATCGAAAACGCAAATGTCAGCAGCATAAACAGATTCAACAGCCGTACCGTGTGCTGACCATCTTCAACTACGGCAGCGGCACCGGAAGCCGCCAAACGCGCCTGCGGACCCAATCGCAGACTCAGACCGAACCACGCCGCGGCGGTTATCACATGAAGCAGCACAAGGCTCTGATGCAAAAATGACATGTTAGGCTGGGATTTTCTCTTTCTGGTAATGGCGGGCGTAGGATTCCAGATCGAACGCATCTACCTGAATGGCATCAAGGCAGGCGGCCTCCGCCTCACGTAACAGAGCCAACTCAGTATCGGTAATCACACCCGCCGCATGCGCGCGATCCTTTCGCGTGGACCTGGGTCGGCCTGCCAGCTGACGGGATCGAACGGCCGCACGGATCTTGGCTTCCACCCCTTGGGCGCGATGTGCAAACATCAATGCTGCTTCAAGTCTGCCCAAGGCCTCAGTTGTATCCGTGGGCACATAAGCCCCTTCGGTCATTCGCCGCCGCTGCCTGGACGGGATCTGCATCAGCCGGGCCACCTGATGTCCGGTGCGGTCCGACGGTCCCCGCCCGAAAGTATTCATCCGATGCAGCCAGAATGCCGGACCCCGAATAAACCAGGTCAGCCCGGGCACACGCAGATTCAACAGCAGACCCTCAAAGCCGAGTTGGATCTGGTGCAGCGCGTACTCCATGGACCACCGGAAGTACGGCAGATCCTCACTGCGCCTGCCTTCCGCCTCAAACCTCCGTACGGTGGCCGACCCCAGATACATCCACGAAAAGATGTCCGCGAAACGGCCGGTAATCTTCTCTTCACGCTTAAGACTGCCGCCGAGTGCGCCCATCGCTACATCGGCCAAAAAGGCAAACGAGGCCGATGCCCAGTTGATGCGCCGGACGTAGCGCCTCGCCGCTCCCCGCACCGGCAGCCGGCTGACATAGCCGCGTGTCGCCGCCAGGAGCTGACTGCGGATGGCATTGCGGACGACATGGCCGATATGCCCCCAGAAGGTTCGGTCAAATTCCCTCAAATCACGCTGCTGTAGGGCGACAATTTCCCTGTAGGCCCAAGGATGACAGCGAATGGCTCCCTGGCCGAAAATCATCAATGTGCGCGTCAGGATGTTGGCACCTTCAACGGTAATGGCAATCGGGTTGCTCAGATAGACGGAGGCCATCAGATTGCGCGGACCACAGGAAATCGCGTTGCCGCCCAAAATATCCATGCCATCCATGACGATGTTGCGCCCGAGTTCGGTCAGATAGTACTTCACCATGGCCGTAACAACCGCCGGTGCCGCGCCCTTATCAATTCCACCCAGTGTGTACCGACGCGCCGCGTCCATCAGGTACGTGAATCCGCCGATCCGGGCGAGCGGCTCCTCTATGCCGCCGAATTTGCCGATTGGCAGACCAAACTGCCGCCTGACCGCCGCATGAGCTGATGCCACCAGAAAGACCCGCTTAGCACTTCCCAACGCGGATGCCGGCAGCGAAATCCCCCGGCCTGCCGCCAGCGATTCCATCAGCATCCGCCAGCCCCGTCCAACCCCATCCGCACCGCCGATAACGGCCTCCAGCGGCACAGTCACATCATGTCCCTCAAAAGGCGCATTCACAAAGGGCACCCCCAGCGGATCATGCCGCCGGTTACGCACAATACCCGGCGCGTCCGACGGGATCAGCGCGCAGGTGATGCCCGGATGTTCGCCGCGCCCCAGCAGATTGTCCGGATCCCGCAGTTTGAAGGCAAGACCCAGCACATGGGCCACCGCAGCCAGCGTGATATAGCGTTTCTGCCAGTTCAGCCGAATCATGAGCTCACCATCCGAGCTTTGAAACAGCACCCCTTCGGCCCTAATCGCCCCTGCATCGGATCCTGCCTGCGGCTCGGTCAGCGCAAAAGCCGGGATAAAGGTGGCATCCGCCAGTTTGGGCAGATAGTGGTCCCGCTGCTGCTGCGTGCCGTAGTGAATCAGCAGTTCGGCCGGGCCGAGCGAATTCGGCACCATGACCGTAGTGGCCATCGGGCTGCAGCGTGACTGCAGCTTCTGAACCACCGCACTGTTCAGCATGGCCGAAAAACCAAGTCCCCCGTAATCGCGGGGGATGATCATGCCGAAGAGTTTTTCGCGCTCAATGAGCTGCCAGGCTTCTTCGGGAAACCGGCGGTTTACCCACACATGCCACTCATCCACCATCGCACATAACTCTTCCACCGGACCATCCAGAAAAGCCTGCTCCTCAGCATTGAGCCGCGGATAAGCGGAGGTAAGGATACGCTTCCAGGCCGGCCGGCCCGAAAACAGCTCACCCTCCACCCATACCGTCCCCGCCTTTATCGCCACCTCCTCGGTATCAGAGATGGTGGGAAGCAGCCCCATGCGACCGATGATGGCCATGATCGGGCGGGTGACCAGCGCCCGTCGGAGCGGCAATGAGACAAACACAAGCGCGACCGCCAAAACTACCGCCAGAACCGTCAGACCAGCACCTCCAAAGTACAGCAGGATCAGTGCCAGTACACTCCACAACCAGAACCGGGTGCCTGTATACCCGAGCACGGCAACGGCCGCGACAGCCCCAAGCGTCACCTGCCACCATGCCAGCTCCCCGTACAGCACCCAGTCCTGCATGATCACATCACGAGATTCTCAAATACGGCCGCTGCACCCATCCCGCCGCCAATGCACATCGTACAGATACCCCAGCGGACGCGCCGCCGGACCATTGCATGTAACAGAGTCGCCGTAAGTTTGGCCCCGGTGCACCCCAGCGGATGGCCCAGTGCTACCGCACCCCCGTATATGTTAACTTTGGATTCGTCCAGCTGCAACTCGCGTATCACACTCAGTGCCTGAGCTGCAAACGCCTCATTGAGCTCAACAAGTCCGATATCGCTCAGCTTCAGCCCGGTCTGACGCAGCACCTTACGCACCGCATCCACCGGGCCTATTCCCATTACCTCCGGAGGCACGCCAGCCACGGCAAACCCGGCCATCCGGGCAAGCGGAGTCGCGTCCAGTTTTTTGGCCAATTCCTCACTCATCACAACACTGGCCGCTGCCCCATCAGACATCTGCGAGGCATTGCCCGCCGTTACCGTTCCCCCTCTGCGGAATACCGGGCGCAAACGGGCCAGCGCTTCCCTGCTCGTATCCGACCGGGGGCCCTCGTCCGTACTGAGCGTTACGGACCATTCTTTGGACCTACCCTGCTCAAATGTGGTGAATCCCACCTCCAGCGGCACAATCTCCGCATTAAAACTGCCCGTGGCTATGGCTTCCAAGGCCTTGCGGTGCGACTGCAGCGCAAACCGGTCCTGCTCCTCGCGGGAAATCTGATTTTGTTCAGCCAGATTCTCGGCCGTATTGCCCATGGAGACATAGACGTTCGGATTCCTGCTCGCCACCGTGGGATCGGGCAGGAAATAATAGCCGCTCATCGGCACCAGCGTCATGGATTCCGTTCCGCCTGCGACAACACAATCGGCCCATCCGGCACTGACGGACTGCACCGCCATGGCAATCGTCTGGAGGCCTGATGAGCAGAAACGATTCACCGTGGCTCCGGGCACGGATTCCGGCAGCCCTGCCATCTGCGCGATGATCCGCCCGATATTCATGCCCTGGGGGCCTTCCGGAAACGCACAGCCCATCAGCACATCGTCCACGCGGTCAGGTGTCAGATTGGGTGTCTGCTCCACGGCAGCCCGCACCGCGGCAGCCCCCATGGCTTCGGGCCGCATGTACCGCAGCGTGCCCCGCTTGGCCTTGCCGACGGGGGTGCGCAGACTTGTAACGATTACGGCTTGTTGGGGCATGGCTCAATTGCGGATAGGTCTGTTGGTTTTCAAGAGCCCGATAACGCGCTCCTGAGTCTTGGGCTGTCCCAACAGGCTCAGGAACACCTCCCGCTCCAGATCCAGAAGATACGCCTCGGTCACATCGTGCGGACCGCTCAAGTCGCCTCCGGTCATCACATACGCCAGCCGGTCCGCCAGAAATCGGTCGTAATCGCTGATAAACCGCCCCTGATGCAGCTGATATACACCCATGGACATCGCGGCGGCACCCGGCCGTCCCAGAACACGAATTGCCTTCGTGACCGGGGGACGGTATCCCTGCTCGGACAAATGCAGCACCTGCTCAATGGCAACATGAAACCGCCGGGCCGCATTCATCACAATCGGCGTATGGTCGGGTATGTAAGCCATTTCCCTGGCACGCTCCGCACTCGTGGAGACTTCCGCTTTCGCTACCTGTTCATAGAATCGGGCCACAAAGGGCTGCAGATCGCTGTCATAAGCCGCGTGCCGTTCGCTGGCACGCCCAGCCAGCCGCATACACCCGGTACCGGCAGGAATCAGGCCTACACCCAGCTCCACCAGCCCAAGGTAGGACTCCGCAGCGGCGACCGGATGACAGGAAGACATCACAAGCTCACAACCTCCGCCCAAAGCCCGCTGATGCACTGCGGCGACGACCGGTTTGCGCGCATAGTGGACACGCTGCATGGCGCGCTGAAACTCGCCAATGTAATCACTGATAACCCGGTACTGCCCATCGCCAACGGCCTGGGCCATTTCTGCCAGATTGGCACCTACGGAAAAGTGCGTTCCTTCATTGCCGATGACCATTCCGCGCAGGTTCGCGTTGCATTCAACATAGTCAATGGCCTCCACCAACCCGCGAATTACCCGGCGCCCCAGCGTGCAGGCTTTGGACCGGAACTCGAATAGCACCACATCTTTTCCCAAGTCCACCAGTCCGGCTTCCCGATTGAACCAGAGGTCCGCCTGGCCGGCCGCCTTCAGGATGGCTGGCCCGCGCTCATCCGCCGGGGTGTCCACCTCCGCAAATGCCCCGTCTGCCGGCACATACACCCGACGACCGCCCCGGCCGTAGAAGCTGCTGCGGTCAGGCCTGCCGGTTACCCAGTCCGGCAGTGCAATGTCGGCCGCCCCCATATCGGAGCGCACGCGGTCAAACCCCAGCACATCCCACATCTCAAACGGTCCCAACTTCCAGCCGAAGCCCCAGCGCATGGCCTGATCCACCGCGGCGGGTGAGTCGGTGATTTCACCAATCCGGCGCGCCGCATAGCCCATCAGATCCAGGGAGGTACGCCGAAAAAACGCTCCGGCCCAGCCCTGATCCTGGTACAGCGCCTGAAGACGCGCGTGCAGTCCGCCCGCTTGTCGCAGCGCCTTTAAGTCCCCCAGATTCATCGGTGCCGGCGGTTCATACCGGCCCGAAACCGGGTTGATGGACTTGATTACGCGGCCCTCCTTACGGTAGAAGCCGGCGCGTGTTTTCGCTCCCAAAGCCCCCATGGCCACCAGACGGTCCACCAGCGGCGGTACACTGAAGCGGTCGCGACTCTCATCGTGAGGCACGCTCTCATACAGATTCTGTCCCACCAGTCTCATTACATCCAGCCCCACCAGATCGGCAGTCCGAAACGTCGCCGATTTGGGTCGCCCCACGAGTGGTCCGGTCAGAGCATCAATCTCCTCAATGGTATACGCCCCGCCGGCAAACTCCGCCATGGCACCCATCATACCGTAGATGCCAATCCGGTTGCCGATAAAATAGGGGACATCCTTGGCGATCACGGTGCCTTTGCCGAGATATACGCGCCCGTACCACCGCAGATAGGATACCAGGGTCGGATCGGTAGCCTCACCGGGAATGATCTCCAGCAGCCGCAGATACCGGGGCGGATTAAAAAAATGCGTGCCCAGAAACCGGCTCTTGAATCCGGCGCTGCGCCCCTTGCTGATCACCCGGATTGGAATCCCGCTGGTATTAGTGGATATAATCGCATCACTCCGCGCATGGGATTCCACCGTAGCCATGATTGACTGCTTGATTTCCGGCCGCTCAATGACCGCCTCAATGACCCAGTCGGCATCGGCGATTCGGGCCCAGTCGTCTCTGAAATTGGCGCAGGTGATGCGCTGGCGCGTTGAGGCGGTAAACAGCGGGTCGGGCTTCAGGCGGGTGGCAGCCTTGAGGTTGCGCTCTACCACGCGGTTGGCAGGTTGCCCGGCGGCCGCCGGCATATCCAGCAGCAGGACCTCCAGCCCCGCATTGGCTAAGTGAGCTGCGATCTGCGCACCCATCGTGCCGGCACCGAGCACGGCCGCTTTTCTAAGGGGCAGAAAGCCGGAATTGTAGACCATAAGCGACCACCAGGTTGAAGTCGGGACAAATGAGCGCCGGCATGCAGGCGGGAAACCGTACACGCATTGCCCCAATATACCCCGGCCGCAGGTTACTGCCGCTTGAGAATCACGTTTCCCACACCCGCACGCATCTCCAGCACCACACCGCCCCCGTTAACACTGCCCGAAAAGGACCTGCTCAGCAGGCTCTTTGAAATCTCCACCGGAAACTCGCAGGTAACGTTGCCCAAAGCCGCCTTACCGTTGAAATCCAGACTCACATCTTCATCCAGGAGGACGGTCAGATTGCCGGCCCCGGTGCGCAGTCGGCTGTCATCGACGGGCTGGTCATCAATCTCCACATACATATTGCCCGCACCTGTGTTGGCTTCTACAGAACCGGTGATCCCGCGCAGCGTCACATTGCCGGCACCAGTGTTGATATGTACGCGTTCCAGATCGTCGCCCTGCACGTCAACATTGCCCGCGCCCGACGTTAATTCCGCCGTGCCGCCGACCTCTTCCAGCAGGATATTACCGGCACCCGTGTGGCCGCGCACATCTCCAGAGACATCCACAATGGTCATATCACCGCTGCCGCTTTTGAAATCAATATTGAATTCCTCCGGCACCCGAATGGTGAAGCGGATTTTGATGCTGCCCTGCCTGCGCAGATTCATCCGGCGTCCGCGGTCCACCCGGGATTCGATGTGGACGCTGTTGTCCTGCCGCTTCTCAAACTCGTAGCGGTGACTGGAATTGAGCATTTCGCGCGCCTGGCTGCGATCCTGCGCAGTGGCGATGCGTTCCATCGTAATGAGGACCTTATCCTCCTCGATTGATTCAATCTCCACTCTGCCGTAATCCAGATCAAGAAACAGGGTGCCGCCCGGTGCCACATTGAATTCTTTCTTGATCACATCGCGCTCACGCGGCACGGCAGCGGCCATCAGCACCAAGGCTGCGACCGTGGTCAGCAGGGTAGGTCGGGTGAAAATCTTCATGGAATCACGGCAAAGCCCAAATTTGACAAAGCATCCAACCCGTAGTACGGAACGAACGCGGCGAAGGTTACACGGTTTGGATCCTTGGGGCACCTATGCCAGTTTATAGGGCCTGACAGAACACAGCGCACGCATGCGGGTCACCTTAAGCCGAGTTGACGATAAGGTCCATTTTGTCGGTACGAATGAAGCCGGCAATTCCCTTCACCTGGACACGGGTCCTGAAGAGGGCGGCAGCGGGCAGGGCGTAGGCCCCATGCAGGCCGTCATCATGGCCCTGGGCGGATGTAGCGGGATTGATATCGTGCTGATTCTCAAGAAGCAACGGGAAGACCTTGCCGGGTTTGATGTGACCCTCGACTATGAACGCGACCCGGAGGCTACGCCCGCCCTGTTCACGAATATTCACATCCATTACGTGTTTACTGGCCGCCTGAATCCGGCCAAGGTGCGCCGGGCCGTAGATCTGAGCATCAACAAGTACTGCTCAGTGGCCCGTATACTGGAAAAAACGACCCCCATCCGGGTCACCTGGTCCATCAATGGCCAGTCCTACTCTCTTTAACACCAATCCCTTTGTACAAATGATTGTTCGCCACGCTGATGCCGTATGGGAAGGAGACCTCAAGTCCGGACGAGGACACATGAAGGAACACCAGGGCGGATTTGAGACAGAATTCACGTTTGCCTCCCGCACGGAGGACGGAGGCCTCACCAGTCCGGAAGATCTGGTGGCCGCCGCTCAGGCCAGCTGCTATGCCATGGCACTGTCAAATGAACTGGCCTCCAATGGTAATGTGGCCGACCGCGTTGAGGCGCATGCCACGGTTAATTTCGGGCCGGACCCCGCCGGAGGATTCCACATTTCGGAAATCAACCTGGTGGTGCGCGCCGCGGTGCCGGGAATTTCTGAGGAGGCTTTCCAGCAGGCCGCCGAGTCTACGCGAGTGGGGTGCCCGATTTCAAAGCTGTTTACCGGGACCACGATCACCCTGGACGCGCAGCTTACCGGTCAGTAGTACCATTGCAGGGCGGCGAATACCGCATGCCGCCGGCGCCCGAATTCGCTGTGACGCGTACCTGCGAACAGGTAGGCTGCGGCCTGCAGTTCCAGTTCCTGCGTCAGTGACACAGTAATTGCGGGCCCGCACAGTGCGCTGCCATCGCTCACATTCACCAAGCCGTAGGCACTCAGTCCCGCCAGCGGGGCTACGGGGGCGGATAGCGTGAAGGCAGCATACCATCGCCCCAGGCCGAAGGCTTCGCCTGTCGCAACCGACTTGAGCCCGTTGAAATACACTTCGGCAAGCGCGTGCACACCCGGCTGGATTGTGTAGTCAGCGTTCAGCACGGCCCGCACGTACGAAATCCCGGCCTCTGGATCAATCCACGCCCCCTCGCCGCGCACCCCGGCCCCGCCGATGTAGCCAGCAAAGTCTCCCCCAATCGCCCTGCGATCACCGAACACTCCCGCCATCAGGCTGACATCATACTCGCGCCAGTTGGTGCCGGCACGTCCCGCATACTGAACGCCGCCGGATGGGCCCGTTGCGGCGACCACGGCCTCCACTCTGGAGAGCGTCCCGAGTGCAACGCTGGTGTGGACCGCATCAATGCCGCCGCGCTCGGCCAGTTCTATGGCACCCGGGTTGAAGGGGTTCAACAGATCCGTCGGATTCCAGGCGAATCCGGTACCCCAGGCAATACGCTGGTGTCCGAGGGTCCAGGTCGTCGGGCCAGCTTCTACAGTGGCAAAAGCGCGAAAGAGGCGCTGCCTGACTTCCACAGACTTAGACCGGGCTACGATCCAATCCAGATCAATCCACCGCTGGGTGGTATCACGACGGGATTCTTCGTACAGCTCTGTTTGAAGAAAACTTCCGGTCAGAATTTCTGTGTCCAGCCAGACCTGTAGGCGCACATTGCGGTTGATGGATCGCTGTGCTTCGGCGCGGATGCGGCTCAGATTCAATAGGAAAGCTTCATTATCCTCCGGCAGTCGGCTGCTGATGGTCAGATTCTTGCCGTACCCGGCCACCTCAAGGGTTTGCCCCTGCGCCCCAGCAGCCAGAAGCAACCAGCCCAGCATTACCACCGATAGCCTCATGCTGTTATTCCGTTTTGACCGAATGTAGGACTATCGCAAGCTCCGATGGGTTGCTTTAGCACTGGGGTGTCAGGCCGCGGGGGCCGCTGGAGACACTCCGGGCATGTGTTACGCCTCTACTGTTTGGACAAGCCCTCATCCAGCGAATGTCAGCGCACAAGCCGCATTGAAAATCCCGATACGGCACAAAATGTTCTTTAGGACGCGAACAAAGAACAGATAAGGCCGTTCGCGTTCTTTAGCACCAACATAAGGCGCATTTTGTCATCAAAATTGACCCAGACCCGCACATGTCGCGCATCGGGCGGAAAGTCGTGATCTCAACCACGGGAGAAAGAGCCGAGGCATATGTACCTCCTCCACTTCCGCCAGCGCCACCGGTACGATTGGATGAATTGGCGGGTAGGATCGAAAGGGCCAATCTCGCCATCGGACGGCTGGATGGAGTAGCCTCAATTCTACCGGATGCGCCCATCTTCCTGTATACGTACATACGGAAGGAAGCAGTTTTATCGTCACAAATTGAAGGGACGCAGTCTTCACTGTCTGACCTGCTTCTGTATGAAGTTGATGGCAGCCCGGGCGTTCCGGTGGACGATGTGACTGAGGTGTCCAACTATGTCGCGGCCATGGCTCATGGTCTGCAACGTATAGCCGGGGGATTCCCGCTCAGCCAGCGTCTGATTCGGGAAATCCACGCTGTGCTGCTCTCCAAGGGGCGAGGAAGTAATATGGCTCCCGGAGAATACAGGCGTTCTCAGAACTGGATTGGCGGAAGTCGCCCGGGGAATGCGGTGTTTGTGCCTCCTCCACCCGGCAATGTTGCGGATTTGATGAGCGACCTTGAGCGGTTTATCCATGCAGATGATCCGCAATTGCCGACCCTGATGAGAGCCGGGCTTGTTCACGTTCAGTTTGAGACGATTCACCCATTCCTTGACGGAAATGGTCGGCTTGGCAGACTCCTGATCACGCTCGTCCTGTGCATCAGTGGTGTCCTGAAACAGCCGCTGCTGTACTTGAGTCTATACTTCAAGACTCACCGCTCGCGTTACTATGAGTTACTGCAACGCGTTCGGACTCATGGCGATTGGGAGGCCTGGCTTGAGTTCTTTCTGGACGGAGTGACCACCACATCAACCCAGGCAACCGACACAGCCAGAAAGATTCTCGGCCTCTTTGAATCGGACAGGGAAAAAATCAAGCAACTCGGACGGCCGGCATCGTCGGCGCTACGGGTCCACAGGTTCCTGCAGGAGCGTCCGATCGCTACGGCTTCCCTTGCCGCTGCTACGGTCGGCCTTGCACCTCCGACGGTGCGAAGAGCCATCCAGCACCTGGTGGATTTGGGCATTGTCCGGGAGATTACGGGCAAGAAGCGATATCAAGCGTTCATTTATGATGCCTATTGGATGATTCTCAGTAAGGGCGTAGAGTCGGCAGCTTGAATCCGGGACTCTTCAGCCGCGAAGCAATGCAATATTCCAGAAGCATCCCCAAACAGGGCCCACTTCAGGCCGTAACGACTTTAGCCTAAAGGCCCGTGCCGACTGACCCATGTGGCTAAGGGTGTGGCGCAACGATCTCAGAAGTCCCGGAAAGCCAATTCGGGGGCCTTGAAGGCGTGTAAGGGCCAGATGTGGCCGCTTCCGTTCTTTAGGAATTCCGCTAAGAACGTTTTGTTCTTTAACGGATGGCGGTGATTCGGTGACCCGGGGGTCCCCGGTGGACATCCGGGCACTCCCGGTTCTGATCCGCATGCTTTACGAGGATTGTCGCAGCTGGTATCGGTGCTGGTGATTCAATGTGCCGGTGGGGCAGGCCCGGCTGGCGACGCAGCGGTGCAGATGATTTGCTGAGCAACCGTGCGGGGTGACCGTTCAGCTGATACTCCGCAGAAATCACCGCTCCGAGGGCATTCCTAAATCCGCTCATTCGCGGCCGGAGCGGATTGGTTGATCTGCCTGAATTGGGTCGACCGGAATCTCAACCATCGTGGTCCAAACCGGTCTGCTGCGGTGGCGGCGAATCAAGCCTACGGAGTGTTCGGCAGTGATCGGCCGGATGTCATCGCTGCCAGCAGGTCTCCTTGGCGATCAGACAAGATAAGTCGCTCCCGTTCTGGCGAAAGTGAGTATTTCGTTTCTTTCAGCGCAGATACCACCTCTATCACGAGTTCCCGCAACCACGCACTGTTTTCCCGATTGAGTTCAAGCGCATGGCCCACCAGAAAACGATCCATGGACGGGATTGGTATACCGTACCCACCCCGGCCGTTGCCCCCGATGACCTCCCTCCTTATCATCCGATCAACAGTGTCTTCCGTTGAGTATGTGAGCGCCTGCTTCAGCGCAGGGAAAACGGACTCCAGTTCCTTTTTGGTCCATTCTGCATTCCAGTCGCAGCAAGCGATCAGCAGTCCCAGGAGCTGGCGTTCACGGCTTCCCACCTTCTGACCGAGTCTGCTGTTATAAAACGTCATTTTATCCTGGTACCCCTTTTGGAGCACTCGGGCCAGCCCGTCATCGGTAAGGCATCCCTTATCGTCCTTGAGCTGCTTGAAGGCGCGCTGCACGTATGCACTGATGTGCTGTGGCCAGCCATCGGACTGTTGTGCAATCATATCTACCCAATAAGCGACATCTCCCTTAGCCCCGCATTCTTTCCCCAGCCAGTCGCTGATTACAGATTTGGTGGACTCAGGGTCCAGGCATGCTAAATTGATTGTGTCGTCAATTCCGGATCTGGAAAGCTCAAGGCGCTCCAGCCCTTCCAGGGTGTGTCCAAGCCCCGCAGCCAACAGGACCACGGGCTCATCCATTTTGCCGTTGTGAATGTCATCCAACATCTTCACAGCGGACGTATGCTCTACCGGAGACTGTTGTGCGCGCACCAGCGTTTGCGCCTCGTCAAGGATCAGGAGCACGCACTGTTTGGATTTTCTTATGTGGTATTGCAGCAGATCCGGCGCTGACATTTTTCGCAGCCTCCCGGATATCCCCCAGCCTCCAGGTCCCGCAAACCCGCCTTCTTCAAGGCGTGTGTACCACCGGGGGCGTCTAAATGAGTTGTGCAGGGAGTCACTGTCCCAAAGAGCGTCGTGGCGAATGCGAACTGCCCGCCGGTCCCACTGTTGAGACTGCCGAGCACATTCATGCAGGAGCGCGGTTTTGCCTGCGCCCGGCGGCCCCAGAATGACAAAAACAGCACCGCCCCCAGTATTCATTGCTGAGTGGCATAGCGATTCAAATATGGCCAGCTCCCTGGTACGGCCGTGAAAATACTTGGCCGCTCCGCGGTCATCCACACGCTCTATGAAACGCGGGGCGCGCACCGATCTACGTCTGCCGCGAAGAATCCGCCTGAATGATTCCATGAGCGAGGCATCCCTCTGACGAACGATCTCTGAAATAGATTACATCCTTCTTCGGGCCGATAGGTCCCGCGCGGTCTAGGCTCGTGCGGGTGCCTGGAAAGCAAGAGTGGGGCGGTTGCCGGATTGCGATGGTATACGATCTAACGCAGATCCGTGCATTCAACCGGCGAATTCCGCCATCGGGTCGGCCGGATGCCAGCGGAAATAACTAACGATCCCTGAACTTCCTGTACGCTTCCAGTGCCCGCTCCCGGCCGGCTTTAAGGTCGATCACGGGAGATGGATACGCCTGATCGGGGGAAAGATCCCAGGACCGGGGAACGGCATCAAAGTAACCGAGCGCATCGCTATGCGGAATCAGGCGGCCTTCCGCCAGAAACCGGTCCCGATATCGCCGACGGGCATCGAATTTTCGGGCCTGGATATCCGGATTGTAAATGCGGAAGTACGGCGCGGCATCCGGGCCCGACCCGGCCGTCCATTGCCATCCCATGGCATTGGCAGCAATATCCCAATCAGTCAGGCACTCCCGGAACCACGCCTCACCGACCCGCCAATGCGTCAACAGATGCTTGGTCAGGAAGCTGGCCACGAGCATGCGTGCACGGTTATGCATGGTCCCGGTCACATACATCTCGCGCATAGCTGCGTCCACCATTTCAATGCCGGTCATCCCCCGCCGCCAGGTCTCCGCATCCGGGTTATCTCCGCGCCACGGGAAGGCAACCCACTCCGGGCGCCAGTTCTGAAATTCAAGTTGGGGCGAATGGTACAGCAGATGATAGGCAAATTCGCGCCAGACCAGCTGCCGCAGAAATGGGGCCGCTTCACGCGGCTGGCCGTTGTCGTCCCTGGCATTCAGGCACGCATGCCAGATTCGGTGCGGTGAGATTTCGCCAAAGGCAAGGTGTCCCGACAGCCTGGAAGTAGCGTCTCGGCCGGTGAAGTTGCGCTCGCTCTGATAGTTTTCCAAAGCGCTTTCTACGAATCGGCCGAGCCTATCATAAGCGGCAGACTCCCCGGCTTGGGTATGCAGGGCGACGATTACAGCGCCCCGACCCATTGCAGCCTCGAGCTTCCATTCGGATAGCTGTTCACTTGCGGGCCAGTGCGTAGGTGGCCGCAGATCTTGAGGTGACCCCGAAGGCCGGGGCACGCGGTGCTGACGGACCGCTTTCCAGTAGGGGGTAAAAACGCGGTAATGGCCGCCCTGCCTGTTCTTGACCGCCCATGGCTCAATAATCAGCGAGGCGTTGACCGTAGCTACCTCTATGCCATCGGCGGTAAGCGCGGCATGGACCGTTTCGTCTCTCCCGGCGGAACGTTCATCATAGAGGTCTGACCAGATGACCCTTTGCGCTCCTGTTTCGGCTATCAGGTTCTGCAGCACTCTCCGGGCATCACCCCGACGCAGAATCAGGCCGCTGCCCCTGCGGGTCAGCGCTGAAGCCAGAGACTGCAGGCTTTCCCCGAGTCGCCAGCGGGGAGCCGCACCATACGCCTCTTCCGTGACGGGATCAAGAATGAACACCGGCCACACGGGCTCACCTTTCCTGATAGCCAACTCCCAGCCCGGATGATCCGCCAGCCGCAGATCACGGCGCAGCCACAGAAGGGTGCCCCCGGGCGGCCTGCATGTTACATCCATCTCCCTATCAAGGCTCAGCGGCATCGCCGCCCTTGCCAGCATGATCCGTCCGAGACCGGTGCATAAAAGCGGTCGTAAGCGCGGGTCCAACTTCATTCCCGCCCTCATTTCCGGGAACCCATCGGCCCGGATCTGCCTGGAATATCATTGGCACACAGCCTATGAAAGTGTAGTGATCCTTAAGTCAGCGGCGTGCACCGCTGCGACTCGGGGCACGGTCTTCTCGTTGGGAAAATGCCAAACTTTCATGTCCTGGCCAGCAGTTCATCTGCGGGTCTTGTCACTGATGATTCGGCCATCTCTGAGCGTAACCAGCCGCCTGGCCCGTTCAATGATCATCGGGTCATGCGTGGAAAACAAAAACGTAATGCCGGTTCGCTCGCTAAGATCGCGCATCTTGTCCAGCAAGCGGGCACCGCTGGTGGAATCCAGATTACCGGTAGGTTCATCCGCCAGAATCAGTTTGGGTCTTGCTACGAGTGCGCGCGCAATCGCCACGCGCTGCTGCTGACCCCCGCTTAACTTCGCGGGCCTGCGGCGCATCATGTCCGCCGTAATACCCAATTCCGCCAATTCCTGAGCTACACGAGCGCGACGCTCTCCCTTGGGCAATCCCTGAAGCAGCAGAATGAACTCGGCGTTTTCTTCTGCCGTGAGCACCGGAATCAGGTTGAAGGCCTGGAAAATAAACCCCAGATTGTTGAGCCTGAACGCGGCCAGTTCGGTGCGGCTGAGCTCGCCAAGATGCTGCCCGGCCACCGTGACCTGGCCGCCGGTTGGCCTGTCAAGTCCTCCGATCAGGTTGAGCAGCGTGGTCTTTCCGGATCCTGAAGGCCCCGCCACCGCGGTAAATTCACCTGACTGCACCTCAAGGGTGATGTTGTCCACTGCACGGACCGGCACATGTCCCGGCTGAGCGTACACTTTTTCAAGCTCTGTGGCCCGCACCAGCGGGATTGCATCTGACATCGGATTTCAGGTGTGCTGAAGGGCATCTACCGCCCGGAATCGGCTGGCCTTCCACGCTGGCCACGCAACCGCCAGCGTAATCATAATCATCACGGTGATATACCCTAAGAGAACGCTGGCACTGTCCAGCCGGGGATAAACAATCGTATCGGCACCAAAACTGCGCAGTCCCTCCGCAAACGCCGACAGATCCAGTCCTGTCCGGCTCCACCACGCGATCAGTCCAAACGCAAGCAGGCTGCCTGCCGCAACCCCAATCAGAACCATGAATCCGGCCTCCAGCCAGATCAGATGCCGGATCTGACCCGGAGCCACCCCGTTGGCCATCATGATGCCGATCTCGCGCATGCGCTCGTAAATGACCATCAGAAACGAATTGATCAGCGTAAAGCCAATCGCGGCAAACAGGATGACCACTATCAGGATGCTCACCAAACCCAGCATACTCTCCATAGACACGATCATGGGCAGCCTCTGCCGCCAGGTCAGCAGTTCCATTGAAGGGTCGGCCAGAACCGCACGCAGCTGCCGGGCAATACCCTCAACATCCCGGTCGCGGTCCAGGAAGACCGACACTGTTGATACCTCGTGGTCTTCAAAGCCCACCAGAGCCTGCATGTCATGTCGGTGCAGAAATACCACGCGCTCATCCAGGCTGCGGCTGGCTGACTCATACAGCCCAATAACACGAACGGCTGTGCTCGCCAGTTCGTTGCTTAAGTCATTAACCATAAGCACGGCGCGCTCTCCCAATTGGAGCTGCAGCTTATCGGCCAAAGCGGCACCCATCACGAGACCCTCGCCAGCCTCATCCATGTACACGCCCGCGGTAATCGCTCCGGGAATCGGACTGTTGCGGCGCTCCTGCAAGGGGTTCACCCCTGTGATCTGAACCGCCGTAGCCTGTGCCGCACTGTTGACGATGCCCAGGACTTCCAGGCGGCCCAATGCGGATGCACCGGGTATATCGGCCAGCGCATCTTCAACAGGCCGTACATCCTTTATCAAGTTGCGTACCTCGGGATTCGCATAGTAGCCCCGACCAGCAATCAGGATATGGCCGCCCTGGAGCCGGATGGACGCATCCAGCCACTGCATGGAGAATCCGGCCATGTACGCGGTCAGGCCCAGAAAACTGAATATTCCGGCAGCCACCGCTGATATCAGCACGCCGGAACGGCGTGGATTACGCCAGATATTGCGCCAGGCCATAAGTGGAAACATGCCTCGCCTCAATTGCTGCCCAGTGCGGCTACCGGTGTTAACCGCCGCACGCGTACCACCGGATAAATCAGCGATACCGCTGACATTATCAGTACGCTTACGACCGGAAGCAGCAGAATCGAGGGCTGGCTGGAAAAATAGACTCCGTCCACGGCGAAGCCCAGTTCCGCGTTGAACTCCTGGATCTCTGCAGGCAGGGGTATCGGGTAATGTGACCAAATGCCGGTTACCACGGCAATCAGCACGCCGCCTGCGACCACCGCCAACAGCACCTTCATGAGCACCTGCAGGATGATCAGCACACTGATCTGACCCGGATTGAGTCCGATCGCCATCATCACGCCAAATTCCCGCACCCGTTCCAGCATGCTCATGGTCGTCGTATTGAATATTTCGAGCCCCACCAGCAGAAAGAGAAACGCGTAAATGACAAAATTGCCAGCATTGTCCAGATTTCGCAGCTGAACCAGATCGGTCATGATGGCCCGCCAGGATTTAGCCTCATACCCGTCAAGGGCCAGACTGCGCGCGCGATGGTCCGCCCTTCGGTGGTTGTCGGTCTGAATGATCAAAGACGTATAGCGCCCGGGCATGGACAGCAGTTCCTGAGCGGCCGGCAGCGTCAGAATCATGGCGGAGCGGTCCAACTCTCCCGAACCGGACCCGACGAGTCCCTTTACCACATAGATCTCAGCACCCATTACGCTGTGGTAGCCCTGCGTCAGCACCACGATGGAGTCCCCGACCCCAACAGAAAGATTCTGTGCCATTACGCGGCCAAGGAGGGCCTGGCCATGGTCTTCATCAGCCAGAAAGATGCCCTCGCTCACATGGGTCATATAGCTGCCCAGCTCCAGCTCAGACGCGGGATCCACGCCGGTAATCAGGGCCCCGGCGCTGGCTAAATCACTGCTGACCAGTCCAAACCCGTCCAGTCGCCGGGCTGTAGCGGTGATCCAGTCGTTCTGCTGCCGGAGCGTACTCACATCCAGCTCCTGTTCCGTGATTGACTGCTCCAGCGCTCGGTCTTCAAAGAATCCGCCCCTGTACACCTGAAGGTCGCCCGTATATTGGCGCGCAATCCGTTCCTCCATGGCATCGTAGGTGCCGTCATTGCTGGACTTGATCAGCGCCACGACCAGCATTGCAAACACTATGGCCCCCATGGTAAGCAGTGATCGGCGGCGGTTACGCCAGATATCGCGCCATCCCAATGTCAGCAGTCTGGCCATCCTCTATCTGGAGCGCCGCAGGTTCCGCTGGGTGAACACGCCGGGATCAATCGCTTCGTCAAAGGACATGGAGACGATATCCAGAATGGTCTTGCGATCGGCGAATCGCTCCTCGGTTAGTTCCATTCTGGAGGGTAGCGTCCGACCGCCGACCAGCCGGAATTCACTGTAGGTCATCGTCCGCACCAGTTCGGCCCGTTCGTTATAGAATTCGGCCTTAACCGGCAGGTAATCCGCCGTGCGGATCCACATCAGCATCCGGTCCCATGCCACCGGTGCCTCGGGCCTCGTCTTAAGTTCTATCTGCCAGGCTTCACCCTCGGTGGTTGCAAGTGTGCCCACCAACGAATGCTCGTAATCTTCCACCAGCGAGGATGATCGTACCAGATCGTCGTTGGTGAATCCTGAACCCATCCACGACTGCATCATCATGGATGGCGGCAGCTTGACCACCCGATTGATACGCGGCACATACTGCCACATTTCGCGTCCGAGTTTAAGGAAGGTCACACCGCGCTCCTTGGCGGGTGCCTTGATCAGAATAAACGACTGCCGAGTGCCGTCCACCCAGGAGTCAAACTCAAGAACCCGCTGCCAGCCGGGTCGCAGAATGGTGATCCTGTAACTGCCTACGGCCCGTTCGCCGCGCATCAGCTCTTCGCTCCGCTGAACGATTTCCAAGGCCATATCTTGCGCTGCCGATGGCACAGAGCCAAGCAGCGCCACCAGTGCCAGTGCGCCTGGAATCCGCCCAGCAGTCCATCCCATCGCAATTGAAGGCCTGATTTTACACCCATAAGCTAACGCCGCACGTCCAACAGTGTTGAGCCGGGCCGGGCACAGCGGGGTACGAGCGGTGCAAGGTGCTGCAAGGGGGGCTGAATCGCACTATGCCTCTGCAGATGGCAACCTACTTGAGCCTGCGAAACGCCCCCCGAGATTTACAGTCCGCACAATATGGAATTTGCGCCGGTATGTGGAGCCGCGCTACTTGGCCAAGAGCACGACTGCACTAAGGGGCGGCAGGGCAATCTGACTCAGGGTTTGTACTGCTCCCGTCGGAAAAACCTGACGATAGGTGCTTTCCGGGATCACCACAGCCTGCTGCTCTTCGGCTGCATTGAACAGGACTAAGGCCCGGCCGGTATCGTGCCTGCGTTCATAGACCAGAATACGCCGATCATCATCAATGACCGGCCAGGTGGTCTCCCCGTGTACCCATAGCTGCAGGTGGGATTTTCGCAGCCTGATCAGTTCTTTGTACAAGGCCATCAGCTGTAGATGCGGGGCAACAACATCGGGTCTACGCTCGCCTCCGAACGGATGCGCGCTCTCATCTTCATAGGCCAGATCCGACCACAGCAGCGGCTTCCGGACATCCGGGTCATCTCCGCCCCACATGCCCGCCTCATCGCCGTTCCAGATATGCGGGGCACCCGGCCAAGTGAATTGCTGGACCAAAATCATCTTCTGAATCGCACGCGCACGCGCATCTGGACGATCCATCCTGAAGTCCGGGTTGCCGTTCGGACTCATGCGGTATTTATACAGGCCCGGATTGTAAATACTGGTCCCGAAACGGGGCGAATCATGACTCGCCGTCAGATTCATCATGGCATTCCAGAACGTCCGGTCGTAGCCGGTCATGATGGAATCCATGTGCGCGACATACTGCGAGGCTGTCAGGTTGGGCGGTGCCTGCGCAAAGAAACTCCGCGTCGGCATATACCACCGGTAATTCATGACCGCATCAAACACATCCCCCTGAAGCCAGGCAGCGGGATCGGTCATGTGGTGCGGCCATGAATCCCACCAGACCTCACCCACCAGGTAGGCTTCTGGATTGATACTCCTGACGAAAGTGCGATAGGCGCGCCAGAAGCCCTTGGGGACCATTTCCGCCACATCCAGCCGGAACCCGTCCACACCATCAGAAGGATCCCCATCACCGTTCGGGTCCAGCCAGCGTCGCGTCACATTGTAGATGTGCGCGCTGACCTCCGGGTGAAGCATGCCTTCGCCCGACTGTTCCACCTCCGCCAGTTCCGGCAGGGTCTTGACACCCAGCCACCCATCGTAGGCAAACTCGCTGGTATCGGGTGTAGCCGGATCGTCAAAGGACGCAATGTCATACCAGTCGGCATACGGGGAGGCCTGCTGATGCTCCAGAACATGTTGCCAGGCCCAGAACGTAATCCCGGTGTGATTCCAGGAATAGTCCATAATCACGCGTATACCCCGCCGGTGCGCCTCCTCAATAACCATGAGAAACAGCCGATCGGCTGCGGTCCATTGCCAGGTGTCGGGATCCAGTGGATCTTCCGAGTCAATGATGCGGGCATCGCCTTCGGGGTCAGGCCCGAAATTCCTGTCAATATGCCGGTAGTGCCGCGCATCGTACTTGTGCAACGAAGGCGAATCATTGAGCGGATTGAAATACAACGCGGTCACACCCAGATCCTGAAGGTAGTCCAGCTTATCCAGCACCCCCTGCAGGTCGCCCCCGTAGCGCCGCATTTGAACGGTGCGGTAAAACGGCTCTCCGCTCGCCGCCGCCCAGTCCTCCTGCTGATACCAGTCGTGTGTCCAGGGTGTCGGTGCCCAGCCCTCCAGACGCAAATGCGGCCACGACCCTTCCATCTGGTCCAAGGTCGGATCGTTGGACAGATCCCCGTTGCGGAAACGTTCCACAAAAATCTGATACCAGACAGCCTCCTCCGCCCAGGCGGGCGGACTGCTCAGCTGTTGAGCCGCAGCTGCCCCTATCAGCCAGCAGCCGAGCCAAAGACTAACGCAAATACGCATCGGTACCATCCAGCCAGTCCTGCCGGGGCGGACAGAAAATGTCCACATCCAGCGTGTCTTCCAGGGCCACCGCCTTATGGGGCAAACCGGACGGGATGACCAGCACCTCGCCCTCGTGCACAATCACTTCCTGACCTCCCTCCCGGCCCAGGAAGAATTGCAGGCTGCCAGTTAAAATATAGGTGAGCTGCTCATTATCGTGCTCATGCCAGGGCACCACGCAGCCTTTCTTCAGATAGACATGGGCAATCATCATACGGTCGCCCGTTATCAGTCGCCGGCCCAAGTCGGGCTTCACCCGCTCAAGCGGCATATCGTTCCAGCGATAGATTTGTGCCTCTTGGCTCATCGTGTACAGAGTTAATGGTCATCCGTATAATAGCTAAGGCGCACCAAAAGGTTTTGGTGTCCGGTCCATTGCATCCACAGGTTTACCCCGAACCCATGAAATTTCGGCTCTTCACGCTTACCTTGGTCAGCGGCTGCATCCTTTTGGGCTGCTCATCGGATGATCCATACGCCCGGCTTGTGCTCACCAACGGAAAAATTGTCACCGTTGACGCTCAGCAGCCGGAGGTGGAGGCGTTGGCCGTTATGGGTGACACCATTGCTGCGGTAGGGTCCAGTGCCGACATCGCCGCATATATCGGAGACGGGACGGAAGTCATAGACCTGGAAGGGCGGCTGGCCATACCGGGTCTTATAGAAGGCCATGGCCACTACATGGGGCTTGGAGAAGCCCGCATGATTCTGGATCTGACCACAGCCAAGAGCTGGGAGGACATTGTCAATATGGTGGCCGAGGCCGCAGAAACCGCCGAAAGCGGTGAATGGATAACCGGACGCGGCTGGCATCAGGAAAAATGGGACAGCCTGCCTCCCAACACTGTGGACGGCGTACCCAGCCATCACAGCCTGAGTGCAGTGTCCCCGGACAACCCGGTGCTGCTGAGGCACGCCAGCGGTCATGCCGCCTTTGCCAACCGGGCCGCCCTGAATGCCGCCGGCATCAGCCCTGAAACCCCCAACCCTGAAGGCGGAGAACTCATTCGGGATGCCCGGGGTGAGCTGACCGGTCTGCTCCGTGAAACAGCCCAGAGCCTCGTGGGTGCGGCCCGCGCCCGCGCCCGGGAGTCCATGACGGACGAAGAACGCGCTGCCGAAGCCCGCCAGCAGTCTGCCCTGGCCGCCCAGGAGAGCCTCGCTAAAGGCATAACCTCATTCCATGATGCGGGCGTATCATTTGCTACCGTGGACATGTTCCGGCAGCTTGCGGATGAAGGCGAACTGCCCGTCCGCCTTTATGTCATGATCCGGGCAAGCAGCGAGGCGCTGGCCGCCAATCTGACCGATTACAGGATGATCGGCTACGGCAACAATTTTCTCACCGTGCGCAGTGTGAAGCGATCGATTGACGGGGCCTTGGGATCGCATGGGGCATGGCTGCTGGAGCCCTATAGCGATATGCCGGGGAGTGTCGGGCTGGTGACGGTTGACCCGGAAGAGGTGCGCCGCACCGCAGAAATATCCTTGGAGCATGGATTCCAAGTGTGCATTCATGCTATTGGTGATCGGGCGAATCACGAGGTGCTGAATATTTTTGAAGACCTTTACGGCCGGTCCTCTGATCAGGACTTGCGCTGGCGCATTGAACACGCTCAGCATGTACATCCCGATGATATCCCCCGATTCGGCGCGCTGGGGGTCATTGCTTCCATGCAGGGCGTACACGCCACCAGTGATGGCCCTTGGGTGTATCGGTGCCTCGGCGAGGAACGTGCCGAAAGCGGGGCGTACCGCTGGCAGACACTATGGCAGTCCGATGCGTTGGTCACCAACGGCACCGATGCACCGGTAGAGGATGTGGACCCAATCGCCAGCTTCCATGCGACCGTGACCCGGCAGCTCCAGGACGGCACGGTCTTTTTTCCCGATGAGCGGCTGACTCGGGAGCAGGCCCTGCAATCCTATACCCTCAACAATGCGATTGCCGCGTTTGAGGAAGACATCAAGGGCACGCTGACATCGGGCAAACTCGCCGACATAACGGTGCTGTCGCGGGATATCATGACCATCCCGGACTCCGAAATTCTGGAGACCGAAGTGCTCTACACCATCGTCGGCGGGAACATCAGCTATCGGAAGTATGATGATTAGTGCGCTCTTGGGCACGGATCTGCAGCACCAGCACTCCCATAAACAGAGCCACCAGCACGGACCCCATCATTTCGCGGCCGACTTCGTCAAAGTAGTACTGACGCTCGATGATGACCTGACCGGCCAGCACCAGTCCGAGCACGAGTGAACCGGCTCCGAACCAGGCGGCCGCTGTCCATGGCAGGCGTTTGAGCTGCACCAGCACACCGCCCAAGGCAGCCATACTGTACAGGACCGCCCATGCCATGGCATCCGGGTCATTAAGCTGCCATCCGGCGCAGACCAGAAAGAAGGCGGCGGCACCCAGGTTCACGGTAGCAAGCACTATTCTCATCGATCTTCAGGGTTTAACCTGCGAGACCAAAATACGGAAGTCAGCAGGCTGTCGGAAGCCCCCTTCATAGCTTCCTGCAACTGAATAGTCTTTCCCTATTCTCCGTTGAAGAAACTCTGGACCTGCGTGCTCCGCCCGATAATGATTTGCGCGCATCTACCACCTTACGGTTTTACTTGCCTGGCCCAGCCCGCGTTGGGGTAGAAATCTTGGATGTATCGGGGCGGCGTGTGCTCAGACAATCGCCGGCGAACCTGGCGGCCGGCTACGGGCGCCAAATTTCCTTGCCGCAGATGAAGATTCCGTCTGGTGCGTACCTCTACCGCCTGATGGTTGACTCGCGCCGGTGCGCCGTTCCTGCGCGGCATTTTCCCTCTACCTGGCGGCGATCTGCGTGCGTGCAAGAAAAGACCAAACGTACTGCCGAAGCCAGGGCGGGACCTGCTTTTCCACTACGACCCTTCGGGTATGTCCCTGGATGCGCTTTCCATGGGAGATCGCAGTCAATAGCGCCTGTTCACCGGATATGAATGAAACTGCCGGATGTGATGGTTGCGCCATCGGGCAGGTCCACATGCATGCGGTACATATACATTCCCGATGGCAATCCGGCTCCGCTCACCTCAAGGCCACGATCCCAACCG
>JAPPNA010000175.1 GCA_028873925.1 Bacteroidota bacterium | reverse complement strand
TCATAACACGGGACTTGCACCCGCTGTATTCTGTCAGTTGGCCTGACGCACCACCAGCATAGCCCCAACACAATCCCGCCGAAACATTTCAACGCTTGCTTAACCAATAATCAGACACACAATTATCCGGAATTTCGGACCGTTGCGTTTCACAATTCACGGGAGCGTTCGCCGGAAAGGCTCCCTTTGCGTTTTATTATCGGCTACTCCATGCGGCCCGGGAGATTTCACTGACGGGTCAGTACCATGGATTCGGTGAATCTTTGCTCACCGGCGACCATTCTCAGCAGATACAGGCCGGAAGCGAAGCCCTTGAGATCGATATCAAGCTGGTACGTTCCCGCCAGCTGGACCTGATCCACGACGGTCCTGATCCGCCGGCCGAGCAGCGTATAGACTTCAAGCTCCACGGGCATGGATTCAGGGATTGTGTAGCTGATGGTGGTGCGGCCGTTGAACGGATCCGGAAAGTTGGGATTCAGGGCAATTTCGCGATGCGCATTCAGGGCGGGCTCGATTGTTGAGCTGATCAGCTGCGCTTTACTTAGATTCCAGTATTCTTCCTTTGTGAGTCCCCGCGGTGTCCTCAGATCCAACCTCAACCACAATTGGGTGCCCCCCAAATCGGTAAAATCATACCAGGTTACCGCCAACGAATCCGCGGTTCCGGTAAGGTCCAGTCCCTGACCGGGATCCACCGCATGCCAGGAGGCACCACCATCGCGGGACTGCATCAGGGCGGCATGCGCACTCTCGCGCAGGTGGTAGCGATGGTGCAGGCTCAGGATGACACGACTGACATTGGTCGGCGTGTCAAACGGTTTGAACACCACACTAGAAACATCATATCGGCCCTCTGCAGTGGTTTCCAGGCCGTTTTCTGTCCGCGTCCAATACCCGGTAAGAGCCGCGTCCGCAAGAGCTGACTCTTCCTGCTGCCGGTGGCCTTCCATTACGAACCGTGCTGAGGGTGCCGCCGGTGCGGTCGTTTCGTTGTGGTCAAAGTCCCGAATTTCCAGCTGATATTCAATTCGTTCGCCCACTGAGAGGGATTGCAGGAAGGGAAATGTGCCGCTGAAGCGGGTCAAGTCGGCGGGGTCCTGTACCAGCCGGAACACGTCGGTGCGCGGTGTCTCATCGGGTGGGATCCATTTGTAGCGGACCATGACGGATTCAATGCCCACATCGTCTTCAGTAGACACGGCGACAGGGGGCGTGGGGCCTTCGTTGGGAATGATGGTCATCAGCGGAGGTGCGCGCCTGAGGGTGGGGGCGGTGGTATCTTCCGGCCGATCGGCAACCACACGCACGCCGGTAATGATCCAGCCGGCATACTGGTGCGCGCTGGATTCGGTATTGCCGGTATCGGTTCCAAAATCCAGTCGCGGCCGGACATTGAACCGGTAGCTCCCGTCAGGAGCCTCCGGCAGCGGTACCAGCACCCGGTGCCATCCGTAGCTGAAGCCGCCGAACGCCGGTTCGCCCGCCATCGGATTGCCCCCGGTATCCGCTATGGGGCCATTGTATCCGGCTTCCGGTTCCACGAGAGTCCATGTGGATCCGTCATCGGTGGAAATCTTGATATTGCCGCCATCAAGTACGGTACCCGTAGTAGCCCCCGGGGCCGGCACGCCGATATGCTCCAAGTCATGCCAGTGCCAGAATTCCAAGTGAGCTTCGGGGAAATTGACCAGATTTACCGGTGGAAACAGCAGGGTGCTCACACCGGGTTGGGGGGAATATGTGCCGTGCGGGTTGGTGGCCCAACCGGAGTGGTCTCCGGGGATGTGCACCTCAAAATCGGCGGTATCACCGGAAACCCAGGTTCCGGTCAGTTCCGGCGAATGCCGCTGCGGGGTCCATGCGGCCAGCACTCCTGGCGCAATGACATCCAAGCGGAGGGGATCCTCCTCCGTCGGTGGGAACACCGATTTGTTGTTGAACAGATCTCTGACATGGACCCGATAGGTCACATAGTATCCCACTTCCACCTGTTCTGTTGCCAGAGTGCCGGTATAGCGATCATCGGCCGCGTGCACAAGACCTACGGTCCGGGCGGCACGTCTCTGACCGGACGCGTTGAAGAGTTTAAATTTTATATTTACCGTCTTAATCCCTGAATTATCATTAGCATCAACGGCCAGTTCGGCCGGCCACTGCTCGGGTGTGATGTGCGTAAGGGGCAGGTGAACCACGGTGGGAGCGGTCATGTCCTCGCCCACGGCCACTTGGAACAGGGTGTTCGGTGCATCTTCCGGCAGCGTGGCCTCTAGCGGGCCATTCCTGCCCCGTAAGTAATACTCCAGCCGTATGGTCGAGGCATCCAGAGGGATGTGGCCGGTCCATGTATTGTTACGTCCCTTGTCCAGTGCGAGAGACTGGAAGGCCTGACCGTTTTTCCGATACTCCACGGTGGCCTCCGTTACCTTCGGCACAATGGTGACCTTAACCTTATACGGCACATTGACATCGCGGTGGATGGGCGCGGGGGTATGGTCCAGCACCAGTTTCGGGCCTTCCACAAAGCCGCGCAGACCCAACCATCTGTTCAGCACTCCCTGGTGAGCTCCGTTGTAGTGGTCCCGGTCGGCCTGCAACAGGGCTTCGGCCGCATCGCCCAAGGTGGTGGGGAAGCTCAGATAGGGGTGCGAGAGAAAATTCAGGCGGTCGGTGGTTTCTTTACCCAGCTCTTCCCAGATGGACATGAGGGTGGCGGCGAAGTAGACACCATCCTGGTAATAGTCGCAGAAATTGAGACGGGGGCATTCAAAATCATCTGGATAACGCACATTGTCGGCATTGAGAAAGCGGCCGTCCCAAGTTATGTTTCCAACCCAGGAAAACACCTTGCGCCAGTCCGTGCGGGGCACCACGCCACGGTCCATAAGGCTTCGCGTGTAGGATACGGCCCAGTAGTCAGACCAGCCTTCATGCACTGCAGTCCCCTCCCTACTATCGAAGATAGCATTGGCCGTACCCGCATGCAGCACCGCGTGGCCATATTCGTGAATTATAATTTCGGCATCTTCAGCGTCATCAATGCCGCCATCACCGAAGGAAACGGCGTTGCGGCCAGGTGAATACCAGGAGTTGTCCATTGCCCCCGCCCCGTGTGGATTAGCTCGTACTCCCTGCCCCTGAATGGATCGGCCCACATCGAGCGACTGGATATAGCGCTGATTGTGATCGATATGGTAGTACACCATGACCGCTTCAAACCGGTCGTCGGCGCGTGTGTATTTGAAGGCATCGGGCGCGCTCTCCGAATTCGGTGTCCAGGGAGTATCAAAACTGCCATCGATTCTCACGTAGGGTCCCTCCAGCCAGTAGCGTCCGTCGCTGCGCCGGGTGATGTCCAGCAGGTCCACTTCCACGCGTTCACGGTTGAGTACTTCCCGATCAGCGTCGCCGAAGTCCTGGTAGCTTCCTCCGTACGGCACGCCGGCGCTGGTGATGGGATCCGGGATCCACACCAGCCCCCTGCCATCGGTCCGTCGGTGCGAAAGGCTGTCGGTGGGGCTGTGAGAATGCCGGTACATCCGCCGGTCCATCAGGTGGATGATTTCTCCAGAGTGTGCATCCAGGAGCACTTCCCAATCTCCGGGTTGTCCGTTGGGCCAGGCGAGTACGCGCCACACGAGGCGGGGTACGGCATCCGGATAGACCCGGAGCGCGACGGAATCAATATGGGCATCGCCCGCGAGGGCGATGGCTTCGCCGGCGATATTTTCCGCCTGCGTCCGACTGATGACGGGCACGGGGTTGAAGGAGGCAATCTCTTCAAGATGCGGGGCATATCCGCTCTGCACCATGGTGGGCTGGCCCTGGGGGCCCAGATTAATCTGGACAAAGCGCCGGTAGACCGGCACGCCGGCGAGGGTCTGCCGGAACGTCAGGTGCTGTGCTCCGAGACTATTGACCTCCTTGATCAGTTCAAGAGTGGCGGATGAACGGATGCCGAAGGGGCTGCCCTCAGCATTGAGCCAAGCGCGGGCCGTCAGTTCGGCGGTGGCCTGAGGAGGCAGATCAGACTCAATGCGGTAGGCTGCCCGCAACACCTGGTGATCCAAGTCTATCCGTCCGCCCACTACGCGTTCGGTCCGAAATTGCGAAGCCCGGTCCTGGGTCACCACAAGAGCCTTGGATGATTCGGGGAGAGAGGCGAAGGTGGCTTCGCCCTTTTGGGCCCGCACCGCCTGGGTCATACCCGGAATCAGTACCATCAGAATCAGTATGCGCTTCATGGAATTGGTTTGGTTTATCGGCCAGCTGCGAGCGCGTAGGCAAACGTTACCGTCCACTGCCGGAGCACATTGTAGCGTTTTCTGAGTGCTGCCTGCAGAAACACAT
>JAPPNA010000156.1 GCA_028873925.1 Bacteroidota bacterium | reverse complement strand
GCGTAATTGGGGCGAAAAAGGGGCCAAAAACAGCCTATCTGCCGCCCATTTCAGCTATCTGACGCGAATATGCGCCCAGAACCTGTCACACCAACAATATTCGGCCGAATTGCTACTACATTTCACTATGCCGAAAAGTCATTAAGTCCACAGGCTGCTAATCCCTATATCACTACTTCCTGGTAATAGCAACCTAAATCCACCGTTACTTCGAAAATCCTGCGTATTTTGATCATTCGGATCAGGCCTCACATTGATGGTTACTGATGTGCCCTCCAGAATAAACCAGTTTTTACCCTCTGCAAACGCGGGAAGCGTGAGTGCTGGAGGAACAACGACAATTCTCGGAACCCTTTGCCCAAGGGCCACAGCTGCCAGGCAAATCGCAGTGAGGCCCAACATCAGCACAGCCTTGCCGGGGCAGATCTTGAGGCGGATGGCCCCTAATCCGAGCATCCAATTCAACAGTAAGAAAGCAGATGCGGAAATTCTCATCTCAAGAGCCTCTTGCAAGACTCCCAATTTACGGGATTATTGACGGATACAGAGGTCCTGAGGCCTCTGTCCGCTGAGGGGCATACGCGTAGCGGATTAAGGGCGTGAGCAGACTGGGGAGCGGCCCAGAATACCGGGACCGGTACCCCGGATTGTGGAATGTTGGGACTAACAAGCAAACCACCGAGTTGCCTATGTCCCTTCGCAGTGAAGTACAGAACTTCTGGGTCAATCGCCAAAAGGATCTCTTCCCCTAGGTGGAGGAGGAACTGGGCCAGTTGTCCGGGCGCTATCCAGCACACACCATGAAATTTGTGTGCTAATCTTTGGGTCGGAGTGCTCTTTGCGCCGGGGGGCGGCCCAACGCTATCAGCGTTGATGGCAATGTCACCACTTGTCCCCGTTTCGTCTGCGGCATAATGCCACGCCGGATGATTGGGGCCGGGTGCTCGTTGAATGCCGTTATGGTCGGCCCCCATATCCACAAACTCAGCAATCAGTGGGGCGAGGGGGTTTAGTCTGATGTTCCGGTCGGCCATCAGGTCTACGATCTCGGCAGGGCTGAGTTGGGCTGGATACGCACGATTGTTTTTGGCACGGATACTGAGCGTGATCCGCAGCCGCCAACGTCCATCTTCTTCAATCAGCCATACCCCCTCATCTTTCGGCGAGAACGGGGCGAGTGGTGGGAGCAGGCCAGGCAGCAATTCGCTCGCGCCGCCGGTCCCAAGTCTGTGTACTCTCTGGCGAGTGGCGCGTAGTGTGTCTTCGGGTATCCGCTCCGCAATACACTCGGCGGCAAGCCATCCGGCCAAGAAATGCTCGGTGGGGGGGAGATGCTCTGCCGTGTCCACCTTTTTGTTATCGCAGGCCAGTGCCCACAAGTCTGCGATAACTTTGTGGTGATCAGACATAGTCAGAATGGCAGATCATCGTTATTTGCACCATTGGAGGCGGGAACCTCTTGTTTCACGGGCCGGAGCGATGGGGCTGGACCGGGCTCTGCCCGGCTGCCTGTTGCAGTGGAGCGGGGCGGGTGGTATGCATCCCCGCAGACTACAAAGCCCCCCACATTGTCAGATCGTCGGAGCCACCGCATACGCGCCCATTCCCCATCCGGTGTGCGCACTTTGCCCCAGTTGGACTTCACGACTACCATCTGCACTGTATCCTGCGGGGTATCTTCGTCTTTGGGCGGGTGTTGCAGTGTGATTGATGTGCGGGCACCGTTTTGCCAGTCTGCGCTGCCCATGGCCGCGTAGGTCTGTGTTGCGCTGGCCGATGGTTGGTGATCCTTCGTTGGGTGGGCCAACAGTAGCATTGCGGTTTGAGTTTCGTCCGCCAACGCGGCCAAATGCGTCATGAATGTCCAGACTGCGCCAGCGTCTGCAATGCCTCCGCCGAATGCCCCCACATTGCCATCAATGACCACCAGGCGGGGGCCAGATCTCGGATGGCCTTCTCGACCACAGATCTCACTTGAGTCAGCGTTAGTGTACTATCCCTGTGAGCGCCCGCCTGCGGTGCCCACCACTGCCGTTTCCCCAGCAGGTTGGGGATGTATAGCCTATCATCGTAGGCGGACACATCGGGATGCCTCAGCTGCTCTATGCGATGGCGCAGTAGGCCCACGCTTTCTTCGTACGACGCATAAACAACATTTTGGGCGACCGGATCGTCGATTCGCAACCCGCGCTCGTCCACTCCCACATCGCCATGCGGCAGGGCCCACTCAGCCCCGGCTGCTACTGCGGCTGATATCTGCAGAGCGATGGTGGTTTTGCCTACACCGCCATGCCCTCCGAGCACCGTTACCCACCCTTGCACCAGCCAGCCTTTAATGAGCCACTGCGGCGGGGTGCTCTTAACCTGGCTGGCGGCCGGGATCTCCGGCGGAGTGTCATAAATGTTCTGTACAAATCCGCTCACCGCCTTGCGCATGGCCGCCAATACCCGCTGCTGGCGCTCCGCGCTATACGGGTCCAGTCCCAATCGGTCAGGCCACAGTCTGTGGTATCGGTCATCGATGGCGGTGGTGAGGGTGTCGCAATGGTCGCGGGTCAGCAGGCCCTTCTGTGACGCATCCACCACAGCCACAAACTGTGCTATTAGCTCTGGAGGCAGTCCGTGCGTATCTGGGGAGTCCGTTCCTGCAGCCGAGGTAGCATCCACCGACGCGGACCACATGCGATCACAGCCCATGCAGTACGCCATCCGGCGCTCGCTGTCTAAGGATCAGTTCTTCATCGCGGCAGTGCGGGCAGGCATTGCGGCCGATATCGGCCTGCTTCTGGAGAGCTGCGTATGTCCACCGCGCCGGCTTAGGGCTGCCAGTGTGCCCGTCTGGTCTGTCTCGCATCGCATCATAGTCTTGCTAAGAATGTGCCACTTCCAACCCTCCCCAGGGACTGGTGGCCGGAATGTTCAACCCGGCTAAATCGAAAAGGTCCCGTAGCGGTGGGAAAGGAGCTTCGCTTAAAACCAAGAAAACCCGCTTTCGCGGGCTCTCGGGTCGCAAGACTATGAGCCGGGGGGAGGTCCGGCTTTCGCCGGACGGGAGCCGGCGTTTCAGGGGTTCAACAGCCCCGCTGAAGGTGCGGTTTCATCGTCTCGCGGACTCCCGCCCAAGTCCTATCCAGAGGCGAGCGGGTTTCCGATCCGTCGGAGTATGGACCTGTTCTGCGAGATATCACCGGTGAGCATTTGTTTCGGCGGCTGCGTTCTCACTGGCGGGCGTGATCCTTGGCGATGACGCGGGTTATCGCCGCAGCCTTGATGCCGAGTGTTTTGATTTCTTTGGCCAGGGGCAGGCGTTCTTGTTCGGGGGTGCGGTCGAGGACCATTTTCGAGAGGGTCTGCACCTGCACGGTGCGGTATCGGACTTCTCGGGCGACCACAAAACTGGGTTGATCACAAATACCTAACTACTCCTCTGTAAGCAGACCAATTAATGTCAGCACCTGTTCTTTCCCTGTTGTCATCCAAAAGGCCTCGCCACACATCCTGAACTTTGCCCTGTTCATCGAGCGACACGATTGTTGGGATACCACGATTGCCGATCGTGCTTAGGCGCAAAGCCATGATCGTGTCAACTGAGATACCCGCGCCCTTGAGCACTACTGCTTGGGCCGCCAAAGCTGCACTCGTATCAACGAGGGCAATGATGCTCAGATCGTTTCCGCGCGCTGTGATTCTGTGGAGCATGTCTTGGTAGAAGGACATGCTCCACAGACAATACGGACATGACGGCGTTAAGGCTAAGACCACTGATGCTCCGTCTGGTACTTGGGCGCGGGTGATATTGAGCCGTTTCAGCTGCAGCACCCTTCAGAGCGCTCAAAGCGGCTCCTGTGGGCCGCCCGCGATGGCTCCAGACGCGACTAACTCCGATCGACGGGGGTAAAAGCCCTGTTTACCGGCAGCTTCAAATCGGCCATTTTGTCAGTCCCCGCGCGAATTGTCGACGTGAAAGCGGCTTGTTTTCGCAGCCGGGTTCGGTGCTGAACGCCGCGGACTGCAGTCAGTACCCCCCCAAAACGCTACATAAGAGAGCCTCTTGCAAAACTCCCAATTTACGGGATTATTGACGGATACAGGGGTCCTGAGGCCTCTGTCCACTGAGGGGCATACGCGTAGCGGATTAAAGGCGTGAGCAGACTGGGGAGCGGCCCAGAATACCAGGACCGGTACCCCGGATTGTGGTCTCTTGGGGCTAACAAGCAAACCATCGAGGTGCCTATGTCCCTTCGCAGTGGAGTACAGAACTTCTGGGTCAATCGCCAAAAGGACCTCTACCCCCAGGTGGAGGAGAAACTGGGCCAGTTGTCCGGGCGCTATAGGCAGTTGCTGCATGTCTTAGCGGTGGTGCCGGTTTAGCGCCTGC
>JAPPNA010000177.1 GCA_028873925.1 Bacteroidota bacterium | reverse complement strand
TATACCCGGAATGTGTCAAATAGCCATGCCACCCACAGTAATTGGGGAAGACCCGAGAAATTGAACCCTCACTGAGTTGCTTGAGTATGTCCTTGTCGTTCCAGGTGCCCTCAATGTCCAAAAACGGGCACGGAACAACTGTCCCCTCAAGTGCATCCAGCAGCATGTGAACCCAAGGATAATCCTCAGCGATTTCCCTGACGCGGACCTTTGATGCCTCCTGCACTCCGCGCTTTATACTATTGTAATGGAGGGCATACTCATGGTCCGGGTAGTGCTTCGCGGTATCCTTTGCCGCAGCTCGTACCGCCGTGAGGAATGATCTCGGGCTCACCCGACGCTTCGCGTCGCAGAGATGATTGGGGATCCAAGTGTAGGGGAACCCGCGCTTGGGTCCGCTACCCATCCAAGGACCACTTATCAATTCATGAAACCGTGATCGCTGGAATTCCTCGTCCGAAGCGATTGAGGCCGGAATGACATGTAATTCGCCGGCAACGCCGTCCACCGGCCAATCCACTTCCGCCAGGAATGGACGCAGGCTTTTGCCAGATTCGCCGTTCCCCAGTAACTGCCACAACAGTCCGTATAAGGCGCTTCGCGGCCAATCCAACTGTACCTCGGATGAAAAAACCTTGGACGCGTCGGGGAAAGCGGCAATCTCGGGATCGTCGGCCTGATCTGATCTGAGGAATACTTTCACGCGCAGTCTTTGATACGAACGCATCTCCAGTGCATGTTGAAGCAATCCTTGGATCAATTGCCGCACGGTGTCCCAATCAGGTGCGCACCGATCAAGCGCATCAAACAGTATCAGCGAGTACTTATCCTCGCGATCCAATCCTTTGTCGCGAGAATGGAAGGCGCGCTCAATCTCAGATGCATTACGCCGGACATAATCTGCGCGCTCAGACCACTCGGCCATATTCTTCAGCGGATGGTCCTCGTGAACAAGGCTGGTGATGTGTACCGTGCGCCACACGATGCGCGGCTCCACATCGTTGCTCAGCATGGACCTTAGCTGATCATTGATTGGGTACTGTTCTGGGCTGGGTGTCACACCAAATCCGCACAATAATTCCGCCCTCGCAATCGGGGCCAATCGCGGATGCATTTCGCCAAGCAGCGTCCTGATGGCGGGGTCTTGAAGCGCACTCCACCAGAAAGTTTTTCCTGAGCCACGCATGCCGGTGACTACCAGGACGTTCGGATCCAGTGCTTTCCTGTGAGAATGGGGCAGGAAAGGCTCCGCGATTCCAGGTGCCGGGCCGTGACTGGTACCTTCCGGCAACTCACTGAGTGCACGGCGGATCGTTTCGGTAACCGACGGACCATCCCCCCTTCGGACCACTGTGGCCACGGGCCTTCCAGTTGAAATATGCAACTCGACCGGATTAGCCACTGCGTATTTCACGGTTGGTGCTGCGGCAGCAGCAAGCTCATTGATACGGGCCTGATGTTGTTGCGTGAAACGTTCTAGGAACGGCTGGTAGGCCTGCTCCACCACTGAACCCGTCAAGTGCCGCAAGGCGGATCCTGTGGCCAGACCCCGATTCCAGTGTATCACCAGCGGTGAATGCGGCGCTTCCTCGTCTTCAAATGCATAGGAGACTTCCTCGGGAGCAGTCAACGAATCCGCGAGCGTGTCGTACAGATTATCCCTGAACATGTCCCAGGACCTTTCACGGAATCGCGTCAGGTATCGCTCCGTGTCCAGTTCTGGAGTTTGCGAGGACACAATTGCGAGACGCTCGCGCATATCGCGGGCCATTCCCCGATTTTTCCAATGCTCAAGTAAAATTCCGTAACCGGTCCAGGTTGAGGGCGCATCAACACCGAATAGCATGACCTCGGCCCCAAGGTGGGAAACGGTAGCGGCAGCGATATCATGCAGACCGCTACGGCTCTCAACGAGCACAACATCCGGTTGCAGCTTAATCTCCAAGCTTTCAATCATTCTTCGCAGCCGGGCTGTCCAGGGATCTTCCACCGTATCCATATAGACGCGACCCAATTTGGAGAGATATTCTCCCGCGTCACGACCGTGCGCTGGTGCTACCCACGCCGTACCAGGCAAATCCCGCATCCATTTTGGGGAGCCCACGATCCGGTCAACAATCAGATCCCCTTGTCCGACCAGTTCTTCCACGAACCAGTCCGTCACACCGAATTCGGGTTGAGTTGCAGGCTCCAGAAGGACGGAGGCCAGCCCGGGTGACTCAAGGTCAAGATCAACAGCCAATACATCCATTCCCTGCTTGGCCAAGAACCAACTGAGCACGGCAGCAGTGGTGCTTCGACCGGTACCTCCTTTGACGGAGTAGAGCACATATCGGACAGGAGGTTTGTCCATTATGGGATCGATTGTCCGCCAGCCTCCGCCCATCAAGAGTCGATCCTCCAGGAAGACTCTGTCTTGAAGCTTCTGCGCAGTCCTATCCAGCGATTCCAGCAGCTCCGGTCTCACCCACAGCACGGAATCCGGTGATGACTTGCCGTGAGCTCCCACATGCTGCCCTACGGTTGCGGCCAGTTTCTCCAGCGGTTTCCGCAGATGATGGTTCTGCTCATGTTCCTGCGACACCGCCAGGCCGACTTCCCCGTAGAGATTACGGATCACATAGATTTTGGGTACATCATCGGGTATTACCACAGAATTAAATGCTCTGTTTAGCTCCCTCCGTATCTCGTCAAACGTGACCATCTTTCCCATCACGATCCGGCATCAATTGTCGCTTCCTCCACCATCTGGAGGATTTTGCTGGCTACATTCCGATGGCGATCCACCGACTGCCTGTCGGTAAATCCGATCCTTGAATACCGATAAGCGACCAACCAGTCGGAAAACGGTTTACCCTGAGGCAGGAGTCTCAGGTCACGGGCTTTCAGGCGGCCCTCGGCAAACTGACTAAACTCGCCCCACAGATTTGGAAAATGTTTGCTGTACTTCTGCTCCGGTTTGCCGTGCTCATCCAATGCCATCATGCCCAAGCGCACCATAACCGCCTTGAGTCCGCATTCCGCGCTGAAACCGAAAAGGTGGTCCGCATTCCCCCATCGTTCGCAGCGATACAGAAGTTCCGCATCCCGCCAATGCCGCCTGTGGGCTTCTGCGAAATCAGTTTGTGGACTAATGGCCATGCTCACCTCAGTCGGGCGCACTATTGCCCATCTTGTGGATGGGTCCAAATGGGTATCTGCCCCAATATAGCGCCTTAGCACCCTTGAAGAGGAACACGCGAGAATTCCGCAGAGCTGGTAGGTGAGGAATTCATGATGGCATTCGGCCCTGGCAATCACGATAATGCGTAAGCCGATGTTGCCGACTGCAACTTCCGAAGGATGTGAGCCACCCGTGGAAACTGGTGTTGATTCCGAGCGCAGCGGTCACCGAAGCGGGTCGCGTGGGACTGTTCAGAACGGTGTTCGTCATGCGGCGAATGGGTTTGCGATTGCAGGCTGTCCGACCACCTTCGGCATGGACTCACCCGAGAGCGGGATTCGGTAAATGGTCCCGAGCCGGGAGGTGTCCGCCAGCGTTGGGTTATGCCGTGATTCAATGGGTTACTGATCTGGGTGGACTTCAGATTGCACCAATCTTCTATGAGCGCCATCAGGTTGCGGACGGGCCCGATGTTGTGGAGGTCCCGCTCGTCCCAAACGAGTACATCAATCCAGGTCAGCTGTTTCGTAAGACCCGACCCTTTTGCCGCGCGGTGTGCAGCTCGGGATGGCATTAGCACGCAGTTATCAAGACCGGCCTTATGGCCCAGCGCAAGCTACATACGTTTTGCCCACGTCCGTTGCATGCTGATACGGACGGCCCCACAGGCAGACGACGCATCGCGCGTTTATTTGTCCGCCGGCATCGACCGTAATCAAGCTCAGGCCTGCAGGGCCCGTTTGGCTCGATGCAGCTGCCGGACTCACCGCCGGCCTTCGCGCACTGCGCCTCATGTTCCACCATCAGGCTAAATCAGCGGCATCACGTCTATGTCGGGGATGGCCAACCGGTCTCGCCCTGGGGCGGCCCGTCCTTGGTCGGTATTTAAGCCAGCAGCATTTTCAAGGTCAAGCGGCTGCCTGGTAGACTGGCGGGCAGCGGCAATTGGACGGAGGCTTGAGTCCGCCAAATCCAAAATGTCCGCGCAGACTAGGAACCCGCCATTGGGCTGCTGTGCATAGGCTATCGTTGAACCAATTGAGGAACCATGAAAGTACCGGAATTTCGCAAGAGGGACTCGGAGGCTGGCAGAAAGGCCATCGCACTCCTGGAAAAGCTGGCTGAAGGTGGCCGCAAGATGACACCGGCGGACTACCGACCAACAGATTTGGGGCAATTTCGGGAATCAGAAGGCCGGCTATACCCGTGTTTAGCGTACTTCTGGCCT
>JAPPNA010000080.1 GCA_028873925.1 Bacteroidota bacterium | reverse complement strand
GGTACCTGATCCAACATCAGCCTGAGACGGCAAAATGCTCGTGCTATAGCTGAAGCCAAGATGATCTAATTAGGCCGGGCAGCCCTAGGCCCCTCTCCTATTTGCAAACTGAATCCGGGGCTCCGCCTGCGGGGGGCCGCCTGAACTTGGATTGCACCTCGCTGAAGCGAGCGGAACTACAGGTCGGACAATGCCTGCGAGCAAGACTGTTCAAACTTCCCTGTGGCTTCAACATGCTCCGCTTAGCCTCTCAGATGAACCCGTTCAGCTCACACGCTACCGCTAAGTCCCGAGCCGGAAGCTGGACTCAAATCCAACCGATTCCTGCAGAAAACCAAGCCCCTCCGGGTGGCCACTTTGGTCTCAATACACACTTTGGCACGCGATTGGCACATATATTGCGGTACAGTTATCCTATGACCACTTCAGGTTCACCACTGGCTCCCATTCACGAATTCATTGAGGCATCCCCATGCGTACCCTCTTAACTCTTGCCATCGGAATATTCGCCCTTACGATGCCGTCCACAACAGCGGCTCAGTCTGAGGCCGGCACGATTACGGGCCAAGTCACTGACATGACTTCGCTGCAGCCGCTTGCCGGTGCGATCGTGACAGTTGAAGGCACGCGGATTAGGACCGCTACCGGAGCAACGGGACAATATAGGCTCGTTAGCGTCCCGGCTGGCGAATACACCGTGAGCGTCACATTCGTCGGATACGTAACGCAGCAACAGCAGGTAACGGTTTTTGCGAGCAGGGAATCAGTGGCAGATTTTGCCTTGCAGACGGATACCCAATCCGTGCAGGAGCTGGTTCTCAACTATAAGCAAGGAGGCCGGAGGATTTCCATGGACGCGCTCGGTGCCAACTTCAACACCGAGTCCTACGCACATATCAGCGAAAACGACTTCCGGCTCGTAAGCACATCCCCCTTGTCCACCTTTTCGGTGGATGTAGATCGGGCTTCCTATTCCAATATCCGGCGCTTCATCCAAGATGGCAAGCGGCCACCAGTGGACGCGGTGCGCATTGAGGAAATGATCAACTACTTCCCCTACCGTAAGAGCGAAGTGTCCGGCGACCAACTCTTCGCCATAACGACGGAGGTGTGGCAGGCACCTTGGAAGCCGAAGCATCAACTGGTCAAAATCGGCCTCCAAACCCGGTCCATTGATCTGGACAATCTTCCGCCAAACAGCCTTGTCTTTTTGCTTGATGTATCTGGATCAATGGGTACGGACGACAAACTGCCCCTCCTCAAGAAAGCCTTTGCATTGCTGGTTGACCAATTGCGGCCTCATGATCAGGTTGCGATCGTGGTCTACGCCGGGGCTGCGGGACTCGTACTCCCCATGACACCAGGGACGCAGCGCGAAGAAATCCTGGGCGCTCTTGAACTGCTGCATGCAGGAGGCAGTACGGCCGGGGGACAAGGGATCAGGCTCGCCTATGAAACAGCACGCAAGCATTTCATTGAGAGCGGAAATAACCGTGTCATCCTAGCTACCGATGGCGACTTCAACATAGGCCCCTCCAGCGACGCTGAAATGGTGCGACTCATTGAAAAAGAACGGGAGAGCGGCGTTTTCCTGACCGTTCTGGGTTTCGGCACCGGGAATCTGAAAGACTCCAAAATGGAGCAGATTGCCGACCATGGTAACGGGAATTTCCACTATGTGGACGGTCTGCTTGAGGCTAAGAAAGTGCTCGTGGAGGAAATGGGCGGAACGCTCGTCACGCTGGCCAAAGATGTGAAGATTCAGGTTGAATTCAATCCTGCGCGGGTTGCGGGATACCGCCTGATCGGGTACGAGAACCGGCTGCTCGCCGACGAGGATTTCAATGACGACGCGAAAGATGCCGGCGAACTGGGGGCCGGACACACGGTGACCGCGCTGTTTGAATTAGTCCCCGCAGGCGTGCCGGTACCGCGCGAAAATACGGACGAATTGCGCTACCAGCCGCAGGCGGATGCGCCGCAAGTCAATGGGTTTGAAGACGAACTGATGTTTGTCAAGGTCCGCTATAAGGACCCTGATGAGACCAAAAGCAAGCGCATGGACCACGCAGTGATCCACCGACAGGGATCACCGACCGATGATTTCCGATTCGCGTCGGCGGTGGCAGGATTCGGCATGCTCCTTCGCGACTCAGACCACGCGGGCGACTTCACATTAACCGATGTCCTGGAGCTTGCGAGAAGCGGCAAGGGTAACGACCCGCGTGGCTATCGTGGTGAATTCATTCGGCTCGTAGAGGCAACTCGGGATCTGCAATTACTCACGGCCGAGACGGATGGCGATGAATGAGCTGAGCAGCGCCGACACGCCGCAGGCGGCCGGACGCTCTCAATAGTGGTTCAGCCGACGTTCAGCACACGCGGACTGTTCGTCTTCCAGAGGCCGGATCAATTGCGCCGCTAAAGAGAATTCTTGTTCTTATCCACCACCCGAGTGTAGATGGGCTCCATGGTCTCAATGAAGGATTTGTATTTGGTCCAGAAGGAAGGGTAGTCGCCGCCTTTCCTGATCAGTACGGCAGGTGTGACCGCACTGCGGACCATGGCATCAACGCGTGGGGGAGAGGACAGGCCCTGCCAAAAGGACCGCAGGCTGACCGTCTCCAACGGTTCGATCTGCGGGGCGGTGTAGCGATGGGACCGGTATTCAATCTCCTGCGTGTCCTCTTTTCTGTGGTCAATCAAGGCCTGCCCCAAAGGGGACGAAATCAGCTTTTTCTGGAGCCGGTCAAAGGTCATCCCGCGCAATTGGAATACGAGGAGCGGATCCCGGTCAAGCAGAGAAGCGATCTTGTAGTACACGCCCGCAATATGTTTGCAGGGATTGGCATAGTCGGGGCATGAACACGAAACGATCAGGTCCGACCGTTTTCGGGGAAGCAGATGGAGATTGTTCTCAAAGAAGATGCTCTCAATGGTCGGCGGCATTTCATTCATAAGCAGGTGGCACAGCACGGCCGTATTGAGACTGACCGCTTCGGTAATCCTGTTCCAATCCTTTGCGGAAAACTGCTTGAGCCGCACAGATACCTTGTAGCGCGGCTCCGTGTAAACCCCGAAATACGGGTTTTTATTGCCGCGCATGACTGCCTCAACGGTCTGGCCATCAATGTTGAACTTCAGCAGACGGCGTGGGCCCGAATAAGCCCGGCCGCGCTGCAGCCGGCCCTGATCCATGCAGGTGGCCAGTACGTCAAGGAATTTTTCTCCCCACCAAGTACGCATGTTTCGCCGGATCTTTACGCCTCCATAATGGCACTGCGATTCAATTGGATAAGCTCGCGGAAGGCGGAATCATCCATTCGTGCAAGCCAGCTTTCGTCGGTGCCGACAATGCTGTCGGCCAGTCCCTGCTTATCTTCAATCATGGTGTCTATACGCTCTTCCAGCGTCCCCACGGTAACCATCTTGTGGGCGAACACTGTTTTCTTCTGGCCGATCCGGTAGGCGCGGTCCGTAGCCTGATTCTCCACCGCCGGATTCCACCACCGGTCAAAATGGAATACGTGATTCGCGCGCGTCAGCGTTATGCCAACGCCACCGGCCTTGAGCGATAAGATAAATATTCCTGCAAGAGATTCAGGATCCTGAAACGTTTCGATCATCTGCTCTCTGCGCTTGCGGCTGGTTCCGCCATGGAGGTAATTGACTGGGCAACCGTGCCGCTGACGCAGATGCGTTTCCAAACGGTCGCCAATCTCCGTAAACTGGGTGAAGAGCAACAGACTGTCTGACTCACTCAGCGCTTCCGCTACCATTTCGTTCAGACGCGTCAGTTTTTGTGACCGTTTTTCAGTGAAGGCACTGCCATCCTGGAGAAACTGGGCCGGATGGTTGCAGATCTGCTTGAGTTTCATCAGCGTGGACAGAATCAGCCCCTTGCGCTTGATTCCCTCCAGTTTCTGTATCTCCTCCTGTACATCATCCACTACTGCCTGATAAAGCGAAGCCTGTTCCTTGGTCAGACTGCAGTAAACCTTCTGCTCAAGCTTCTCCGGCAGATCGTCAATTATTGACCGATCCGTCTTCAGTCGACGAAGGATGAATGGCTGCACCAGGCGTTGCAGCAGTCTTGACTTCCCCTCGTCCCCATGCCGCTGTATGGGGGTCTCGTAGGCCTTGCGGAATTGTGTCGCGTTGCCGAGGTAGCCGGGATTAAGGAAATTGAACAGAGACCACAGATCCATCAGACGATTCTCAATCGGAGTCCCCGTAAGGGCGATACGACTCGGAGCACTGAGAGAAAAGATGGCTTTGGCCTGGGCGGACTTGGGGTTCTTGATGTTCTGCGCTTCATCCACCACGACGCGATGCCATTGCTGCCCGGTCAGCAGCTCCCTGTCCCTGCGCGCTAAGCTAAACGAAGTAATGACGATGTCATGGGTGTCACAGATCACACCCAAGGATGCCGGTTCGTCCGCCCGCTCGCTGCCATGGTGGATCGAGGTCTTGAGCTGCGGAGCGAATTTGTTGACTTCCTTCTGCCAGTTGCTCAGTACAGATGTCGGCGCTACCAGGAGGGTGGGCGCCAGCGGCATGGTGCCAGAGTTGTTTGCATACCGCTCCCGCTCGTGCAGCAACAGCGCGATCACCTGCACCGTCTTGCCAAGCCCCATGTCGTCCGCCAGGCAGGGGCTCAACCCCAAAGACTCCTGCTGGACGAGCCACGACAGACCCTTCTGTTGATACGGTCTCAATCGGCCCTGCAGTCCGGCCGGGTCGCCCATTGGCTTTAGACTCGATTGTTGCTGCAATCCCTTCAGCGTTCTCCCGAGAGCCTCGTCAAACACATATTCGGTGGTATCCTCATCCACTTCGGCAACCTGCTTCAGTAATTCTCCAACAGTGAGTCCATCGTCGTCCTGCTGGTGCCACTGTTCAAGCATCTGTGTCATCTGCTGATGATCCAGCTCCATCCATTCGCCTCGAAAGCGGACAAGAGGTGTCTTGGCATCGATCAGGTTTTGCCATTCCTTCTCGCTGACCGGCTCCCCGCCAATGGAGAGTTCATAGCGATAATCCACCAGCGAGGGCAAATCAAAGTAGCCGGCACCCGTACCGGCCAGTGCGGATGATTGCGACTTGATGGATGCCTTGACCCGCAATCGCGCGCGCCGGCGACCCTGCGGTGTCCACCAGCTTGGCAAGAGAATCTTGAATCCGGCAGACTCAAGCACCAGAGCATCGTCCTTCAGAAATGTGTACGCGGTCTGTAAATCCAGTTCAAATCCTATAGGATGCGAGGACTCCATGCCCTGCCACAATAGAGGGCAGATGCGCGCTGCATGCCCCAGATTGACCAGCAGCTTGCGTTCAAACTGCTGGCCGAACTCCTTGAGCCATTGCGTTTTCTTGGCCTTAGATAATTCCCACCACTCCACCAGGTCAATTCTAAGCGAAGGGTCCTGACGGGACGCAACAAAGAAGCTCAGGCTCCAGTCATCATCGCGTTTTCCATTCTGGTCCAATCGAAGACCGAGTACAAAGCCGGCACCATCCTCCTGACCTGAGCGACCGAGAATGTCCTGATGCCACGAATGCCACTGCTGCCACCGCTTTGCCGTGAGATCTCCGGCCCCCGGTGGCTTTACTCCTGATCCGCTCACTGCAGCCGCCAGCCAACTGTCACCAAGCTGGCTGAGCATCTTTTTGGTAACAGCGGAGTCGGTGACCAAGCGGTCCAGCTGCTGCTCCGAAAAATGCCGGAGTAATTCAAAGGCGGAAAGGCAGACAGCATGGTCATGTGTACCCCTCCGGGTTAGTTTGTCGCTGACGACTCTACAGATGCCCGGCATGGAAGCCGCGAAATCCCGCAGGCCCTGATCGTAATTCACAGCCGCAGGGGACCATCCGGTATGGAACCTTCTGCGAGTGCCTTTTCTGGCTGGCCGCTGGCATTTGATCACGGGCAGGAATTGGTGCTGGCGAACTATATTGCGGAAATGCCGGGCATATTGAATCCAGAATTTGAGGTCCCCGCCCAAGTGGATGCCAGGTCTGCCGAGACTGGCGCTGAACTGCAGCTGGCGCAGTAAAAGCAGCGGCCGGCCCACCGCAAGACCGTATACCTTCCAAGTGCGCCACCGATACTCGTCCGGCAAATACTCTCCGTTAAGCTGAGCCATTTCCGGGCTCGGCAGGGGCCGTGCGCCCGTACTTGGGAGCGTCGCGTAGAAATGAGACAGTTCGGGATCGAGTGCCTTTTGGACCGCCCTCGTAATGGACAGATCCGACAACAGAAAGCTGCTTAGCCCGTCAAAGTCAGCAATATGGCTGGGATGCGTGCCGGTCTTCGGGGCTGCCGTGCCACCCTGATGGGCTGAAGTCTCCACCCAAAGGATAAATTGCCCGAGGTTTTCAAAGCGGGGGCCACTGGCGGGAATCCAAGTGCCGTGACAGATGTGCATGAAGATAGCTGTTGTAGGTGCCGGAACTGCTTGTTGCGGTCCTGAGAATTATGCGCCTTTGATCGGTTGGTATCGTACATGCTGTCGTTAAACGGGTAAAGGCCGACTTGGATCACATATCTTGGACGCTGAAATCCGGTGAAAGGTGACCAGCTCACATTCCGAACCTGTGACACTGCTAAAGTTTACCATTGCAGGATGCAACGGGATAATAAGGCCCCTTTGCGGGCGATCAGACTGATGTCTTCAGTTATTGCCTTATCTGCATATTCCGGCTCTGCGGACCGCTGATTCCGACTGAGGCGGGCACCGCGGCTGGGAGTCTGGTATCAATTCCGAGCGAAGAGGGCCACCTTGACCCGTTCAGAATTGTGGACATCATTTGGTGATCCGGTTTGCGATTTCCTGCTGTTCAAGCACCTTCCGCATGGACTCACCTGAGAACGGGAGTCGGTGGGCATTGTGGACGATCCGAGACGGCATCCGCCGGCATGGGGTCGGTGATGCCAATCTTCAACGGAATACTGACTCGTGACCAAGGTGGACTTCAGGTTGCACCAATCTTCAATGAGCTCCGTCAGGTGTCGCCGTTGAACGGACTCCAGGCTGCGGAAGCCCCGATCGTCCAAGATGAGTACTTCAGTCCGGGCCAGCGGATTCATAAAGCGCAGGCAATGCTCCTGTGCGGTCTGCAGCACTTCCAACAGACGCGGCAGCCGGCGAAAAGCGGGCATGAGAGTCTTATCCGTGGTGCACCCCGGCCCCGGCTCCGCCTACGGGCCATCGCGCGTGTCCTGGTGAAAGATTTCTACAGTATGCTCGGGGATTACAGCGTGTACCGGGCGGTCAGCTTATCTGGGGGACAATGAAGAGGTGCGTTTCAATCTGGACCTGATAATCCAAGGCGACTTTGCACCTGCCGATCCACGCACCATGTTCGTACCGATTGTAAGGCTGGGCACGCAAGACGGGCTTATCCAGCTCCTCAAACAGGACCGGCCGTCTGCCTGCAAGCGGTGCCGCCTTTACCTCCTCCAGAAGAGCCGCGGTGAGGACTGGTAGGCTGTGAAAGATAATCTTGCGCAGTGGGGCCAGAATATGCCTCTGGGCCAGGATGTCACCAAATTCGGCTTGCTTCCGCGCCGGAATGCGCGGGCGCGCGGACATGACTTAGACCGGTAATGGCTCGTCAATTCGCGGATCGCGTCGCTGGCCTATCCTCCTATCTGATTGGGTAAAGGCCGCCTTCCAGAATGTCCGGGACGAGAACGTTCGGTACGCCACCCAAGAATTCAGATGTGCCGTACACTGCCCCGCTAGAATCGGCAAGGCGGCTGACTGCGTCGCGTTTTTCTCCCCTGGGGTATACGTCTGTTCGATGCGGGATTAATTCGGGCCCGGTGCACCAGCGGGCCCCACGGGCAGCCCATCACACCACTCAGGGCGTTTCTGGCACACGGAAACGCACCACCCTATCCAGCGTTCACGTCAAAAACTGCCCCGAGAATGCGTGGAATTCCTGGCCGATGGAGGTGTCAGACCGGGCTGATCCGATGGCCCTTGTCGCGTTATGTCGGAGCCGTTGCGGTGCTCACCGTATGCCTTGCGGGCTCTGGAATTGCCGCTCAACCTGTTGTAAATAGTGAGGGCCCCGCCGAATCCGACTGGGAACTGAGCGATGAACCGCTGGTGCGAATCGGATTGTCGGATGGCCCGCCGGAATACCTGTTCGGCAATGTGACCGGAGCAATACGCCTTGCAGATGGCAGTATCATAGTTGCCGACGAACAGAGTCACAGCCTGCGTAAGTTTGCACCCAATGGGGACCATTTGTGGACAAGTGGGCAATACGGCAAGGCACCCGGCGAATATCAGGGCCTGAGGTTGATCCGAGGCTGCCTGGATTCAGAACTGACCGTTTATGACTGGGACTTGGATCGGATAACAGACCTTGATGCGGAGGGCCACGTATCCGACACGCGAAACCTCGCATCATTCAACGTTAATCCGTACGGAAATCCGGGCTGCGCGCCTGATGGAGGACTGGTGTTCACGCCATGGCCGGATTTTCGGTCCCGGATCGAGCAACTGAACCTCTCTCCCGGGGATAGCTATCGCTGGAGTGTTTCACTGAACTGGCAGAATCAAGACCTTGTGACCGTTTTGCGCTCAGAAATCCCGGGTGCGGAACGGACGGTCCTGGACGGAGGGTCCCGTCCCAAATTGTGGGGGCGGCAGCTGGTGTTTGCCGCTGCGCCCACCGGCGTGTGGTTGGGGACAGCCGATGACTATGAACTGGAATACATTGACTATGCAGGCCGCTTTGTTCACCGTGCCCGATGGAACGGGCCGGATTTGAGCGTTACCCGTGCGCAACGACAGCGGTACCGGGAATCCAGGCTGGCCCGATATAATACACCGGAAGATCGGCAACGATTTGAGCATCGTATTTGGCCGGATATCCTCAAGAATCTGCCCGCACGATTCCCCGCATACAACGCTATCCTGCCGCTGCCGGATGGCAGTATATGGGTTGCAACCCATATCTGGCTTGCGCCCCGGCGCGAAGTGCATCTGCTGAGTGCGAAGGGGGCCTGGCTGCGCCGCCTGTACATTCCTTCAGACGCGCAACTGCTGGATGCAGGCCGAGATTGGGTCCTCCTGCTGGAGCATGGCGACTTCGGCGAGCCCCTCGTAGCCGCGTACGAACTGATCAAGGACTCAGCAGACGCTCAATTCTGATCCCCTGCATATATCCGTATCTCACACTCTGTAGGCACCGGGAGGCCCACAAAATCAGGACTCCGAAGCGTCCAGACCGTTCAGGATCAAAAGGCGGGCCCGCTCCACACTGAAATCCGGATCATCCAGCAGCGCCTCGATGTCACGCAGATTCGGTAGATCATTGAGGTCGTTCAGCCCGAATGTTTCCAGAAAATGATCCGTCGTGCCGTACAACAGCGGCTGACCGATGGATTTCGAACGACCGGTTATCAGAATCATATCCAACTCCAGCAGCCGCCGCAACGCATAATCCGAATTCACGCCGCGCACCTGATCAACCTCCAGGCGCGTGACCGGCTGGCGGTAACTGACAATGGCAAGTGTCTCCATCAATGGACGACTCAGCTTTACGCGACGGATCTGCTTGAAGAACTCCTCGAGATACGCCGCTGCCCGGTCCCTCGTGGCCATCCGGTAGCCACCCGCCCACTGCTCAATCCTGAGTACATGCCCGTTCTGCTGATAAGCCCGGTTGAGCAGGTCCACCGCGTCTTCAATCGCTTCTTCGTCAGGACCTTGAGCCTCTGTGACGACCTGATAAGTCCTGGCAATCTCCGCCGCACTGACCGGTTCGTCAGCCGCGAAGACCAAGGCCTCCACCATATTAACCAGCGTACGGTCTGCAGCCACTTCAATTTCCGCCATCTGCCCTCCCGTTCACCGCGGCAATAATAAAGTCGTCATGGCCGTAATCCGGCTCTATAGTCACCGTTCCCTGCTGCGCCAGTTCCAGTACCGCCAGGAATGTGGCAATCGCAAATCCCTTTGAGTATCCGCTGACCATGTTGGCAAACCGACCGGCTTCCCGGACCCGAACCCATCCCACCACAAACTCGCGCTGCTTCGCTACCGTGTAGTCAATCGCATTCACGGTGACCTGAGGCTCTTCAGGATCCTCCTGCAATACACGCCGGAGCGCACCCACGAGGTCGTATACCGTCGTATTGACAAAGGCATCCTCCACCTCCGGCTGAAAGGGCCTGGAAGCCTCTCCTCGGGTAAACAGACGCTCCCGACGGGACTGCAATTGACCCAACTGACCCGCCGCATCCTTATAACGGACATATTCCAGCAGCTGTTCAATCAAAGCCTGACGAGGATCAATGAGCTCCCCCTGCTCATCCAGTTCAGGCCGCGGCAGCAGCATTCTGGCCTTGATCCGAATCAGCATGGAGGCCAGGTAAATGAAATCCGCCACGCTGTCCAGATCAAGCTCCACAGCGGCGTTCACATAGGCCAGATACTCATCGGTAATTCTCGCCACCGGAATATCAAAGATGTCCACCTCCTCACGCTGAATCAGAAACAGCAGCAGATCCAGCGGCCCCTCAAAATCCCGTAGACGCACCTCGTACATGCTTAGGGAGCCCAATTGGATGCAAACCAGCGAGCGGTTAATGTTAATCCCTCTCGTATGCCGATCTGCGGGTGCCAACGCAGGTGCTCTGCGGCCTTCGTGCAGTTCAGGACGCTGCGCCGCTGCTCTCCAGGTTTGGCCGGGCCATATATGACACGGGTGTTTATGCCCAAAGCCGCACGGATCCGCTCAAAAAGGTTGACCACATCCGTTTCCCGGCCGGTGCCGATGTTGAAGGCCCCGGAGGGACCCTCATAGTTGAGAGCTGCCAGATTGGCCCGGGCTACATCGGCCACATATATGTAATCCCGCGTCTGAAGGCCATCTCCATGAATCGTCACCAGTTGGCCATCCAGCAGCCGCTGGGTGAAAATGGCCACCACCCCGGCTTCCCCGTGCGGATTCTGCCGTGGTCCGTACACATTGCCGTACCGTAAAGCGACATATCGGATACCGTACTGCTGCTGATAGAAATACAGATACTGTTCACTGGCCAGTTTCGCGATGCCGTACGGCGATACCGGTCGGGTTGAATGAGTCTCCGGCTGCGGCCCCTGTTCGGGCTCACCATACAATGCTCCGCCGGTGGACGCAAAAATCACCCGCTCCAGACCTGCTGATCGACCCGCTTCCATCAGATTCAACAGGCCCAGCAGATTGATCCCGGCATCCAACCCGGGGTCAGCCACGGACCGCCGCACATCCATCTGAGCCGCGTGATGGACTATCGTTGCATAACCTTCCTTCCTGATCAGTTCAGCCGCAGCTTCGGAGCGGATATCCTCAACCATCAGCCGCGCACCCCGGGGCACATTGGCCCGCTGCCCGCTTGAGAGATCATCCAGGATGTCCACCTGATGACCCGCCAAACAAAGGGCTTCTGACACGTGGGACCCGATAAATCCGGCCCCGCCGGTGACGAGGATTTTCATGGCGTTTATCTCTGCGCTGTCCGCGTATAGACATCCAGGAAGGAATTGTTGCGCCCTACCACTATCCATTCCTCATCCGCCACCGAAACCGGCAGCAGATGCCGCACATCCCCCTTCGCGGAAAATCCCGCGGAACGCATAACCTCAAAAATGCCGTTCCCACGGCCTTCCAGTATCACCCCCCTGCCCGCATGCAAGCGACCCTCTTCCGCCCGATTGCCGTACTGGTTGCCCGCCAGAATCAAATCCGGCTGATCATCGGCGCTGACATCCCGCACCAGAATACTGCGCACCGGAGCCACCTGCGCCGCGAGGGGAAGAGGCTGGCCCAGAAACGTTCCGTCCTCCTGCCGCATAAACACCATCGATTCACCCATCACAGCCATCAGATTCAGATCGGGAGTGCCTATGACCAGATCATATGTGGTGGCGTGTGCATAAGACTCGTACGTATCAAATCTGGTCGCAAGTGAGGGCATCTGCTCAATCATCTGATCTCTGGAAGCCAGCGGAGCATCAAATCCCTTGAGGTAGGACCCCATGACCAAGTCCCAGGTACCGGACCGATCAAGATCTCCGGCATACAGACTGGCCGGACTTTCCGGTGAGACCCGTATCAGGGAATTGGTGCCTCGATTGCCAGCAATCAGGTCCGTGTCACCGTCCAGATCAATATCCGCCGCCACCACAACATTCCAGAATCCAGACGTATGCTCAAGGCCAAGGGAGGAGGACACTTCACGAAAAATCCCCTGCGCATTGGCGGTAAACGCGCGCACCGGCATCCATTCTCCGGCAATGATAAGTTCATCACCCACCGACGCATGGACATCAGCCCAAACAGCTGCGGTAACCATGCCCGCCTCCATCAGGTCCGGTGCCATCAACGCTGTGGCATCAACAAACCCTTCTCCCGTGTTAACCAGCAGGTAACTTCTCGGCGCTGCCGGATACTGCGTCGGCACCAGCCTGCCCCCCACAAACAGGTCCACATCTCCATCCGAATCAAAATCATTGGGGGCCACCACACTGCCGCTTGTTCGGAGGGCCGGAAGCCAGTCCGACGAAGCCGCAAACTGTCCAAAGCCCATATTCAAGTAAAGCCGATCCTGATATATGGGCTGATCAGGCTCGTACGAGGCTCCTCCACTTACCACATACAGATCGACTGCACCATCACCGTTGAAATCTGCAAAGGCGGCATCCACATCCTCATACAGGGAATCCGCAGCAATTTCCGGAATCCCCGCAGCCACGAAGGTACCTCCCGCCTGCTGCAGGTACAACCCCCCGGGCTGATTGTGCGCGCCGCCTGCGAATACATCCAACAATCCGTCACGGTTTACATCGCCTGCCGCCAGGGCTGGCCCTTCCCGCGACAGCAGCTGCGGCATCAACGGCTGGATATCAAAGTCACTGAACAGATCCTCTCTGTGAATATAGTCAAGCCCCGACCGGGCCACCCGCCGGAACAGGCCAGAGGTATGGCTGAGCTGGTGATCTGCTGATTCCCCTACCGACCCGTCATCATGGCGCAGCGTCAGTACCTGCCCGGTAGGCACATCCGTCAGAATCCGGACACTCCCGTCCGGCCACCGCACCTCCACATCCACCCTCTCCAATTGCGGAGTACCGAACACCAGCACCGGCTCCACTGAAGACAAGTAGCCTCTTACCGGCTGCAGCTCCTGCATGGCCTGAAAACCGTCCCCACGCAGGGTCACCCTGGCCCCAATGCCCCCCGTATTGCCGCTTCCGCCCCGTAAAATCACCTTCAAAGCGCTGCCCGATTCCTCAACCTGATTCCGGTACAGGAATGCTGGCTCGTTGATATTGTTGATAATCAGATCCAGATCCAGATCGCCATCCAAATCCGCCCAGACCGCACCATTGGAGTGCGTCGGCTTATCCAGCCCCCAAGCCTCGGTCCGATCGGTAAAAATCAAATGACCACCGCCCTGGAAAACGTAATTGGGAATCCGGGTGGTTGGCATGTGCTGCACCATGTCCAGCGTGGAAAGGGCCTCCCCCCTGCTGCTGGCCTCCTGGTACGCGTTCGGCAGCGTGGCGCGCAGAAAATCCAGATTGGTGTAGTCCCGCAAATAGCCGTTGGTAACCAACAGGTCCGGGTGACTATCCAGATCAAAGTCCGCAAACAATGCGGCCCAACTCCAATCCGTGTTGGACACGCCGGCCAACTGGCCGACCTCCATGTAATCCCCCTCGTGCCAGACATGGAGCATGTTGCGCATATACTGCTCGTGGAATCCATCCTTGCGGAACTGCTCGTAGAATACATGATCCTCAGGCCCCTTGAGGATCTTCTGCCGATAATTGTCCTCCGCCAGCATGTCCAGAGTCACAATGTCCGGGTGCAGATCGTGATTAATGTCCGCGATATCCGCACCCATTGACGAATAGGAGGTGTGCGTGAGATAGGCGCGAATGGACTCCGCAAAGGTGCCATCGCGCTGGTTGATATACAGGTAATCGTCTTCGATGTAGTCGTTGGAGACATAAATGTCCGGCCAGCCATCCTGGTCGATGTCGCTGACTACGGCACTCAAACCGAATCCCAATGGATTGCCGATAATGCCCGTCGAGTCACTGATATCGGTGAAATACCCCCCGTCATTGCGAAACAACTTGTCGCCCGCAAGCGAGTCCCGCTGAGCACGCATGTATTCCACGTCAAACCTGGTATAGCGCCTTATGGAATGATTCAGCAGGTACAGGTCCAAATCGCCATCCCGGTCATAATCAAAGAAATTGCCGTGATTGGAATAAGCCGAATCGTCCAAACCATAGGCAGCCGCCTGCTCTGTAAAGGTAAGGTCGCCGTTATTGATGTACAGCACATTGCGGCGACGATCCGCGGATACCTTCCCGCTGCGACAAACATAGATGTCAAGCCAGCCATCCCCGTTCACATCCGCCATGGTTACGCCGGTAGTCCAGGTTGGCGGATTAACAATGCCGGCCCGCTCCGTGATGTCCTGGAATTGCCAGTCCCCGAGATTCAGATAAAGCCGGTCCGGTCCCAGGTTGGCCGTAAAGAACAAATCCGGCAGTCCGTCATTGTTGATATCTCCGGCTGCCACGCCAGCCCCGTTGTAGAAGTACTCATAGTCAAGTACATTGAAGCTCTGCTGTTCAATAATTACGTTATTGAAGTCTACTCCGGTCCTGCCCGGAGACGTAAGCGCAAACAGGGGCTCATCACGCTGGCAGCTGCTCAACAGCATCACCATAACGCACCCCACAGCTAAACGGTACAGACCGTAGCTCCTATCCATGCGGACTTACCCGTCTCTCTATGGAGGTGCCCGGCGCTCGGTCGGCCAGGTGCTGTGGGTCGACGCGGTGCTGCTGGCAGTAGCCTTCCTGCCGGGTGTCGTACAGGCCCAGCAAGACTTTGCGGAGGTTGAGGCAGCCGTCGCCGAGGTGTTTGACGAAGGCCGGATACTGGCCTACCAGGAGGCAGCCACACTCTACCTGGGTATGCTGCATCAGGCAGCGAGCATTACTTCTGAGGATGAACGGACCATGTTAACGCATCACCTGGCCTACATGTTACTGGTCATCCCGAAGGATGATATTGCGCACAAAGCCGCCGAAGCGATTCGCATCGGCGCGGGCAATCCTCAGGACAGCCAGGTGCTGGTCAGCTGGTGGCATCGCCAGGACCCCCTACCAGCCACAGTTCACAATGAGCGCCTGGAAGAGCACCTCTACCGCATCTACCATGCAAAGCGCCACTTCGCCGCCGAAAGGGATTCAGTAGGACTCGATGATCGCGGACGCATTTATATACGCCTCGGAGATCCGTTCCGGCAGACCTCCGTGAAGCTCCGTACGGCCGGCCTGCGGATGCAGCCGTATGAGGGCACCTTGCCCCGCAACGAAATCTGGGTCTATAGGGGAATTCACGATGACGCACACTACCTGTTTGTGCAAAGGTCACGCAGGCAGGCATTCCGGCTCAGCAGCACCGAAGACCTGATCCCGCCCAACCTGCGGGCCAACCGGCGCAAGTCCACGCTCCTGCTGACTTGGCTCGAGGAAATTCTGGCCCAGTTAGCACTGGAACATCCCCACTATGGTGCCAGCTATGATGCCGTCACCAATTATCTGACGCTGGCCACATCGGATGCCAGACCGCCCTTTTACTTTGCCAAATTCCTCATTGAGGACCAGCGGCTGCGGGACGATCACCACGATCTGAGTCGGCAGTCAACCGTTCCGGCCTCGGCCACGCAGGTGTACGGGATTGCCCAACATCTGCAGCCATCCATTCGCTGGGCGCGTTTTCTGCGGCCCGACGGAGTGACGCGGCTTGAAGTCTACTGGAGTCTGGAGGCCGGCCAGCTCAGGCCCCGACGGCGCCTCGTCAACCGCCTGCGGCGGGATGGACATGCACCGTCTGATGATTACCTCATGGTGGTCACCGGCACCCACCGGCGTGCGGATTTTGCGCCAACCACCCTGAGCCACCGATACTACCGCCTCCCGGCAGCAATGAACGGCACCCTGCCGGTGCACACCTGGGAGAGCGAACTGAACGGTGACATTCAGAACCTAGCCATGCAGTGGCAGCAGTATTGGGCGGAACAGGCCGGCGATGGCCGGTATGAACCCACAGCTACCTTGGGGATCGGTGTGATCTCACTTGACTCCATCAAGGCGCTGCACAGTGAGGGTCTTCGGCTGGAAATGAGCGATATCCGACCGATCACGGTGCCCAATGCCGCACGCCCCAACCTGATTACGCCCTACGCCGGTACAGAGATCACCCCGGATCTGTCCCTGGGTCTGTACTTTGAGCTGTATCATCTCGCCTATGGGGACGATGAACAGACACGATATGAAGTGTCGTACACCATCCGCAGCATGGATGACCGGCGGCCACAAACCGTGTCGGCGGCCACCACCTTTGAAGGCAGTTCGCGCGTCGCGCAGGAGCAGCTGATGATTGACCTGACTACCTGGCATGAGCCGGGACCTGTTACCATCACGGTCCGAGCAACAGACCTGGTGCAGGGAGTCGCCAGAGAGCGCTCCGTCGACTTCGTGTACCGGCCGTGAGGGCTCCCGCCGCAGCCCAAAAAAAAGGGGCATCGACTCACAGCCGATGCCCCTTTAATGGCATGATGGGAGCCTGAGGGCTACCGATCCCACCACATACGGGTCGTGAATTCATCCGGACCCTGCGCCGACAGTGCCGCAGAGTAATTTTCCGGGTTCGCCACCGCCTCACCCTCACGATACCGCAGACGGCGCGGAATGGTGCCGCCGGTGACGTTTCCGGGGTAATTGACCGGCGTGAGCTCGGGATAGCCGGTACGCCGCCAGTTGGCAAACGCCTCATACTCGTTCAACAGAACCGCGGCCCAGATCTGCTCACCGATCTGCCTGAGACCGTTGGCTGGATCGTAGGGATTGGCGGCCAGGTACGCGTCTATATCGGCTCCGTCGATGGCGGCCTCCGGCCCGTACATAGCCAGGTACTCCATCGCCGCACGCACGCCATTGGCATAGTGGGTAGCCGCATCGCCGGAATGCCAGCCTCTGGCGGCAGCCTCTGCCTTAAGCAGCTCCACCTCCGCATACGTCATAAAGAACATGGGGTCATCCTGCCCCTTTAAGACCGTGTTGGGAACCATATACCGATTCATCCCGCAGTTTTCTGTGACTTCCTCTGGACACGGCACCCAACTCGGATCGTTTTCAATACCGTGATTGGGGTCCGACCCACCGGTAATCCTTCCGTTCGGCATGCCGATGGGCTCGGTGGTCCCGGGCTGCAGCATGCCGTAGACATAAAGGCGCGGATCATTACGGGCCACCATCCAATTGACGAAGAACTGGGAAATCCGCGGCGAGCCATCCGCCAGAAAGACCGATCCGTTGCCGTTACGCCAGCCGGCCGGATCGTTATGCGGCACATAGGCGATATCGGCATTACTGGTCATGGTGCCCCCGGCAATGGCCTTCTGGACCCAGCTCTGTGCAGCTCCCGGATCCACTTTGGAAAGCCGCATGCCCAGACGCAGCATCAGCGAGTTGGCCAGCTTCTTCCACTGATCCACATCGCCCCCGTACATCAGATCACCGGATCCGAAGCTGGGCATGGAGCCGTTCAGCGCTCCTGCCGCGGCCTCCAACCGGGCCAGCATGTCCGGGTAAATGAAGGACTGCGCATCGTACTTGGGCTGGGTGATTCCTTCAATGAACCCGCGTCCGGCTTCCGAATATGGAACGTCGCCGTACAGGTCCGTCAAACGGTGGTACATGATTACCCGGACAATTTGTGCGATATGGTGCATGTTCGCCATCTCCGGATCTTCTTCGGTCTGCAGCAGCAGGTCTTCCACATTCCTGGCTATGTTCGGATAATAGCGGTCCCACATGGCAGCCGAGTAGGAGCCGATGTAGGTGTACTTGTCACCGGCCCAGTAACCGGGCAGGGTCGCAAAATGCTGGATCATCACAGAGCTGTAAATCAGATTCGTGCGCCAGTTCTCATAGCGCTCGCCGCTGATCCGCACCTGGATGTTGGTCAATTTGAAGTTCGGGTCGACCTGGCTGGCCTGCGTCGGGTTGACATTCATCTCTTCAAACCCGGCATCGCATGAGCTCAACATGAGCATGCCTGCCACAAGCGCAGCCCCCGAAAAGAGCTTAATCAGTTGTTTCATTGGTGTTGTCTTTGTTGATGGCAAGTTCCTCTACATGCGGACGTTCAGGTTCAGGCCGATGCTGCGCGTTTGCGGCACGCCTGAGTGCTCAAGCCCCAGCCCCCGGTTCGTGCTGTTGTAAGTCGACTCCGGATCCAGGTTGTCCACCTGCTTGTAGAGCAGGAACAGATTGCGCCCGACCAGCGACACGGACATGAATTTGATCGGCGTACGCGCAAACAGCGTAGGTGGCAGCCGGTAGCTGATCTGCATCTCGCGCAGCTTCACAAAGCTGGCATCATATACAAACTCCTCGCCGATATAGCCGCCGCCAATGCGTGACCAGTAGTCCTGCGGGTTGGCCTGGACCGTGTTGGCCTGACCTTCCTCGTTGACCCCGACACCGACGATGTAACCTTCCGCACGACCCTGCAGCGTGTTCCTGTGCAATCCGTTGTCGTATCCGGCGCTGTTGGTGACCGAGAAGATCTCGCCGCCAAAGCGCATGTCAAAGAGCAACCCGAGCGTCAGGTTTTTCCAGCGCAGCGAAGAACTGACCCCGCCGATAAAGTCGGGGGTGCCGTTGCCAAGCACACAAAGATCCCCCGTGCGCATCGGCAACCCGTTGGCATCATGCACGATCGCTCCGGTGGCATCACAGTCTGATCCCCCGCCGGGTACATTCTGACGCAGATACTTGCGGCCCTTGATGGTTCCATACGGCTCACCCACTTCCGCAGTTACGAAGTTGCCGCGGTGGCGGCTTTCGCCCAATGAAAGCGAAGTCTGGCCCTCAATGAGCTCTACGACCTCGTTCACATTGCGGGAAAGGTTCACATCCAGGTTCCACCGCCAGTCACCCGAGCGGTACGGGGTGGTGGTCAGCAGGATTTCCACGCCGGAGTTCTTGATTTCACCGGCGTTGATCACCTGGCTTCCGAACCCTGAGGCGCTGGAAATCGTCGTGGACAGAATCTGGTTCGTCGCGCTCTGGGTGTAATACGTGAAGTCCAGTCCCAGGCGGTTGTCAAGGAAGCGGATGTCAAATCCACCCTCAATGCCCACACTGGAGGAAGGCTTCAAGCTGGCGAGCGGAATCTGACCCTGCGCCACGCCCCCGCGCGGCTGGCCCAGATGGCTGCCCTGGAGGCTGTACGTAAGCGCCAGCGCATACGGGCTGGTATCCCCGCCGACTTCCGCCCAGGAGGCCCGGATTTTACCAAAACTCATCCAACTGGGCACCTGAAGCGCGTCCGAAAACACAAAGCTGCCGCTGATGGACGGGTAGAAATAGGAGTTGTTGTCCACCGGAAGCGTAGACGACCAGTCATTTCGCGCGGTCAGGGTTACAAACAGGTAGTCGTTGTACGCAAACTCGGCCGATCCGTAAAGCGAGTTGATCTGCTTTTCGCTCAGACCGTAGCCATGTGACCGCGTATTCTGATTGGTGACCACTTCAAGCCCGGGAACATTAAATCCTCCGCCTCCGCTGAGCGTCAGATTTTCACGATGCCGGTACAGGAGGTTGCCACCCGCAGTGGCGGCCAGCGCAATATTGCCGGGCAGCGTCCGATCGGCGGTCAGCAGGAAGTCCGTGTTGATTTCCGTGATCCGATACTCGTTTTCGGACATGCCGCCCACCGGGCTGTACGCAGTACCCCAGGGAGTAATTCCCGTGCGGCGCGTGGTGTACGTATCGCCGCCGAACCGCCCCATCAGGGAAATCCAGTCCGCAAACTGATACGTCAGGGAGGTGAAGCCGATAATTCGACGATCTTCATCCTGCGAGGTGTACTGGTGCGCCGCCCAATAGGGATTCTGCTGGTAGATATTGCCAAACAGGCCCCTATGCAGTTCCCGGCCGTCAACATCGGTGCCCAGCTCCTCGCAGGCCTCATCTTCTGGAGGACACTGCATAGTGGTCACATCCACATTGGGAGCCAACTGATAGACCGAGTAATTAGCATTGCCCGGCGAGTCACTCAGGCGCGGGCGGTTCTGGACGAATTCGCGCACAAAATTCAACTTCGCGTCCGCACTCAGGCGTGAGCCGAACTGGGAAGTGCCGCGCATCGAGAACGAGGTGCGCCGCAGACCGGAATTCGGACTGATCCCCTGATTTTCAAGATGCGAAAAGCCCAGCCGCAGAGAGCTGGTGGCATTGGCGGTCGTAAGCGCCAGGCTGTTGGTGGATGTAACCCCGGTGTTGTAGAAATTCGTCACCGGATCCGGTGCCTGGCTGTAGGGCTGCATGGTGCCGTCCCAGCTGATCACACTGGAACCGTCCAGGAGCGGACCCCAGGCCTGATCCACAGAGCTGAGCGCTTCGTCAACGGAGCTCGGCTTTTCGCCACGGACCCCCTGTCCATACTGGTCCTGCCAGTCCGTATTGACCAGCACATTTTCAAATGTGGTATTGCTGGAAAATTCCACCCCCAGCCCGAGACCGGGCGTAGCCTGCTTGGTGGTGATCAGAATGACCCCATTCTTGGCACGCGTTCCGTACAGAGCTGCTGCGGACGGACCCTTCAGCACGGTCACTTTCTCAATATCGTCCGCGTTGACGGAACCAATCCCGTCGCCTCCATCCGTGCCGCCCCACATACCGGCGCTTCCCAGCGTCGTATTGTCAATCGGCACTCCATCAACCACATAGAGCGGCTGACTGTCTTCGCCGAGAGAGGATGCCCCCCGGATCACCACGCGACTGGAACCGGCAGGTCCGGTAGCTGGCTTGGAAACCAGCACGCCAGGCACTTTGCCAGCCAGCGAGTTGGCCACATTGTTTTCGCGCGCTTCACGCAGTTCTTCTCCGCCCACTTCGGATACGGCGTATCCGATCGCACGCTCGCGGCGCTCAATCCCGCCGGCGGTGACGACAACCTCTTCAAGAAGACCGGTGTCCTCGGCCAGGGAAATAGCCAGGTCCACCTGCCCTTCAATGGCCACCGTCTCCGAGACGTATCCGACGAAGGAAACGGCCAGGGAGGCATCCGGACTGGAAACCGTCAGCGCAAACGTCCCGTCAATGTCCGTCGCCGTTCCGTTCAGCGTGCCGACCTCAACGATGGAAGCACCCGGCAGCGGCATATTGTCGGCCCCGGACACGACCGTGCCTCGAACGGTGTGCACCTGTGCATGGACACCCGGCGCAAACGCCACAAGCAGCGCTCCCAGCAAGAGTGCAAAGCTGAATCCCTGAAAGTAGAATTGCTTCATGTTAATGCTCCTTTAGTTTTGTGTGAAAACGCGTCTCGCCTTGTGAACACCGCGCGAAAACTGCCGCCTCCTAGCTGCTGCGTAATGTGGAAAAACACGCTCATGCCCATCCAAACACCCGATGCGCGGGTTTGTTCCTACCAAGCGGCAACCATGGAGCCCAGCCGATCCGATAGCCCTGACTGACACCCTCACAGAACTCAAATCGCCGGCGGAGATCCCGGGTGAAACTCATCCCGCAGACGGACGCACAGCCCGATCAGGTCTCTGCGGTGGCAAGTCCTGAGAAATATGCATTCTGAACTTCCGCCACCTCAACCGTTCGCGCGCCCAGGTTCTTCTCGCGCAGCAGGTCGCACAGTTTCTGCCCGTCAATCAACTCAATCGGCGGAGCACCCGGACGACTTGCCTCTTCGCGCGCCGCGTCGGCAATCCGGCTTGTGGTCAACAGCAACCCCTGCTCCGCCCGACCTATCATGGCTCCGCGCAGATTATGCACGGCATCCTCATTGATCGCATGCAGGTAGATGCCGAACATGACCCGGAAGACCAGCACATTTATCCCCAACAGTCCGTGACCGGAAAAATGGCCTTCCGCGGCCGGCTCAATATCCACTGCCGTAAACCCGGATTCGGTAAACAGATGGCGGCACAGCGACACGAACTGATCGGCGGACAGCTGTTTTATATGCCCAAGCACCTGGTCCTGCCAGGATCCGCCCGGACGCGCGGTCCGTGTCATGCGGACTTTCCGCGTGCGGGCGGCCTGTGGACTCAAGGCCTTCGGCAGCGCCGGCAGGTGTGCAGGAAGGTCGGCCTGACCCGAATACCGCTCCTGCGCAGCCACCTTCAGGGCAACACTCTTCTTGTTCCTCCGCGCGGTAGCCCGCCGATTGTCTTCATCACTGACCATCTGCTGCACCTCGGCTTCAGACTTTATCGCCAAGCCTTTCTCCGAGATCTTCCAAATGCCCCGGCTCAGGTTGGTAACCGCACCGATGGTATTGAGCTTGGTACGCGCCCAGGCAATGCGATGGTTAACTTCCGTCTTCGGTCCGCCCTTGTGAAGCAGGGTGAGCACCTCATCCGGCAGCTCCAACAGTCCCGTGACCGCCGCGTTGATTTCTTCATTCGAGGCCTCATCCCCAAGGCTCTTGATCGCCTGTAGCGTCGGCCACAGATACCGCTTGTAGGGGCCTATCTGCTCCTGGGGACTTTGGACAGGCGGCGGGGCGGCCGCTTCTTCCGGGGGATTTTCAAACGGCTGCAGGTCCGGGGTATTCTCAGGCGGCTGCGGGTCCGGTAAACTCATGGGCAGCAGCGGTTCCCTCATATCCGGGATATTCATGGCTTAAGGTAAGTTGTTGTTACAAAGTCTCAAAAAACTCCGGGTCAGGTGCACCGGATTTGACCATCCTGACTCCGATACGCTGTTTCATCAACTGCGCACAGAGCTCTTTGCCGTTGATCAGACTGATCGCCGGGGCCCCGTAGCGGCTGGCCTCCTGCATGGCCCCCTCGCTGAACTCACTGGTCGAAATGTAAATGCCGCGCGCAGCCTTGCCGACCATCGAGCCTCGGAAGCTGAGAATGTCCTGGCGCGAAATCACACCGGTGGTCTTGTGCAGCCGGAAACAGACCGCAAATGAGGCCATGCCTACCTGCATCGAGCCCAGACCATCCACTATCTGCTTGGTAGCGGGGTCGGATACCTGTACGGAAGTAAAGCCTATGGCATTGAACAAGTCGGCACACATCCGGCCAAAATGAATCACGGACAGGCGTCCGATCTTCTGGAGCAGCTTCAGCTGCCAATCCGATACGTCAAGGGCCGGAGCCACCACCGGCTGCGGGAGCGCCTTTTTGGCCTCCGCACCTGTTGCGGTCCCCCCTTTCCGGCGCAGCTTCCGGCGATCCGGCTTCTCCTGCTGAATAAAGTCCAACAATTCGTCCTCGGTGGAGAACCCCTCACCTTTGGAGGTCAGGACCCACCGGCCCCGACCCACATTCTTCAATACACCACAATCTCTGAGCACATTGCGGGCTCCGATCATGCGTTGCGGAATGGGGCGACCCAGGGCGGTCGTACGATCCAGAGCCTCATCCGACCAAGAGAGGAATTGGGCGACATCAGCCAGTTGGTCCTTCGGCGAACTGTAACCGCGCTGCAGGGCCCGGAGAATGGGCCAGTAGAGTTGAGCAATCTTCGTCATGAAATTTCGGTTGTTCAGAAATGCGCGTACCTCAATCGGCACAAACCATCAAGATAAGCAAAAAATTCTTAGTACAATCAAGTCAGTCATTTTGTGCCCATTGCGGAGTCCCGAACCAATTATGCATTTCGTCAACAAAGGGCGCGACCACTTCATCCGGTTCGGGCACCGCTCCAAGGTCCCCCGTTTCGGTTACCCAGTTTTCCAGTGCGGACCGCATGGTGACGAGTATTTCTCCGTGTTCAACGCTGCCGGCCAGGTTGTTGATCTCATGCGGATCCAAGACGGTATCATACAGCTCCTCTTCGGGTCGGGGCTGCATCAGCTCCGCCGGAGCGCCGCTGAGGAGTCCCTGATCCATCAACTGACGCATAAGCGGCTTGACCGGAAAACACTTTTCCTTGTATCTGTTCAGCGTCGGAAAACCTTCCTTAGCATCAAAATTACGAATATAATGATACCGCTGCCCCCGAACTGACCGGATCCGCATTACGGTTTCATCAATGCGGTCCCGTGCGCTGAATGCGTAGGTGCGGGGCGGATCGGGGCTATCGCCCAGAAATCTGCGGCTCTGCATCGGAGATGGCGGTTCCATCCCCGCCATATCCAGCGTGGTCGCGGTCAGATCCAGCAGACTGATCACATCCTCCACCACCCCGCCCGGTTCATACTGGACAGGTGCCTCCAGCCCTTCCGGATAGTAGATTACCAGCGGCACATGCAGGCCGGTATCCCAAGTCCAATGAATCCCGCGGGCTTCCAGGCGTCCGTTGTCGGCAAAGAACATGACAATGGTGTTGTCGGCGAGTCCGTCCGCTCTAAGCCGGTCCAGGATCCATCCCACCCGCACATCCATGCCGCTGACCGAGTTCAGATACCGGGCCCATTCCTGTCGGGTGACCGGATGATCGGGATAGTACGGCGGGGGAGTTATACTGTCCGGATGTGCAATCTGCGGATGCCATTCTTCGCCAACCCAAGGGACGCGGGCTTTTTCGGCGGACTTCCGGTCATAGATGTCGTATTCCGCCTCCGGGGTGTTGATCTGTGCAAAAAAGGGCTGGTTATTCTTGAGCTGATCCCAGTTTTCCGACTGATAGATAGGGCCTTCGTTGACAAAGTTCAGATCAAGTTTCCCGGTACCCACGATCCGCTCTCCAATCGAGGAGATATTGGCTGTGAAATATCCGGCATCCGCCAACCAGTGTGTCAGCGGACGCACGCCTTCCGGCAGCCGATAGTCATCTTCACGATGTGACCGCATGTTGTGCGTATCGGTAGAAGTCTGATACATGCCCGTCATGAAGGCGGACCGGCTGGGCGCACATACCGGCGAGGTCGCAAATACATGCGTGTACCGCAGCCCGTGCCGCGCCAGTGAGTCCAAATGGGGCGTATGGACATGGTCAGCACCGTAAATGCCGAGGTCCAGTTTGAAGTTTTCTCCCACAATCCAGAGAATGTTGGGTCTCTGCTGCGGATCCGCCTGATGGCATCCCGCCATCAGCAGCGAAACAAGAAAAATCCCTCTTATCATCTGTAACTGTCCATCACCGCGCTGCCGAAGATAAGCAACTCTGCACCATCAGGCTGCTCCGGGCAGGAAGACCACCCTGGAAAACAGCGATGGCTCAAACAACTGCTGGGCCAGCTCATGCACATCCTGTGCACTGACCTGATCAATCGCCGCCAGATCCTCATCCAGGGTGATCAGCCGCCCCAGCATAAGTTCCTGTCTGGCCAGCCGCTGCATACGACTGGTCAGGTTTTCCAAATCCATGATCAGGCTGCCCTTGAGCTGATTCTTTGCACGCCGAAGCGTTGTTTCCTTAAGCGGCTGCTGCATCAGTTGGTCCAATTCGCGGAATATGAGCTCCTGCGCCCTGTCCACCCGGGTGGCATCCGTTCCCATATACACGCCGAAATCACCGCAGTCAGAGTGCATGTTCATGAAGGAAAAGATGTTGTAGCAGAACCCGAACTGCTCTCTGATATTCTGACTAAGGCGGCTGGACATACCGCCGCCGAGCACCGTATTGAGCACACGCAATATCGCGTGGCGGCTGCTGGTAACGCTGATGCCGCGCCGCCCGAGCACCAGATGGGCCTGCTGCACCGGACGATTTTCGATCAGCTCTGCGGGCACATAGTCCGGCCTGGCATATTCGGGCGCGTCTGATGGTACCTCCGAAAGGCCATCCAGCAGGTCCCGGGCCTCGCAGGTAACGGTCTCATGTTCCAGATTGCCCGCCGCAGACACCACCAATCGGTTCGGCGTGTAGTTTTGACGGACAAATTCGCACAAGTCCGCGCGCCGAAGACCGGCCACCGTATCAGCAAACCCGATAACTGGACGTCCCAAGGCATGATTGCGGAAGACCACGGACTCAAAACGGTCAAATATGTGATCCTCCGGCGAATCCTCATACATCTTCATCTCCTCCAACACCACGGTTTTCTCCTTTTCCAACTCGCTTTCCGGAAAAACGGGGGCGCAAACCAGGTCGCAGATGGTGTCCAGGGCCCGGCTCAGGCAGGTGTCCAAGGCCCGCGCATGATAACAGGTATGTTCCTTGGCGGTAAAGGCATTCAGATATCCGCCTACATCCTCCATCCGGCGCGCAATCCGGTGCATGGACCGCCGAGCAGTGCCCTTGAACACCATGTGCTCAACGAGATGACTTACGCCTGCCTGGGCGGCTGCGTCGTTGCGGCTGCCCACGCCCACCCAAACTCCCACTGAAACGGAGCGAGCGGATGGAACGACCTCCGTCAGTATTCGGACTCCCGTATCCAGGGTTGACTTTACAATCACCGCCCCAACTGACGACTACTTTCCGGGCTTACGGGATCGATGGGGACGCGGCGGGCGTGATCCATCGCGGTGCGAAGGGCGCCAACCGTCACGTCGGGGAGGACGCGAGCCATCACGTCTCGGCGAGCGACCCCCTCTCCCTCGCGGGGGACGACGCGGCCCCTTTGGCAGGTTGGCCGGTCTCGGCAGCGTGGCCTTATGGCTGAGGCGCAGCCGTCCGCGATCCCGAATCTCGGTAACAATCACCTTTATCTTATCACCCACCTGCACGACCGATTTCGGATCCGTCACATAATCCCAGGACAGTTCCGACTTATGCACCAGACCATCCTTGCCCGGCAGGATTTCCACGACCGCGCCGACATCCAGGATACTGCGCACAACTCCTTCATATTCAGCTCCGACTTCCGGCTGGACGACCAGCGAGCGAATGATCTCTATCGCCTGGTCCGCCTGGGTCTTGTCGGTGGCCGCTATAGTTACAAATCCGAACCCGTCGCGCTCATCAACATCAATGGAACACCCGGTTTCCGCCTGGATGCCGCGAATGACCTTGCCGCCGGGCCCGATTACCGCGCCAATCTGCTCAACATCTATCTGGATGACCGTCAGACGCGGGGCATACGGCGACATTCCATCACGCGCAGCTGACAATTCCGCATCCATGTGGTCCAGGATGTGATGCCGGGCTTCCCGCGCCTGATAGAGCGCCTCCAGCATAAGCGATCGGGACAGCCCGCTGATCTTGATGTCCATCTGACAGGCCGTGATCCCTTCCCGCGTACCGGTCACCTTGAAATCCATATCGCCCAGGTGATCCTCCGTCCCCAGTATGTCCGTCAGCACCACATGGCGCGTTCCGTCGGAAATCATCCCCATCGCTACGCCAGCCACCGCTTTCTTCAGGGGCACGCCCGCATCCATCAGGGCCAGACTGCCGGCGCAGACACTCGCCATTGACGACGAGCCGTTTGATTCCAGCACATCGGCATTGATGCGGATGGTATAGGGAAACTCCTCCTCAGTGGGAATCATGGGCACCAGCGCACGTTCCGCAAGCATGCCGTGACCCACTTCCCGGCGGCTCGGCCCGCGCAGCATCTTGACCTCTCCGGTGCAATACGGAGGGAATTCATAATGCAGAAAGAACCGTTTGTCCTCGTGAACGAACACCTGATCAATGAGCTGCTGATCACGGTTGGTTCCCAGGGTGGCGGAAGCCAGGACCTGGGTTTCGCCGCGCGTGAACACGGCCGATCCATGCACGCGCGGCAGATATCCGGCACTGCACCATATGGGACGTACCTCATCGGGCCTGCGCCCGTCAATTCGGCACCGGTCGGCCAGCACCATCTCCCGCATGATTCTCTTGGAGACAATCCCGGCAGCGGTGCGGACATCATTTTCATCAACATCTTCACCGGTCAGCTCAGTTACGGCTTCCGCTTCCAGATTCCGCAGACCCCCGTAGAAAGCCATTTTCTCATACGGTGCTCGGATATGCTCGGCAACCCGCTGGCCGATTAGCCCGTCCACGCGCGCAATCAGCTCATCTGCTGGCATCTCCAGCATGTACGCCTTCGGCTCCGCCGGACCCTGTTGAGCCTGCCACGCCTCAAGCAGGTCCAACTGAGCCTGGCAGATTTTCCGGATTGCGGCATGCGCCAGCTCCAGCGCATCCACTATGTGCTCTTCGCTGACCTCATCCATCTGGCCTTCCACCATCATTAGGCTGTCCAGCTTTCCGGCCACCACCAAATTGAAGTCGCTGCCTTCCAGCGCCGAGATCGACGGATTAATGATAAACTCGCCGTTGATACGCCCGACACGAACTTCGGCAATCGGCCCGTCAAAGGGGGCTCCGGCAAGCAGCAGCGCGGCGGATGCCCCGTTGCCGACCAGCATGTCCCCGTCATTTTCCCCGTCAGCGGAGACGACGCTGCCAATAATCTGGACATCATTGCGGAAGCCGCTGGGAAACAGGGGACGGATCGCCCGGTCAACCAGGCGGGAGGTCAGAATTTCTTTATCATTGGAGCGGCCCTCTTTTTTGAAGAAACCGCCCGGAATTTTGCCACCGGAGGCGAATTTCTCGCGATAGTCCACCACCAGCGGGAAATAGCTCATGCCGGCGCGGACGCGGCTGGACACTACGGCAGTGCACAGCACCATCGTATCGCCGACCCGGACAACGACCGCTCCGTCCGCCTGTTTGGCCAGGCAGCCGGTTTCCAGGGTGACTGAGAGATTCGGTGCAAGGTCCACCTGCACGTTAAGGGATTCAGGAGTCATTAAACAGTTTTTCGATAGGAAAGTCCGCCGGTCTGAAGACCGGCAGATCAGCCGGGCGCTGATTATTTTCTAAGGCCCAGCTCCTGGGTGATGCGCCGATAGCGCTCAATGTCATTGTGGATCAGATAGTTGAGCAGACGGCGACGTTTGCCGACCATTTTCAAGAGGCCGCGTCGGGTGGAATGGTCCTTCCGGTGTTTCTTCAGATGGGCCGTCAGATGCTTGATCCGGTGGGTGAAAATGGCAATCTGCACTTCCGGCGTGCCGGTGTCGTTGGCATCCTTGCCAAATTTCTCAACGTAGACCTTCGTTTCTTCAGTGGCGATCATTCTACAGCTGCAATCAGGGCCTGATAAATTCCATCGCGCCCCAGCACCTGTTCTCTGCCAGGCCATGCCAGAGAAGCCGGAACGAATAAGTTCAATGGTACGGAGACGTGACCGGCAAGGTTCCATCACGGTACCAGGGCGCGACATTTTTTCTCATCCAGGGCCAACCGGTTGCTGAGTGCCTCCAAGGATTCAAAGTGCTTTTCGTCTCGTATCCGTTTGGCAAACTCCACGGTAAGCGGCCGGCGGTACAGATTGCCGGAAAAATCAAACAGATGTACCTCAAGGTGCACGCCAGTGCACGGCTCCACGGTCGGTCGCACGCCTATATTCATCATGCCTCCTTTCAGCTCTCCGCCGGTATGTACCCGTACGGCGTACACGCCGCGTTGCGGAAGAAGTTTTGATGAATTATCAACTTTGAGGTTGGCCGTAGGGAATCCGAGGGTACGCCCGCGTCCGGCACCTGGCATGACCGTGCCGGTCAACGCGTACGGGCGGCCCAGGAGTGCTTCCGCCGCCGCTGCATCTCCCTGTTTGCGGAGCAGGTCCCGAATCATTCGGGAAGAGACCACCCGGGATCCGACCGCCTGCGCCTCCACGACCCTTACGCCGAAGCCGTGGCGCGCCCCCAAGTGACGCAGCAGTCCGGCATCACCCTCCCGTCCACGCCCGAACCCGTGATCGTATCCCGCAACAATCTGCTGCATACCAATCTGGTCGACCAGCACCGTCCTGACAAATTCCGCCGCGGATAAGGCGGCGAACGTCCGGGTAAAGGGAACCACGACCAGCCTGCCCAACCCCAGTGATTCCAGCACGGCAGCCTTTTCCTCAACGGTGGTCAGCAGCGGTGTAACCTGTCCGCGCACCACATCGCCCGGGTGCGGATCAAAGGTTACCAGCGTGCTCATGCCCCCGCATTGTGCGGCATACCGCTCCAGCTGCCGAAGGATGGCCTGGTGACCCAGGTGTATGCCATCAAACGTGCCCACCGTTACCACGGATGCCGGATCACGCCGGACACCATCCAGACCGATCTCAAGCCTCATGCTTCCTTTCCGATAAAGCCTCCACCAGTGCGTTGAGCGGCCATGCATCCGCTACGGTCCACGAACCGATCGCGGTCCTCCGCAGGGCGACCAAATGCGCACCCACCTCCAGGAGTTGTCCCAAATCGTGCGCCAGTGCACGGATATAGGTGCCTTTGGAGCAGTGAACTTTGACCTGGAGGTCATCCCCGGTGCGGCGCACCGCCCGGAAGCGGTGGACGGTGACCTGATTGGGCTTGCGGTCCACCGTTTCACCGCGGCGTGCTTTCTTGTAGAGACGCTCTCCTTTTACCTTAACGGCTGAGTACATCGGCGGAGTCTGCGCGATAACTCCGGTCAGCTGCTGACAGGCCTTATCAATTGCGGACAGACTGACCTCGCCGGCATCCGCTTGACGAATTACGGGGGTCTCCGCATCAAAAGAAGCCGTGGTCTGGCCCAGCCGAATCGTCGCTTCGTAGTGTTTGTCCAGGTGCATAAAGTGATTCATGGACTTGGTCGCCCGATTCATCAGTACGATCAGCAGCCCGGTCGCTATGGGATCCAGCGTGCCGGTATGCCCCATTTTCGTATCCGGGCACACGGTGCGCAGTTTGCGGATTACGTCATAAGATGTCCAGCCGGCCGGCTTGTCCACCAGGACCGCAGCCGCCGACCCGTCCGGCGGCACTATCGCATTTGAGCAGACCTGAAGATCGCTCATGCCAGCGGATCGGGACGCATCCGGCGTTCCTTGCGGATCTGATCAAACAGCGCATCCATCCTGCGCACAGATTCCGGGGATTCGTCCAGTTGAAAGTGGACTGTCGGCACCGCACGCAGCTGATGACGGATACGTCGGCCCAGCAGCCCGCGTATATAGGCCGTCCGGCGTTGCAGAAGTCTGAAGGTATCCGCTCTCTGCTCGGCGGTGGAACCGAAGACACTGACATGAACCTCCACAATGGACAGATCCCGTGTCACGCGGGCTTCCGTAACGGTGATCATGTGGGCCTCATCCACTTCGCGCGCCAGTATATCGGCAATCTCACGCTGAAGCATGCGTGAGACACGCTGCACCCGCACCGTCATTACCTCAGACCGCCAGCGTTCGTTTGGTTTCCACGACCTGATAGGCCTCGATCTGGTCGCCCACCTTGATATCGTTGTAATTCTCGATGCCGATTCCACATTCATATCCGGTCAGCACCTCCCTCACATCGTCCTTGAAACGGCGCAATGAGGAAAGCCGGCCGGTATAGATGATGATGCTTTCGCGCAGCACATGTACGGTGTCACTTCGCTTGATGCGGCCTTCCGTGATATAGCAGCCCGCCACCGCGCCCACTTTGGGCACCTTGAAAACCTGGCGGATCTCCGCCACGCCCGAAATTTTTTCCGTCTCTTCGGGCTGCAGCAGGCCTTCCAGTGCATCCCTGACATCTTCTATAGCATCGTAGATGATGGAATACGTGTGAATATCAATCTCCTCACGGTCGCTGGCGGCCCGGGCCCCAGCGGTAGGCCGCACTTGAAAACCGATGATTACCGCATCGGATGCGGACGCGAGCATAACATCGCTTTCGGTGATCGCGCCCACACCGGCGTGAATTATCTTGACCGCCACCTCCTCATTGGACAGCTTCTGAAGCGCGTCTGTAAGGGCCTCCACGGAGCCGCCCACATCACCTTTGATGATCAGATTCAGCTCACTGAAGTCGCCCAGGGCCAGGCGCCGACCGATATCCTCCAGACGCACATGCTTGTACTGGCGCATTTTCTGCTCGCGCCAGATCTGCTGCCGCCGCTGCGATATTGTCCTGGCTTCGGTTTCATCCTCAACGCCGACGAACTGATCTCCTACCGTGGGCTGTCCAGGCAGTCCGAGAACCAGTGCAGGCTCACTGGGATTTGCCACAGAGATGCGCTGATCCCATTCATCAAACATCGCCCGCACCCGTCCGCCGAATACGCCAGCCACAAACGGATCACCGATCCGCAGGGTACCGTTCTGAACAAGGACCGTAGCAACATTACCCCGTCCGCGATCGAGTCGGCTTTCAATGACCACGCCTTGTGCACGCCGCTCGGGGTTGGCCCTGAGCTCCATCAGGTCGGCCTCAAGCAGCACTTTTTCCAGCAGATCGTCTATACCTTGACCGGTCTTGGCCGACACCTGGGAGCATTGGACACTACCACCGTACGATTCAACGAGCACCCCATGGTCGGAGAGCTCCTGCATGACGCGCGGGATATTGACTTCAGGCAGATCAATTTTATTGATCGCGACAATGATCGGCACTTCAGCCGCCTTGGAGTGATTGATGGCCTCAATAGTCTGGGGCATGACGGAGTCATTGGCTGCCACAACCAGAATGACCAGGTCTGTTACCTTAGCCCCGCGCGCACGCATGGCGGTAAAGGCTTCATGACCGGGCGTATCCAGAAAGGTGACCACGCGCCCATTCTCCAGTTTAACCCTGTAGGCCCCGATATGCTGCGTAATGCCACCGGACTCTCCGATGGCCACATTCGCATTGCGTATGAAGTCCAAGAGCGATGTTTTCCCATGGTCCACATGGCCCATCACGGTAATCACCGGGGCCCGCGGTTCCAAACTGTCCGGGTCATCCTCTTCAATTTCCACATCGGAGGTGCCGAACTCCGTGATAAAATCAACGCTGTAGTCAAACTCGTCGGCCACAATAGATATCGTATCCGCGTCCAGCCGCTGGTTGATCGACACCATCATGCCCGCTTCAAAGAGCTTGGTGATCACATCGGTCACCGCTACGCCCATGATGTCGGCCAGCTCTCCGGTGGACACGAATTCGGTCACCTGAATATGGCGATCCTGACCTTCCAGGGCCTCCAGTTCGCTCTGCTGTACATCCGCCCGTTCCTTGCGCCGGGCCCGCCGGCGCCGCTGTCGGGCGCGTGAGGAGCTCTGATCAATAGCCCGAAGTGTTTCCTGGACGGTCTGCTTGACTTCATCCTGATCCACCTTGGAGCGACGCTTGCGCGACCGTTTGCGACCGGTTTCAGTGGCCATTGCCATCTGCGCGGCCGTCTCGGTACCCTTCGGTTTGCCTTTCCGCTTCCGCTTCCGCCGCTTCTTGACCCCCTGGTCGCTTACCGTTTTGAGATCAATCGTCCCCAGGATCGTTGTACCCTGGAGCTTGTAGCGGTCGGCCGAGATGATCTCGTCGCCAGCCGGGGCTTCGGCGACCGGGGTCTCGGCTGCGGTTGCAGATTCCTCTGCAGCGGCAGGCATCTCATCGACCGGTTCCTCTTCCGCTGCACGCACGGCCTGTTCAGGCTCGTCCTCCGCCACAGCTTCCGGCTCTTCCGCAGCGGCGGGTATCTCGTCGGGCACTTCCACCTCCACAGACTCAACCTCTTCCGGCCCGACCGGCTCGACTGCAGTCGGCTCATCCGCAGTCGGGGCGGGATCCTCCGCAGTCGGCTCCGGTGTTTCCGTTTCGGGCATCTCCGCAGTCGGCTCCGGCGTTTCCGCGGCCGGCTCCGGCGTTTCTGCTGCCAGTTCGGGCGCGTCCGCAGTCGGTTCCGGCGTTTCCGTAGCCAGCTCCGGCTGAGTTGCCTGCGGCTCCTCTTCCGGCTGAGGCATCTGAGGGACTTCTACCGGGGACGCGTCCCCGCTTCTAGCGGCCGCCTCCTCCTCCAATGCCTGCTGACGGGCAGCGCGCAGCTCAACTACCCGCTGACGTGACTCCAGATCCGACGCGTAATGGTCCAATAGATCGAGATAGGCATCCTCATCGGTGATCTTGGCATTGATGCCCTTGCCTCGCAGCACCCCGTCATGTCCGTTCGCCTCCAGGAAGGCGACGATAGCATCACTTGAAATGTTCAGCTCCCTGGCCGCACGGTGAAGTGCGACCTTCTTGAATCCCTTCTTGGATGTCCTGGGCATACGGGCCGGATTTGCGTCAGTTAACTAGACTCCCAAGTCTACCTCTTCTTCCTCCTCGTCTTCAAATTCCAGCCGCACCGTCTCCAGAATTATGGAAGCCACCTCGTGCTCCAGCCCGCTGCGCCGTACCAGCTCCTCTACCGACAGCTGCAGCACGGCCTTTGCGGTATCGCATCCGATGACGCGTAGCTGGGCCAGAATCGCTTCACTGAACACATCATCAAATTCATCAATGTCCACATCCTCCTCATCCATCGGAATTTCCCGATAAATGTCAATGTCCACTTCAGCCATCCGGGAGGCCAGACGGATATTGATTCCCTGCCGGCCGATAGCCTGGCTGACTTCGTCCGCACGGACGACCACCTTTGCCTTGGGCGGCGAGAATTCGTCGTTAATGACGACGGAAAGCGGATGAGCCGGAGAAAGCGCACGCTTGATCAGCTGAAAGCGATCCTCCGTCCACTCCATCACATCAATGTTCTCGTTGTTGAGCTCACGGACCACGGCATGAATCCGGTTGCCGCGCAGTCCTACTACGGCTCCGGTCGGATCAATGCGTTCGTCGTAGGACACCACCGCAATCTTGGCCCGATCCCCCGGTTCCCGATGGATCCGTTTGATTTCAATGATGCCCTCATCGATTTCAGGGACTTCCAGCTCAAAGAGCCGCTCCAGCAGCTGCGGATCCGACCGGCTGATGATTACCTGGGGATTATTGCCCGCATCCCGTCGGACCTCCTTGACGATGGCCCGCAGCATATCGCCTTTGCGGTACCACTCCCGCGGAATCTGCTCCTCTTTGGGCAACACCAGCTCAACCCGGTTGTGCAACACCAGCACCAGATGGGGCCGCACCTGATAAATCTCGCCGACCACCAGCTCTCCGATCAGCTCGGAATAGTCCTCAAAAATGTTCTCCTTTTCAATATCGCGTATGCGCTGGCGGAACGTCTGCCGGGCAGCTAAAACGGCCCGGCGGCCGAAATTCTCTATAGAAATCTCCTCGGCCACTTCGTCTTCCACCTCAAAGTCCTCATCAATCTTCAGCGCGTCGGACAGTTCAATCTCGGTGACCGGATCCTCCATGTCATAATCATCCACCACTTCGCGTACATGCAGGATCTGAATGTGACCGTGATCGGGATTGAGGATGATTTCAAAGGACTCATCCGATCCGTACCGCGCCCGAATCATTGCGCGGATCACATCTTCAACGATCAGCTGCAGCGTATCCCGATTGATGTCTTTTTCGCGGGCAATTTCCGCGAACGACGATACCAGATGTTCACTTTGCATCAGATGCTGATTATCTTTACCAGGGCAGCTGCACCTTGGCCCAAAGAATGTCGTCAAAGCCGATGTCGGCGGTCCTGCCGTTCGTCTGAACGCCGATACCCGAAGCATCAGCCCGCGTAAGCAGCCCGCAAATCTCGCGATTGCGCCCCGGCTGCACCTGGTAGTGCACGCGCAGTGACCGACCCAGATGCTTGCGGTACTGTCGAGGCAGCCGCAGCGGGCGGTCAGCCCCGGGAGAAGATACCCGCAGCGTATAGGGCCCCGGAATCAGCTTACCGGTATCCAACAGGAATTCCAACTCCCGACTGAGGTCGGCCAGCTTATCGATGCCGAGCTCATCATCGCTTTCCAGGAAAACGTCCACCGCGTGCGACCCGTGCGTTCCCCGGATGGCCATGTCCACGAGGTAGATCGGTCCCTGACCCAGCAGGTCCTCCACCAGTTCGCGGGCGCGTTTCTCTATCGGAGCCTCAGTCATGAATTCTACTGCGCACATACCGGCCGGCGCGTCCATCCCCTGCTGACCAGACCAAACAAAAAAAGGTGCCCGAATCGAGCCCCCGCCTGTCATGATCTGATCAGAATCAGACCGCACACATTGCCGGTACGAACGCCTGGCATTTGCACCCGATTGAATACTCCAATCCGCTTGGGGTTCCGTCAGATAAGGGTCGGCCGCTGTTCCGCCTCAACCGATTCCGGATAATCCAGCGTATAATGGAGCCCACGACTTTCGCGCCGCATCTGGGCACTGCGGATTATCAGATAGCCGACCGCAATCAGGTTTCTGAGCTCACACAAACGGTCGGAAATTTGCGTACGCGCGTAGAAGTCCTCCACTTCTTCATAGAGCAGTCGGGCCCGCCGCCGCGCCCGGGTCAGGCGCAGGCTTGAGCGCACGATTCCGACATAGTTCCACATGATCCGCTGGAGCTCATCGCGATTATGGGAAATCAGCACCCATTCATGCGGTCGCACCGTGCCGGAGGCATCCCAGTCCGGCACCGTACGCTTCCGGTCACGCCCGGCCGCCAGGTCCGGGGCGAGGGTTGCCGCCCGGCGGCTGAACACGAGGGCCTCCAGCAGTGAGTTGCTGGCCAGGCGATTGGCCCCGTGAAGTCCGGTGCTTGCCACTTCTCCCGATGCCATCAGCCCTCCAATGCTCGTCCGAGCATTGAGATCAGTCTGCACGCCCCCGCAGACATAGTGCGCCGAAGGTACCACCGGGATGGGCTGCCGGACCGGATCAATCCCATATCGGCGGCAGGTGCGCACAATGTTGGGGAAAGCCTGCTCGGTTTCACGAGCATCCTTGTGCGTAATATCCAGAAGCACAAAGTCCTCACCACGCTGCTTCAGCTGATCGTCAATGGCGCGCGCCACTATATCCCTGGGTGCCAGCTCAGCCCTGTCGTCATACTCCTTCATGAACCGGTGCCCCGACTGGTTGCACAGCACCGCGCCATGGCCCCGGACCGCCTCAGATATCAGAAATGAGGGCTGCGTACCCGCGCCCGTCCGATACAGGGCTGTCGGGTGAAACTGAACAAATTCCATGTTAGCAATCCGCGCTTTGGCGCGATAGGCCATCGCCACCCCGTCTCCGGTCGCGATCGGCGGATTGGTCGTATGCCGGTACACCGCTCCGGAGCCGCCGGTAGCGAGCATGGTAACCTTCGCCAGAAACGTGCACACCTCCTCCCGCCCTGCATCAAGCACATAGGCACCGAAGCAGCTGATGTCCGGACGCAGCCGCGTCACATACTGGCCCAGGTGGTGTTCGGTAATCAGGTCCACCGCGTAATGGTGCTCAAACACATCAATCTTATTGTGCGCCTTCACCGCCTGAACCAAGGTCTGCTCCACTTCCCGGCCGGTGGTGTCCCTGGCATGCACAATTCGTGCGCGGGAGTGGCCCCCTTCCCGCCCCAGATGCAGGTGGCCGGACACCGAAGTAAACCGGGCCCCCAGGTCAATGAGCGCACGGATCTGGCCGGGGCCTTCCGTCACTACCGCACGAACCGCCGCCTGATCACATAGTCCGACACCAGCCGAGAGCGTGTCCTCAATATGACTGTCAAAGGAATCATCGGCATCCCATACGCTGGCAATACCGCCCTGGGCATAGTAGGTATTGGACTCCGCACAGGCTTTCTTGGTGACTACGGCCACGCGCCCGCGGTCCGCCACATGCAGCGCAAACCAGAGCCCCGCGAGTCCGCTGCCGATTACCAGATAGTCATAGCTGTACCGCGTCGCCATGGTCAGCGGAGCAGAAATGCCTTGATGAATGCATGCAGATCCCCGTCCATTACCGCGCCCACATTGGTGACCTTGGTGTCAGTGCGGTGGTCGTTCACCATCGTGTACGGCTGAAACACATACGACCGTATCTGGCTGCCCCACTCAATCTTTTTCTTCTGCGACTCCCGCTTGTTTTTTTCCGCCTCCTGAATCTCTTTTTCCAGGCGGTAAACACGGCTCTTGAGCATCTTCATGGCTCGCTCCCTGTTCTGCAGCTGGCTGCGCTCCTCCGTGCATTCGGCGGCCACGCGGGATGCAGTGCCGTCTGAGAGTCTGCCGGTCCAAATCAGGCGCACGCCGGTGTCCAGTTTGTTCACATTCTGCCCTCCTTTGCCCCCGGAGCGAAATGTCTGCAGCTCAATGTCCGCCGGACGCAGGTCCACCTCAATAGTGTCGTCGATTTCGGGGTAGACAAATACGCTCGCAAAGGATGTATGGCGCCGGCGGGAGGCATCGTACGGAGAAATCCTAACCAGCCGGTGAACACCTGCTTCGGCCTTAAGGTAGCCGAATGCGAACGGGCCCCTGATTTCCAGGGCGGCACCCTTGATGCCGGCCCCTTCTCCCTGCTGCCAGTTGAGCAGAGCCACGGCGTAGCCCCGCCGCTCGGCGTACCGGGTGTACATGCGCAGCAGCATTTCGGCCCAGTCCTGGCTCTCGGTACCTCCGGCCCCCGGGTTGATGGTCAGGATTGCATTGCGCGCGTCATCTTCGCCGGACAGCATACTGCGTATCTCCAGCTCCTCCACCTGGGTTGCCAAGGTCTGACAGCTCGCTTCAATGTCTTCACTGAGGTCCTCGCCGGTCTCGTCGGCCAGCTCCTGGAGCGTAGCGACATCATCGGTAAGGGATCGGATGGCACCGAATGCATCAACCCAGGCCTTTTCGGCGGCAATCTCCCGCTCCGTCAACTGCGCCCGGGCGGAGTCCGACCAGTAATCGGGGTCCAAACGCCGGTCGTTCAGCGCGTCAATGCGCGCCTGTCGGGTATCAACGTCAAAGATAGCCTCCGAGCGCATCGGCGCGCCCAGTCAGCTTCTGGATCTCTTCTCTTGTCATGATTCAGCTATTGCCACAGATTTCGAACGCCGGTCCCGAACAGGCCGCCTGCGACCCCCAAGAGCACGCCCATCAGGAGCGTAACTGCGGGTACGGCAAGCCCGGGCAGACCGCCAAATATACTGCCCATGATATCAAACATCCTGCCTGCAGCACCGGGATCAACCGCCAGTGTATACGTAATCAGTACCCCCCAGGATACACCAACGGCCACTCCCCCAAACAGCCATCCGCGACGATCGGTCCAGACCCCCATCAGAATACCCGCCAAGATCGTCCACACCCATCCCAGCACCCAGTGCAACAGGAAGGCCACTGCCGCCCCCACCAGCATCTTCATGCCTGCGAACGCTCCGCTACAAAGCCCGCAATGCGCCGAAGAGCCTCCTCAATCCGGTCGTACGCGGTCGCATAAGAACAGCGGACAAACCCGCGGCCGCTCGGTCCGAAGGCATCTCCCGGCACAACAGCCACCTGGTGCTCCTTGAGCAGCTGCTGGGCAAAATCCTCCGAGCAGAGGCCACTGGCGCGTATATCAGGAAAGCAGTAAAAGGCACCCTCCGGTTCAAATGTAGGCAGGCCAGCCGCACGCAGGCCCTTGAGCATCAGCCGACGACGTGAATCGTACGCCTGGCGCATGTCCTCAACATGGTCCGCGCAGTGTTCCAGCGCGGCGATCGCCCCATACTGGGCCATCGTCGGGGCGCTCATGATCATGTACTGATGGACCTTATACAGGCCAGAATAAATCTCCGGCGGAGCGCACGCGTATCCGATACGCCAGCCCGTCATCGCGTAAGCCTTTGAGAACCCTCCCAGCAGTATCGTCCGGTCCCGCAGCGATTCCACGGCCGGAAGGCATACATGGCCGCTCTCATATGCTTGACCGTAGATGAGCTGGTCATAGATTTCGTCGGAAAGCACTATCAGGTCATGGCGGTGGGCCAGCTCTGCGATTTCGAGTACGGTATCACGCCGCATGACAGCTCCGGTCGGATTACTCGGATAGGCCAGAAACAGCATTCGGGTGCGCGGCGTGATTCGGCGCTCAATGGCCTCGGCGGTAACTTCAAAATTGTTTTCGGCCGATGTGGGCACATATACGACGCGGGCATGTGCCAGCACCGCTGCCGGACCATAGGACACAAAGCAGGGCTCCGGTATAAGCACTTCATCTCCCGGTTCCAGGGTTGCCAGCATGGATAACTGCAGGGCTTCACTGACCCCTACCGTCATCAGAATCCGGTCCGGGGAGGGATGGAAGCCGTATCGGGATGCCAGATGTGCGGCGACCGCTTCGCGCAGCGACAGCAGCCCCGCATTGGACGTATAGCCGGTCTTGCCAGCGGCCAGTGAAGCAACGGCCGCGTCAATAATCGGCTGCGGGGTCACAAAGTCCGGCTCTCCGATACCCAGCGAAATCACCTCCTCCATTGTGGCTGCGATTTCAAAAAACCGCCGGATACCGCTCGGGGGAATCTGATCAATATGTCGGGCCAGCGGCTTCATCAGACAAATTCAATTCCCTGGGCAAGCGGCAGCTCGTGCCCGTAATTGATGGTGTTGGTAGCCCGTCGCATGTAGTTTTTCCAGGCATCGGACCCGCTTTCCCGTCCGCCTCCGGTTTCTTTCTCGCCTCCGAAGGCTCCGCCGATTTCAGCACCGCTGGTGCCGATATTGACATTAGCAAGACCGCAGTCGCTGCCGGTGGGTCCGCAAAACTGCTCGGCTTCCAGAATACTGCCGGTAAAGACCGCACTGGACAGGCCTTGCGGTACGCCGTTCTGTATCTCTATCGCTTCTTCAAAAGTGTCGTAGGCCACCACATAGCAGATCGGCGCAAACGTTTCCACCTTGAGCTGCGGAGAGTCCGCGGCAATCTCCACCAGCGCAGGCTCCACATATGTGCCGCCTGGGGGTACACCCTGCTCCACGCGGCGGCCCCCGTGCACTACGGCACCGGCTGCGCCCGCCTTCGCAAGCATGGACTGCATCCGGCGGCCCGCCTGGCGGTCAATCAGCGGGCCCATCAGTACTCCCGGCTCACGCGGATCCCCAATGCGGATCGTCGCCCAGGCCCGGGTGAGCTGACGGACCAGACGATCCTTCAGACTGCTGTGGACAATCAGACGGCGCAGGGTGGTGCAACGCTGACCGGTAGTCCCGACTGCCGCAAAGGTAATTGCCTGTACCGCCAGCTCCAGATCGGCCGTCGGGGTTACTATCAGCGCATTGTTACCGCCCAGTTCGAGCAGGGCCCGGCCCAGCCGGCCGGCTACAGTCTTACCCACGCTGCGCCCCATGGGCACCGATCCGGTCGCCGAAATCAGCGGCAGCTTCGGGCTGGCGGCCAGCGCCTGGCCCACCTCGGGACCCCCGTTGACGACGATGCTCAAGGCATTCGGGGCATCCTCAAAGTCGCCTGCGACCTTCATAAGCAGCTGATGGCAGGCAAAGGCCGTGAGCGGGGTCTTTTCCGAGGGCTTCCAGACCACCGGATCTCCGCAAACCAGCGCCAGAGCCGCATTCCATGACCAGACAGCCACGGGGAAATTAAACGCACTGATCACCCCGATCGGCCCGAGCGGATGCCACTGCTCCATCAGACGATGGGCCGGACGCTCACTCTGGATGGTCAGGCCGTACAACTGACGGCTCAGCCCTACGGCGAAGTCGCAGATATCGATCATTTCCTGGACTTCCCCTTCTGCTTCAGCGGTAATCTTGCCTGCTTCAAGGGTAACCAGGGCACCCAGGGCCTCTTTGTGCTCACGCAGGCACTGGCCATACTGCCGTACCAGTTCTCCACGGCGCGGTGCGGGCACCGTTCGCCAGTGCCGGAAAGCTGTTTGTGCCTGCGCGGCCGCGCATTCCACTTCTTCACCGGTGGCTGATCCGACTTCGGCAAGGCGTGCTCCGTCAATCGGACTGACAGACGGAATTATCGGACCGCTTCCACTGCTGAAGTCTGACCCGACCGCCAGTCCGCATCGCACTCCACTGAGTCCTACGGCGGCCAGCACCTTATCTACGGTCATTTCAATACCGCTTGATCAGTCCACCCCACCCGAGTTGTTTTCCTTGCGCTCACGCGCCACCATCCGGTCATGGATGGCCTTGAGATCGCTAAGCTCACCGAGTGTGGTGGGGCCTGTGGCTTCGCGGACCTTTTTCTTGAACTGACGTACCGCCCGCTCCTGCTGCTTGCGCTCAGCCAGTTTCTGGCGCTGACGCTCATCCCTGGCCTTGCGGGCCGCTTGGACATCTTTAGCTGTTTCGCTGAGCACAACCTCCTTTTTGGAAGGATCGATTCGAATCACACGAAGGTCCAGCATGTCCCCTTTCGTATAGTTCGCATAGATATTGTCCCCGCGGAACTTGAGCTCACTACCGGGCACGATGCCTTCCACATCGTAGGGCAGCGCAACCAGTAGGCGCCTGGCATCAATGCGCGAGACTTTTGCCTGATGATCTGTGCCTTCGGCATAGACCGAACTCAGGTTTGCCCACGGATTGGTCTGGATCTGTTTGTGGCCAAGGCTGATTCGTTGGCGACCTTCGTCGATGTCAAGCACGACAACGGAGACCTCCTGCCCTTTCCTGAGGATTTCGCTGGGATAATTGGGACGTTTGGTCCACGACAGGTCGGTGATATGTATCAGTCCTTCCACGCCGGGTTCTATTTCCACAAAGGCACCATAGGGCTGGAAGTGACGCACACGTCCACGCAGCACGGTGCCGGGAGGTGTACGCTGTGACAGGCCTTCCCAAGGATTAAGCTCAAACTGCTTCATGCCCAGGGAGATCTTCTTGTTCGCTGGGTCAATATTGAGGATGCCCACCTTAACGATCTGCCCCAGCGATACTTTCTGCGACGGATGCCGGATATGGTCAGTCCAGCTCATTTCCGAGATATGGACCAGCCCTTCAATGCCGCGCTCCAGCTCCACAAAGGCACCGTAATCGGTGATGGAGACCACCTTACCTTCAAGATGATCGCCTTTCTTGTAGTTATCTTTGACTTTCTCCCAGGGATGCGGCAGAAGCTGCTTCAGGCCCAGAGATATCCGCCGGCGCTCCCGGTCATAATCCAACACCACCACCTTGAGATCATCATCGATCTGTACGACCTCCGTCGGATGCGCCACCCGACCCCATGAGAGGTCGGTGATGTGCAGCAGCCCGTCCACGCCTCCGAGGTCCACAAAGACACCGAAGTCGGTAATGTTCTTAGCTTTGCCCTCCAGAATCTGCCCCTTCTCCATGGTGGACAGGATGCTCTCGCGCTGCTCCGCAAGACCCCGTTCTATCAGAGCCTTATGGGACACCACCACATTTTCGTTGGAGGGATTGATCTTTACGATCTTGAACTCCATGCGCTGATCCACATATGCGTCAAAGTCGCGCACCGGGCGCACATCAATCTGGGATCCAGGCAGGAAGGCCTCCAAGCCATCCAGCAGGTCCACAATCATGCCGCCCTTGATCCGGCGCAGGATCACGCCCTCCAGGACCGATTCCTCCTTAAACGATTTCTCAATAGTCTGCCACCGGCGCACCTGATCGGCCTTAAGCTTGCTCAGCACAAGTTGGCCCCAGTGGTTTTCCATCCGCTCCACGAACACCTCCACTTCGTCTCCGACCTTAAGTTCAGGGCCGAATTCATTCCGGGAGACGACGGCATCACTCTTGAAGCCCACGTTAACGATCACATCGCGGTCTGACACCGCGGCGATCGTGCCCGCGACGATGGTTTGCGGCATGAGCTCCGGGACGGACGCATCTATCAGTGATGCCAATCGATCAGCATCCACCGATTCCTCCTCATGCTCCTGCTGCCGGGCCTCCAGTTCCTCCAGCTTTATGACCTCTCCCGTCAAGACACCTGTATAGCCGATCATGGCGGAGGGCTTTTCCGGGGCGGGCTCCGATGCCTCATCATCATCCTGCACGGATGCCGGGCCTGCCGTATCCTCATCCGAAGTCGGTACTGACTCTGCCAATTCCGGGGTGGAGGGTTCCACCGCACCGTCTTCAGGGGACACTTCGCTCTCATCTTTCGCAGTCGTTTCCGCCACATAAGCACCAGCCTCAACGGCGGCGGCGGGGACTTCCTGCGCGGGCCCCTCATCAGCACCATCTTCCACCGATGCGGCGGGGGCTTCCTGTGCGGAGGTCTCGGCAGCGGAAGACTCAGGTTCCGGGGCCGTTTGCCCATTATCGCCGGAGGCATCTGCTGCCTCGGCCGATTGGATTGCTACGGGATCCGTTTCTGCGGGGTTTGGAATTGTTGACATGCAAGAATTTTTCGCTCGGCATTAGTGCGGCTGTGTTCCCCTCAACTGCTGCCGGTTTCGATCACAAAACTGACGTTCACGCAGGAAACACGACCGCTACGGGTATGCGAAACGCCAAAACAGCCAAGTTATATGGACTGCTCCGGTCACTTGTTCCCGTTCCAGCCACCTGTGACCTTTCTTTTATGTGGCCGCGTCATCGCGAATCCATGGATTTTTCGCGTTGGGCGTGAGATCACCGGATATAAGCAGTCACATCTCCTTCGGAGCGACACTCCACCTGGTGCCAGCCCTGGCTTCCTTGGATAACTGAGTCAGCTTCCCGTGAGCGCCCAACCTCCCGCACAATTCAGTCTTGGAGGAAAGCACCCTTTTGTGGTCACCATGACAGCGTCCGATAGCGCAAGGATGAAGATGAATGGCCCGAGGCCCAAGGACAGATGGATCGGCAGGCCTCGGGGTTCGCAGAGGGAATGGGGCGGGCATCCGTCCTAAAGGCGGTGACTGCCTGCCCACCATAGGGCTGCCCTTACCCCAAACTATGGCCTAGTAAAACCTTTTGAGGTGGATCTGGTGTCCTGTTTCCGGTCTTTCA
>JAPPNA010000105.1 GCA_028873925.1 Bacteroidota bacterium | reverse complement strand
ACTTATCCTGCACCCCCAAGACGCTGAGCACGCGCTGACGCTTGTGCATCTGGCAATACTGGGACTTCAGCTTCGGGCCAAAGTAGTCCGCCCGTACCCGGGGCAGCTGTGCAGCGCCGGAGGTGATACCCAGCAATCCCTCCGAAGCATTCAGCCCGCGCCGCACCAGATCATCCAGCAGTTGCCCGGCCGCTGCAGGATCATATTCCCGGCCCTCCACCACGCCCAGCATGTGCTTGCGGCCCTGCGCGGTAACCCCCATGCAAAGTAAAAACTTGCGTCCCCAGACTTCTATTGCGTCCACCCAAAGAGCGACATAATCCTCCGCGTCTAAAGGACGCGTGTCAAAGACCTCCAATGCCTCACCGCGTACTTCGCGCAGCGATGTCGCATCGCCATAGCCGCTTAGTAGCACTTCGGTGGACGGAGCCGGAGGCGCAATCTCCGCCTCCGCGGGGACCTCTTTAGGCTTCTCAACGGGCACTTCCGATGCCAGACTACTACTGAGGCGCTGGACGAACTGGCCGAACTGCTTCAAGAGCTCCAATTGCACCACACGGCCCGGTTCGCTGGCCCCTCGCAGCGCTGATTCCAGCTGCGAATACTCTTCGGAAAACGTGAGGGATAACTCTGGGGAGCGATCTATGAAATACCTAGCTCCCCCCAGGCCTCTCACCTATTAACCAACTGAATCTGGAACACCGCCCAGGTGGCGATCTGCAAACGCCCGCGCGCATCCGTAGAGTTGAAGATTATGCACACCTCACGGGCCATCACTCCGCGTGTGGTCAACCGCGGATCAGCCACTACGGCCTCAAGCCGGTCCCGTGATTCCGGCGCGCTCAGGGTGCGCAATACCTGATTCTGCGTGAGCATGCCACCAATCTATGTGACATAATTCACGAGGTCAACTCAAAAAGGAGGGGTGATGGCAGTGCTTGCCTGAAAAACTGAAGCCGGGCCGGATTGGGGTAGTACGTAGAGTGATTTTGGCCGGTTTCGGTTGCTGCGTCAAGGATTTACCCCGTATACCCGGAATACTTATGACATATCCCCCTGCTTCGGTGCTCCAGACCGGCACCGCTCAATTGTGTTAACGCTGCGTTTTGCGGCGCTCCGATGCCTCCCACGCCTCGTGCGCCGCCTCAACCGCCCGAGCCGCGTACTCCCGCCCCTTTTGACCGCCTGACGCTCTAATGGCTCCCAAGACAGAGTTTGCCCGGCCGGCGGTCTTGGAGCATACTGCATTCATGCATATGAGTTCGGCGGGGTCCACAGCGAGCACCTCGTAGATTTCATAGAGCAGGTCAAAGCCCCGGGTATACGGGACATCATGTCCATACTTGCTTATCCGAGGATGGGCCGCACCCCTCAGCAGGTGTAAGGCCACCTGAGCCTGCACATCGGTGCCGTGCAGATAAAGCTGAACCAACTCATCCGCCAGGGCATCTCGCTCCTCTTGGGAAAACACCACTTTGGGGGCATATCCCTGGCGGAGAATTTCGTAGGCCATGGACATGCTGTACCACCCGTATGTTCCGTTAACATCCTGCCCCCCGTACCGATATGCCAGCGGATCTTCTTTAAGGAGGCGAAGGGCCTTCTCTATCGTTGGGCAGCCTACCGGTTCTCTCATCAGATCGTCCATAATGATAAGCCCGTTGCAGGAAATGTCGGGGGACACAAAGGAATTGTCCTGAGCGGTCGCAGCAACCGTTATCAACAGCAGCAGCAGTAAGGATGTGATTCTCATGTTCTTGACCTTTAGCATCCATGGTTGCCTAGCTCACCCCCTGCCGCTACGTTCGCGTTCGTCCAGCCCGAGAGATAGCGCCAGAAATTGCCGGTATTGATCGACGTTCCTCCTTTACCAGCCTTCTTGTACCTGGGGATAAACTCGTTCCACAGTGCCGTGCCGGCCGCGATGACCTCATTCCCGGGGCCGTGCAGATTCTCAAACGCCCGCAGGAATGACTGCCCCGTCGCTCCTGTCAGACAATCGCTGTATCCCTTTTCATGATACCGTTCATGGGCCTCCACGGCTGCTTTAAATTTACTTATGTCATCCAGCGTGCCGCAGGGGCTATTGACCTGAGGGTAGGTGACCTTGGGACCCACAGGGGTCGGCACGCAGTTAGGCAGGCCATTTAGGTTATAGGAGAGGGAGCTTCCAGGAACAAAGTCCTCGCTCACATTAAGCTTGCCCTGCCTGCTTTTTGGCGGTTCTGACACCAGCGCCTGCCCCGACCACGGGCCGGAGTCCAAGTGGTCGTACTGTGGAAGTGTGGGGGTTAATTCCTCATAGAACCCATAACGCCCCGGCTTCTGCTTGGGCTCGCGTGTGTAACCTAACTCGGCATAGAGGGTCTCAAACGCCCAGCCAGGCGAGCGATCCTGCACGGACACCTTAAACGGATCCAAGGCACCGTGTTTCTCAATGACTACCGAAATCTCGGCATCCTCGGTGGCAGTACCGGCCCGGGTTGCGGCATCCGAGTACGTTGCTCCCAGCGAACTGGTCCAATTGTACCGGTACTGCGTCATGTCGTGCTCAGGATCGCCACTGACCGTAACTGAACAGGTAGTTGTCTGCCCACGACGCGGCGATGCAGGTTCACAAAGCAGCGTGAAACTGGGGCTGCCACTGCCATCCCCATCATCACCGCCATCCCCGCCGCCATCCGAATCTGTTTCAACACAAGTAATCTCTATCTCTGCGGGAATGACCCTGCAGGTCTCATGCCCGTTTATCTCAAGGCAGATAAATCTCTCCCGGATAACGTCAGTTACCCAGCAGTACTCTTCATCTGCCTGGGCCTTGCCCAATGGCGACCTGTGCTGCAAGGACAGTCCGACCAGCGTGAGCGTGCTGTCCGCCGGATCATACAGCATCGCCTGTTCCGCTGCGTAGGCAATGTTGTACTCTGCAACCAGAACTTCCCGATGCCCGAAGCCTCCGTCCAACCACTCGCGTACAAGGTCGTCAAAGGCACCCGGATCCACACCAGTCTCGCCAATAAACTCTACGAGCTGGCCGCCGACTGCGTCCCCGGCGGCATCCAACTCCGCCACCAAGGTCCGCACAACGGTGATGTTAGGGTGCGAACGGGTGACCACGGGCTGGTCCGTACCCAACGGGACCGCGGCCCAGAAGCCGCCGCCGGGGCGTGGCCAGTACCTGGCCTGATTCCAGTCAGGTGGATACTTCTGTACCATTGCGACCAGAATCATCCCGCCAGTTTTCTGATGAGCGTCCAACATCAGCGGCAGCGATGCCTCATACCATGCCCTTACCTGTCCGGTACGGTACGGTCTTGGTTCGGCTCCAGTTCAACAGAAATATCGCATCCGTTCACCACAATCAGAGCGAAAAACAACAGGCAAGGACCGTAGATTCTCATAGAAACCGAGCCAGAGAGGGTTGGAGAACCACAACTACCCCAGAGATGTCAGGCAACAATATAGGCACGGGACAGATGCGAATCAAACCGGACATGCCGCCCACTGCCCCCGTGGGGCGCAAACTCAATGGCTGTTCGCCGACGGAATCGCGGATGGCGCAACCTATGGATATTCAGATGGATTGTGGCCCCCTAATGAGATTGAAAGTGGCCATCTGTTCAGATTGATGGTGGCCACCCGGGCGGCACTTTTCGGCGCTCATTCTTGGGTCTCTTGTTTGGGGATGTAATGAAGGTTATTGGCAGTTGTTTCAGGGGACCGCTTGCATTGGTTTTTGGTGCACGATTTTTGCCTTTCGTCGCCTGTTTTCCGGTAAGTGCCTTCCGCGTCGAACGCATATTTCTCCAGATGGCGTGAGCAGGGCAAACCTGCCCGTTTCGTGTAAAACGGCCCGATTTGGGCTATGACCAGGCCCAATAGCCCCTTTTGGGATCGTTCAAATGGCGCTGGGCGCGCTTTTTCCGGGTGTTTACCCATGCAACTTGAGTTTACGCGCACTGAGCGGCCCCGGAATCGTCCTTGAACAAGACGGACCGCATAGCTGGGCGGCGTGGGGCAGGTGCCGCAAACCGGCTTCAATCTCCAACAGCGCCAGATAGCCGCGACGCTCTGGCGCAGGTATCCATTGGCGCAGGCGCAGCTTCAGGGCAATATGCGCGGTACACCGCGTCCTGCATGCCCGTACAGCGTCAGCGTGTCCTGCGCGTTGTAGGTGGCCAGATCTTCCTGCAGCGCAAGGAATTGCTCTTTAGCCCCTTCCTTTTGTCTCCAATGCGTGGCTCCCCGGATGGTGTAAGCACGGCAAAACGGACTGATTTGGGGTATTAACCCCATCTGTAACAGTCACAGGAACAATACGTCTCTGACAGACTTTTTTGCCTCCGCGGCCGAACATTTTTGAGGTTATTTAGCCGGGTCTGACCCCGATAACGGTGCATTTGGTGGGTGTTGACCCCTGTTATCGTCTTTTCGGCCCGGTGATCGGTGATTTTTCCGTGCGTTCAGTCCGCCTGGCGAGGT
>JAPPNA010000123.1 GCA_028873925.1 Bacteroidota bacterium | reverse complement strand
CAGGAGCCGTATGCGTTAACGCGCACGTACGGATCTGTGCGGGGGGCCCCGGGAAGCCAGGGTCCCTACCGCGATGTCGGGCGGTAATGACTCCCTACAGGACGAGTGCCAACCGAAAGAGCGTGCAGTGAATGCACGGCCGTTACGCAACTTTTCCGGCAAGCACTGATTCAGACGCGTTGGCCGGGCGCGGAAAGGACGAATCCGCCTGTCCACTGCTGTTGCAGCTGCGAGGTCAGGCCGGACCGAACAGGCCCCCACTTACGCACCAGCCGGCGGATGCGTACATACATCGGCCAGTACATGCGCAGCGGCCGCCAAAGATAGAATGAACTTAGTAAAGGCTTAAAGATGCGTACGCGGCTGCGGCGGCAATCTTTAGCGGCCGTATGCCGATCCTGCTGCGTGGCGGCCCTCTCGGAGCCTTTCAGGCCCTGTTCCTTCAGCCGTGCCATAGGTCCGTGGGTGAAAAGGTGCAACCGCAGCTGGCTGCCTTTCCGGTTGAGGGATGATCCGCAAACAGATTCAGTTGTTGCTGCGATTTCCCTTCTCGCCCCGGGCAGGGCCGCGCCTAACGAGCATCAACCGTTTGGGCAGATCAAAACTACCTACCGTTATCGGCTAATGCTCCCGGCCAGCCGCCCCTTGCTGCTCGGATAAATGATGGGTTGACTCGTTCTCAACAGGCCTTTTGCACTCTTACAGGCGGCTCATGTCTGCTGCCATGTCATGCATGGCATTCGCCATGTCCTGCTGCACGGTCTTGTACCTTTCAAACTGACGGACGAGATACGTCTCCAAAGAGGGGATCGTTATCCGCCAGCCAAATGGATGCCTGGCTAGGACACCTTTGTGGAGTGCTGCCATTAGGACTTCCTTCGCTGGCGGCCCGCCTATCGCCTCCAGTTTCTGGAACAGCCGGGTGAGGATGATCTCTGACCATGGTTTCCCTGGCGGGTGCATCCCGATAGCGCAGCCCAGAAGGGCTGCAGCGTCAGGATGTATCGCGACGCACCTTTCAGCGTAGAAAGAGCGCATGTATTGGCATCCCCGGGACAGTGGTGTCTCACCTGGGAGGATCTTGATGCCGGATTCTCTCCGTTTTACGAACTCCCGCACCCCAGAGCATAGTGCCACAATATGCTGCGGCCATCCGTGGGACTCCCTGGCGATCACCTCTATGGCGTTGGGCAAGTGCTCTTCCAGGTCGTCAATATCCGACAGCCAGCCGCCGACGACTGCCCGGGTGCTTTTTTCGGATAGTCTGCCGATTCTTTCCGTCGCGCCGCCGCGCAAACGGGAGGCACCGACATCCCTGATGGCTTGGGAGCTGTGCTCAAGACCACCTGCAAGCAGGACTATCTTTCCTGATAACTCCCCGTTGATGAGGGCTTCCATCGTATCCGCCACCTCCTGTCGGGTATCAGTCCGTTCGATTTCGCTGATCCTCTGAATTTCGTCCAGGACAAACAGCAATGTGCTGTGCTCTTTCCGGGCAAATGCGTTGATGACATCCATCGTTCGCGGTAAACCCGCCAGTATCTTTGATCCCGATCGGCCGATTCCTTTTGGCGTAAAATCCCAAGACTTCTGCCGAACGGTGACGTAGTCCCAGCCCAGGATGTTGGACATTCGCTCTTTATCTCCCAAGTCTCCTGGCTTCAGGTGGAGCACCAGCCAGTTTTCTGGGGCCTCCGAGACGATCTTTTGGAGCAGGGCTGTTTTGCCAGCACCGGGGGCCCCTTCTATTAGCACGCATGTACCCGGGCTTACGCCTTGGCCCACACGTTTCAGAAGCTCCTGGACTTTGTTGCGAATGCGCGTACGTCCATGGAAGTGCGCAGCTTCGCCGCGATCATCAATCACATGCTCAGTGATATGCTGGTCGTCAGACATTGCAAGACGTATTTGCGCACTTTTACGCCCAGCCCGCAGGAGGGTTGTAGGTCGGGGTCGTAAGTGAATGCTCCCCTGATCAGATTTGGCCTCGGCATTGAGATACAGGATGGTCGCCGGGTTGTGCCTGACTGGACATTTTGACGTTGCGGGCCACCGGTTGAGACAATGCGGTCCACCTGGTCTGTTCAGCATAGTGTGCGCTACATGATATTCAGGTTTGCGCTATCCCGCTGTTTCGGCTTCTTCCGAACGGATTCACCCGAGGGGGCGATTCGGAGGGCATCGTGCGGGATCCGGGAGGGTCCCGCGGCACATTTCGGATTCTACGCCTGGTGATTCGTTCATAAGGCATCGTTCGCTCATGAGTGAAACGGAGCCGTAAAGGTCGCGCAACTAAACCGGCGACAAGTCCCGAGCTGCAATCCGGATCAAGACTGCCCAGGGTATCTGCGGATGTCGGGTGGACGGCGCACACGGCATCTGGATCATGCTACCGCAAGTGCGTGTCTTGGGGCGTGAAAGATGAACGGAAGTATACCGGAGCCTTGAGCCAGATATCGCGCGCCTTTTCGGGGCTGCATGTAAATTCAGATTGATTCGGCCCACCTTGGGGGCATGGTTTTGCCGGGGAATTGGGGCGGATTGAACTGCACTTTAGCTCGGGATCTGGTGCTGGAGCATGCAGCGGATTATGCCCCACATGTTCGCTCCGGGGAGGGAAGCAGGCATCTTCCAAGGTATCCGGCTACCTCCGAATGGAGCGCGTTCGGATGTGAGCGCGGTGGATTGACTTGCTCCGGGTGCTGGACGCGACTGGGGTGGTCTCGGAATTGAGCGATCTTGTGCCGGTCCGCCGTGTCCGCGAGGTGGCCGCATCCGTACATCGAGGCAGTCGGCGAATCCGAACTGGAGCTGTACCTTGAAATGTTACCCTCGCGGTCTTGACTCCAACCGCGAATCCCGATACACGGTCACCTGCGAAATCACGCCGCGCATGGGGTGTCCTGCTCCGCCGGTGAGTTGTGGTTATCACAACGAAAGCCGAACTGTGCACGAAGATAATTCGTTGGATCTGAGTGACGGTTCCAGCGCGGCCCAAGTTGAGATGATCGTTGTGGAGGATGTGAGTGCAGGGGAATTCAAATTAACTGTAAGATGTGGCGCAAGCGGGGAACCAATGGAGGGGTGAACGTATTGGCAGCGGGCGGCAACCCGCGTATGTCCTCGGGGGTGTAACAGAACTGATGGGTGATCTGGATTTTTTTCGGCGTGTATGGGAGACGGTGGCCTTGATTCCTCATGGCCGGGTCACCACATATGGTCACATCGCTGAGTTTCTGGGTTCCCGAAGTGCTGCACGAACGGTGGGTTGGGCATTGCGCGCGTCCAAGGGCACCCGACTGCCCTGTCACCGAGTGGTCAACAGATACGGGGCCTTAACGGGTAAGCGTCAGTTTGGTGAGCCGCATCTGATGGAGCTGTTGCTGCGCAGCGAGGGTGTGACGTTTGACGCGGAGGGGTGCGTGGATTTGAGCCGGCATCTGTGGGTGCCGGGAGAGGCGTTGAATCCGGCGACTTCGGATTGATGATCCTTCAAGTGTTTTGGGCCCATCAGTTAAACCTCCGTCCGCACTTGATGAGTCTGTCTCCAGTCTTACCGCGGGGAAGCTCAACCCGGGTGGCCACTTTCAATCTCATTTGGTGGCCACAATCCATCTGAATATCCAGGCGGTGGCTCGTGGCAGTCTGACGTGCCAGCTCAGCCCTGGATGTGCGCTGCGAAGAGCTATGGCATACGCGATCGGTAATTTGAAAATGAGGCCGGAACCGGCAGTCTATGTGGTGGCTATTGTGCGTGATTCAAGTCAATCGGGTTTAGCCTCAGTGACGGGGTTGTGAATCCGTCCGTGACCGCCAAGCCGGGTCAGCGTGTCGGCCACGACTCACCCCGTGTCTGTTGGCGGAAGAAGCCTCCTTTTTCGGTCCGCTATAGGGCCGCCACCAGGAATCTCCTGATCTCCATGAAATGTTACGAGAGAATCAAAACCTGCTTCGCCCAAATGCGTGCCATGGGCTGTGGAAGGAAGCGGAACCATACTATCCGTACGAATCCCGTCACGGATGAGAACGGCCGTGTGGAGGTTTTGCGGGTTTCGAATCATGAATCCATAGAAATGGGGTTGGAAGGTGGCACCGTGCTGAGCCTCAAGGTTGAGGTGGCCCATGTCTGGAACCTATGTGTCCTGCGAGCCCACCCGATTATGAGCAGTAATGCCCTTGCTGTCCTGGGTTCTCCGAAGGACACCCAGACCGAACAACTGAGCCTCTTGCAAAACTATGGAGCCGAACATTGTCCGACTCAAAAGAGGGCGGGCATACTCTGCCGGGAGATCCCACAATGTCAACTCCAATGACACCATGGCCGCTGCCGGAATAAACGCATCAACCGACACATGGTGCTACCGCACCAGTGAGTACCGAATGCGGGCAGGATCGGTCGCGGGCTACCAGCGGCTCGACCGGTTGGCCGGTGCCATCCGCTTTGTTTGGAACTACCTGCTGAGCGACAGCAGTACGCTGAGGCAAAAGCGCACTGCACGAGGAAGCCTCGTACCTCTGCGCGGCAATTCACCCGGCGTTTTACGGTCCTGCGGAATGACCCCGAGTTTGCGTGGCTGCAAGACCACAGTAGCAACAT